>JBATPI010000089.1:0-40945 GCA_049291415.1 Paracoccaceae bacterium | reverse complement strand
AACCCGACCAGCCCCTGCTGGACTCGGCCCCGGCCCCCGCGCCCGCCCCGGCCGAGGGTGAGATGATGGTGGCTCCGCTGGTTATGGACGAGGCCGCCGACGCCTTGGCCACAGACACCCGCACCCGCAAAGAGGCCGCCCCCGGCCTGATCGCCTCTGGTGCCCCCTTGGGTTCTGTCGCCGCATTTGAGCCCGCACCCCAGGTGCCAGACAACACCGAGGCCTACGCCAACGCGCCGGCAAACCCGGTCAAACTGACCGCCGAAGAGCCGGTCTCAACCTTTTCCACTGACATCGACACCGCCAGCTATGCGCTGGTCCGCCAGACCCTGAACGCCGGACAATTGCCCAGCCCTGAACAGGTGCGGGTTGAGGAAATGGTCAACTATTTCCCCTATGCCTACCCCGCGCCTGAGGCCGGACAGGCCTTCCGCACCACGCTGTCGGTGATGCCCACGCCATGGAACCCCGGCACCCGTCTGGTCACCATCGGATTGCAGGGCGCGCTTCCGGCTGTGATCGACCGCCCGGCGCTGAATCTGGTCTTTCTGATCGACACTTCCGGCAGCATGGAAGACCCGATGAAACTGGGCCTCCTAAAGCAATCACTAGCTCTGATGTTGCCGAACCTGCGCCCCGAGGATCAGATCTCGATCGTCACCTATGCCGGTTCTGCCGGGCTGGCGCTGCCGCCCACGCCCGCATCAGAGACTGACAAGATCCTGACCGCACTGGACAATCTGACCGCAGGTGGATCGACCGCGGGCGCCGAGGGGTTGGAGCTGGCCTATCAGACCGCCAAATCCATGCAGAAGGATGGCGAGGTCAGCCGCATCCTGCTGGCCACCGATGGTGACTTCAACGTCGGCATATCAGACCCCGACGGCCTGACCGCCTATGTCGCCAAAAAGCGCGATCAGGATGGCACCTATCTCTCGGTCCTGGGCTTTGGTCGCGGCAATCTGGATGATGCCACGATGCAGGCCCTGGCCCAGAACGGCAACGGTCAGGCCGCCTATATCGACACGCTGTCCGAGGCGCGCAAAGTGCTGGTCGATCAGCTGACCGGGGCGCTCTACACCATCGCCGATGACGTCAAGGTGCAGGTCGAATGGAACCCTGCCCAGGTCGCCGAATATCGCTTGATCGGCTATGAGACCCGCGCCCTGAACCGCGAGGACTTCAACAATGACCGTGTCGATGCCGGAGAAATCGGCGCAGGCCTGCAGGTCACCGCGATCTATGAGATCACCGCCCCCGGATCCGACGCCTTGCTGAATGACCCGCTGCGCTACGGCACCGCCACGCCCGAAGGCGCGGAGGAGCTGGGCTTTCTGCGCCTGCGCTGGAAAGCCCCCGGTGCAGACCAGAGCCAACTGATGGAAACCCCGATCATCGGGACTGAACCCGCCACGACAGAGGCCCGCTTTGCTGCCTCAATCGCGGGCTTTGGCCAGCTCTTGCAAGGATCGAAATACCTGGGCGACTGGGGTTGGGATCAGGCTATAGAGCTGGCCCTGTCGGCCCGCGGCGACGACCCCTATGGGTATCGGGTTGAGGCGATCACCCTCATGCGTTTGGCCCAAAGCCTGGACCGCTGACTTCATCTTGGGTCAAATATCCTGGGGGGGGTGGGCTCATTGGTCCTGCGGACCAATGAGCCTTGGGGGGCGCAAAGCCCCCCTGCCTTTGTCACACCATCAGAATCAGACGATCAGTTCACCGGCTCAGCCGTGGCCTCAATCGCCGCAGCTTCACCTGCCGGTCGCGCAATCTCAATCCGGCGCGGACGGGCCGCTTCGGGGATCTCACGCGCCAGATCAATGTGCAGCATGCCATGCTCATGCACCGCTCCGGTCACCTTGACGTGGTCGGCCAGCGCAAAGCGGCGCTCAAACGCGCGGGTGGCGATACCGCGATGCAGATAGCTGCGCTCACCCTCGGCCTCGGCCTTGCGGGCGGCCACATGCAGCGTGCCCTCCTTTACCTCAACCGACAGCTCATCCGGCGCAAAACCGGCCACCGCGATAGAGATGCGGTAGGCATCGTCAGCGGTCTTTTCGATGTTGTAGGGCGGATAGGTGGGCTGGGCACCATCGGCCATCAGAGCCCGGTCCATCAGATCGGCCACCCGGTCAAAGCCAACGGTGGCACGGTACAGGGGTGCGAAATCAAAGCTACGCATGTCATCATCCTTTTCGCAAAAGCGATGTTGTTGTACGCCCGCCCTGTCAGGGGGCCAGGCAGGTCTCTCCGGGCCCATCATGGCACCCGGACAGGACTGATCTGGGAATGCGGGGCCCGGCTTTCAAGACCCCAGAGGCCGCGCCTCAGGGCGCGCCTTTCGGTTTTTGGAACCGCGCACCGATGTCGCGGCTACTGCCGTCACCCACGCCGATCCGCCGCACGCCCGGCACATTTGCCACCGCTGGTGCGGGCACAACCCCGGCCTCGGCCAGGATCTTGCCCGCCTGCAACATCGCCTTCAACTCGCGCACTACGCGCGGCAGCTCCATGCCATAGGCGATATTGCCCTTATCTGTCGGTCCGCCCGCCGAGATGATCGAGACAATCCGCGCCCGCGCGCCCGAACGGTCAAACACCGGCGCGCCAGAGGCCCCGAATGTCACATCGCAATCCATCGCGATCAGACTGTCGGCGCGGTCCAGCACATGGCATTCGCGCTGCCAGCTGAGTGAATCCTCACGCCCTTCGGCATAGGACACCACCGAGATCGCATCGCCTTTTCCCGGCGATACCACCGCATAGGGGGCTGCCACCGCTGCCGGAATGGGCTGCGCCAGCTGCAGGATCGCCACGTCATGGCGCACATTATCGGCTGAAACCGGGGTCAGCGCATCATAGCTCGGGTCGGCCACGGTGCGCGCCACCTGTGCCTGTGCAATCGACACACCTGCGGCAAAGCCCGCACGAAAGGTCAGCCGCGCCGGATCAATCGGCGCGCCCTTGTCGTCCAGCACGCAATGCGCCGCCGTCAGCACCAGATCGGTGGCGATCAGCGCGCCGGTGCAAAATCCACCCCGGTCAATGTCAATGCGGCCCACCGCTTCCCAGCCCAGCAGCTGGTCACGGCGCGTCAGCGCCTCCAGCGCCGTGGTCTGGGCGCCTGCCTGTGTCGCAGCCAGCACCACCATCAGCGCCATCAGGCCCCGCCCGCTCATGGTGACACAAAGTTGGCGCCCGCGTCGCCACCCTTCAGCACCGTCACCCCGGCAATCGGCTTGCGCCCCACCGCCTCGCGCGCCAGTTCATCGCGCACCACCTGCAACGGCACCTCCAACGGCACCGCCAGCGCCACTTTCTTGCCCTCCATCTCGGCCTTGGCCGAAATCACCGAAACCACCCGCGCCACGCCATTTTCCACCGCAAACACCGGCGCACCGGATGACCCAAAGTCGATGTCGCAAGACAGCACCAACGCCGCCCCGGATGAGGCCAGAACCGAACAGCCCTTTTCGATTGACGGCACCTCAGAGCGGTCCATCGCATAGCTGACCACACTGACTTCTGCCCCGATCCGCGGCGGATGATCAGTGTCAAACGGCCGCAGTTGCGGCAGCATGATCGGCTGATCCAATTCGATCAGCGCCAGATCATAGGCCACGCGGTCCATCTCTTCTTCGCCGGTATAGATGTAATCGGGATGCACCGCCGTTCGGCGCACGCCGCGGTAGGCCTCGGCCCGGCCATCGCGAAATCCGGCCTGGAAATAGATCTGCGAATCTGGCGTGCGCGCGCCGGTGTCCTTGTCAAACAGGCAGTGCGCGGCCGTCAGCACCAGTTGCGGCGCAATCAGCGTGCCGGTGCAGAACCCGCGTTCGCCCAGCACCAGTTTGCCCACCGATTGCCAGCCTTTGGCATCGTTGGCCGTGCGCATGCCAACCAAGGCGCTGCCATCGGCATGGGCCGAGCCTGCCACCAGGACGCCAATCGCACAAAGGATCAGGGAAAATCGCCGCACTGGGCCTCCACCGCGTTTCCTGATGGGCTACGGCCCAAATCAGGCAGATTTGTGGCAAATGCCCCGCGAGCCACGCTACCCCTCCAGCGCGCGCGGACGCGGCCCGCCAGTGGCCCAGTCCAACAGTTCCACCGTATGGACCACGGGCACATCGGTGCCAGATCCGATCTGCATCATGCAGCCAATATTGCCCGCGGCAATCACCTGTGGAGATTTTGCCGCCAGAGTGGCCAGTTTGCGCCGCTTCAATTCCGCACTCAACACCGGCTGCAACAGGTTGTAGGTGCCCGCGCTGCCACAGCACAGATGGCTGTCGGCGGGTTCCACGACCTCAAACCCCACACGTTTCAGCAGGTCTTTCGGGGCCGATTTGATCTGCTGGCCGTGCTGCAGGCTGCACGCCGCATGATAGGCCACGCGCAGCCCTTTGGGCGCGCCCTCGGGCAGCCCAAGGGTCACCAGCAGTTCGCTGATATCCTTTGTCAGTCGCGATATTTCCGCAGCCTCGGCGGCCAAGGGACCATTGCGGAACATATGGACGTAATCCTTGACCGTGGTGCCGCAGCCGCTGGTATTGATGACAATCGCATCCAGACCTGCAGGTTTCTCGGCCATCCAAGCCCGGATATTCGCCGCCGCGCTGCCATGCGCCAGCGCCTCTTTGCCCATGTGATGGGTCAGGGCGCCGCAACAGCCCGCATCCTTGGCCACCACCACCTCACAGCCCAGCCGACGCAACAGCCGGATGGTCGCATCGTTGATATCGGTATTCAGCGCCTTTTGCGCACAACCGGTCATCAGCGCCACCCGCATCCGCCGCGCGCCCAGCGCGGGAAACACCTGCGGATCATCATTGCGGCTGACCGCCGGCACCTGTTTCGGTGCCATCGCCACCATCGCCCGCAACCGGGCATCGGGGATCAGGCGCGCAAAGGGACGCGCCATCTTGGCCCCCAACAACGCCAGCCGGAACCGGTTCGGATAGGGGATCACCCGCGCCAACACCGCCCGCAACACCCGGTCGGTGAACGGCCGCTTATAGGTCCTTTCGACATGCGCGCGGGCGTGGTCGATCAGATGCATGTAATGCACACCACTGGGGCAGGTTGTCATGCAGGCCAGACAGGACAGACAACGGTCAATATGCTTGACCGTCTGCGCATCCGCCGGGCGGTCATTCTCCAGCATGTCCTTGATCAGATAGATCCGGCCGCGCGGCGAATCCAGCTCATCGCCCAGAATCTGATAGGTCGGACAGGTGGCGGTGCAGAACCCGCAATGCACACAGGTGCGCAGGATTTCATTGGCCCGCGCAATACCCGGGTCGGCCAGCTGGGCTTTGGAAAAATTTGTCTGCATCAGCCCATCATCCCCCGGTTCAGAATGCCGCGCGGATCGAACCTGGCCCGCAAGCCCGCTGCCAAGGCAGCTACCCCAGGCGCCTCGGGCGCAAAGGCAGCGCCCGCACCGCGGATCAGGGTCGCATGTCCGCACCCGGCCACTGCCGCGCGGACGGCTTCCCCCTGCCCCTCGGGCAAGAGCAGCCAGACCAACCCGCCGCCCCAATCATAAACCGCCTCACCCCCGGTGGCGGCCACCACCCCTGCCGCCGCAGTCGGCACCACCGCCAGACGCCAAACCGCCCCGTCACGCCCGGCAAAAGGTGACACATCCCGCACATCTTGCCATAGCGCGGCACTGGCGGCCCCCTCAACGACCGCGCAGTCCGCCCCCAGCAGCGCCCGCAGCCGACCCAGCCGATAGGCCACCGACCCCGCCATGCCTTCCACCCGAACCAGTGACCGCCCCGCCATCCGTGCCGCGCCTGAGATGTCATAGGGCGACCCCAGCGCACGCCGCAGCACCGCCAGCCCGGCGGCATCATCCAGACCCTCAATCACCAAAGACGCCTCTGCCTCAGGCACCGCCTGCACCTTCAACGACACCTCGCTCAGCACGCCCAAAGTGCCATGACTGCCCGCCATCAGCTTGACCAGATCATAGCCGGTGACATTCTTCATCACCCGCCCGCCGTTTTTCACAACTGTGCCCGCGCCATCGACAAACCGCACCCCCAGCAGCGCATCCCGGCACGCTCCGCCCTGCACCCGCCGCGGGCCCGAGGCATTCGCCGCCACCACCCCGCCAATGGTCGAAGCGCCCTGTCGCGCCAAAACCCCCCGCATATCCGGCACCTCGAATGCCAAACGCTGCCGCTCATCCGCCAACACGCGCTCCACCACCGCCAGCGGCGTCCCCGCACCCACCACCAGCGTCAGGGCGGCCGGTTCATAAAGTCGGATCCCCGACAGACCACCGGTCTCCAGCACCTCACCGTCAACCGCGCCAATCCCGCGCGTCCCGCCGCCGCGCACGACCAGGGGCCCCTGCGCCCGCACCACCATCTCCGCCAGTTCCGCTTCGCTTTCCGGCTGCATCCGTCCTGCTTTCATCTTGGTACAAATATCCTCAGGGGGTCCGGGGGGCAGACAGCCCCCCGGCGCTCTCAGCCAGCACGGCGCGCGGCACTGGTGCCCAGCGGAAACACCTTGGCCGGGTTCAACAACCACCCAGGATCAAACACATCCTTGACCCGCATCTGCGCCTCCAGATCGGCGGGAGCGTATTGCACGCTCATCAGATCGCGTTTCTCAATCCCCACCCCATGCTCGCCGGTCAGACAGCCGCCCACTTCGACGCACAGTTTCAGGATTTCGGCCCCGAACGCCTCGCACCGTTCCAGATCGCCGGGTTTGTTGGCATCATACAGGATCAACGGGTGCATATTGCCGTCACCGGCATGGAACACATTGCCCACGTCCAGCCCGAATTCCGCACTCATCTCGCCGATCCGCCGCAAGACATGGGGCAGGGCCGACACCGGGATCGTCCCGTCCAGGCACATGTAATCATTGATCTGGCCCATCGCGCCAAAGGCCGATTTGCGCCCTAGCCAGATCCGCCGGGCCTGATCCTCATCCGCCGCCTCGCGGAATTCCACCGGATCATGCCGCATCGCAATCTCTCTGATCCGCGCCAGTTGTTCGGCGATTTCAGACTCAGACCCTTCAACCTCGATGATCAAAAGCGCCTCGCAATCGGGATAGCCCGCCTTGGCAAAGGCTTCACAGGCGCGGATGCAGGGCCGGTCCATGAATTCGATCGCCACCGGCAGGATGCCCGCCCGGATGATATCGGCGACACAGGCACCCGCCACCTCATTGGCGTCAAACCCCACCAGCACCGGCCGTGCACCCTCGGGCTTTGGCAAGATCCGCAGCCAGGCCTCGGTCACCACGCCCAACTGCCCTTCACTGCCGCAAACCACCCCCAACAGGTCCAACCCCGCAGGCTCTCCCCATGGCCCGCCCAAGGTGACAACCGTGCCATCCATCTGCACCAGGGTCACGCCCAACAGGTTATTCGTCGTCACCCCGTATTTCAGACAATGCGCGCCGCCGGAATTCATCGCGATATTGCCTGCAATCGCGCAGGCCAACTGGCTGCTCGGGTCGGGCGCATAGAAAAAACCATCCGCCTCGACCGCGCCTGTCACGCTCAGGTTCGTCCGCCCCGCCTCAACATGGATATAGCGGTTGTCATAATCGGTCTGCAGCACCGCAGCCATCCGCGCGATGCCCAGGACAACCGAATCTTCGGTCGGCATCGCCCCCCCGGCGAGCGAGGTGCCCGCCCCCCGCGGCACCACCGGCACGCCCTCTTCCCAACAGATCCGCAGTGCGGCCGAGACTTCGGCCGTTGTCCGCGGCAACACCACGGCCAAGGGCGCACAGCGATAGGCCGACAGAGCATCGCATTCATAGGCGCGCGTCTCGGTCGCATCGCCGATCACGGCGTCCTTGGGCAAAACCTCTGCCAGACGCGCCAGAATCTGTGCCTTGCGGGCGATAACGCCCATGTTGGGTTGCGGCATATCCATCGCGTGCCCTCTCTGCAGACCCTATTTGGTAAAATGATATAACCAATTTATCAAATCAACAACAAGGAACTGGCCCCCTTGCCCAGACCCGCAGCCCCGGCTAGGGATTGCGCCATGGATTGGCTGAAAATCATACATATTCTCTGCGTAATGGGCTGGATGACCTCTATCTTCGCGGTCCCACGCGCGCTGATCTACTGGAAGCGTGAATGGGCCCGGCTTGGCGCTGATGGCCCGACCGGCGACCTGACGTATCGGCTGTATCGCTTTTCCGCCGGCCTGGGCGTGATTGCCGTCATCACCGGGCTGTGGCTGGCTTGGCAGGTTTGGGGGTTCCAGCCTTGGGTTCACCTGAAACTGGCGCTGGTCACCGTGTTGGCCGCGCATTACACGTGGACCGGAGTGCTGGTGGCCCGCGCCCGCCGCGGAATCTTTGAACACTCTGACCGCTACCTGCGGATTTTCAACGAAATCAGTGTGATCGGCGTGATTGCCATTCTGTGGGCCGTGGTTGTCAAACCGTTCTAGGCCCGCCCCCGGGCGCTAGGCCTTCGCGCCCTTGCGACCCTCAATCAGCCAGGCCACCACGGCCAGCCCGGCGGCCAGCAACAGCCAGGCCCAGCCCGGCAACAGCGTGCTGACCTGCACCTCTTGGGTCTCATATGCCCCGCGCGGAGTGATCCCGATCCAGCCGCGGCCCGCCGTTGGGCGACCTTCGGCCACGGTGCGCAGATCGGGCACCCCACCCTCCAGACGGGTCACGCTGCCGCGCGCCTCGGCCGCCACCGGTGCCAGCAGATCGCCGCTGGCCAGCGTGGCGACGAACTCACGCGGGGCTGCCGGGCCAATGCCCACCACCCGCGTCAGATCGCCCTGCGCCAGCCGGTACAAGCCCAAAGTCGGCGCCGTCCAGTCCACCTCATAGCGCCCGGGCGATGTCTGGCGCATCTCCAGCACCACCTCTGCCCCGTCAGGCCCGGTCACCGTCACCGGCGCCGGCGCGTCTTCGGCAATCGTGCGCCGCACGATGGACAAGACCTGCCCCTTGGCCGTGGCGGTCAGCGTCTCTTCCTCCAGCTCCGGCTCTTTCAGCATCCAGTGCGCCAGCCGCCGCAGCAGCTCCAGCTGCGGCCCGCCGCCCTCATAGCCGCGCCCCCAGAGCCAGGCCTGATCACTGGCCAGAACCGCGATGCGCCCCTCACCCACCCGGTCCAATACCAACAAAGGCAGCCCGTTCGGCCCCTCCATCACCGTCTGGCCCGACAGCTTTTCCACCTCGGCAATGCGGAACCAGCGGCCCCAGCCGGGCTCACCATCCGTGCCGGGCGGCGCGAATTTTTCCAAGCCCTCGGTCACCGGATGGCGCTTGCCCAATTCGGTGATCTTGGGGCGGAACCCGCCTTCAATCACCTGCGCAGTTGGTGCCACGGGCAAAACCTCGGCCAGGGGTGAGCGGTAAAGCGAATCCACCACGCCGAATTCCGGCCCCGCCGCCACCAGAACCGTGCCGCCGGTTTTCACGTAATCGACCACATTGTCGATATAGCTCATCGGCATGATGCCCTGCATGCGGTAGCGGTCAAAGATGATCAAATCGAATTCCTTGATCTTTTCGACAAACAATTCCCGCGTTGGAAACGCGATCAGGCTCAGCTCATCAACCGAGACGTCATCTTGCTTTTCCGGCGGGCGCAGGATGGTGAAATGTACCAGATCCACGCTGGCATCCGATTTCAGAAGGTTGCGCCAGACCCGCTCGCCCGCATGCGGCTCACCCGAGACCAGCAGCACCCGCAGCCGGTCGCGCACGCCGTTGATCTGCACGACCTGTGCGTTGTTGCGGTCAGTCAACTCGCCCTCCACCGGGGCCACGCTGAATTGCAGAACGTTCATCCCGCCATGCGGCAGGGTGACCGGCAGGGTCAGGTCCACGCCCACGGACACCGAATAGGTCTGCGGCTCATCAGCATCAACGGCGATGGTCAGATCAACCATGTCACCCGCGCTGGCAGGCACCGCGCCCAGATCTTCAACCTTCAGGTTCAGGATGAATTCCTCACCGATGATGGCAAAGGCCGGCGCGTTCTGAATGACCAACCGGCGGTCCCAATCGGCGTCTTTGCCGGTCAACAGCACATGCAGGGGGGCGGGCAGACCGGGCGTCAACGCCATGTCATGCACCTGCCCGTCGGTCACCAGCAACACACCCGCTACCCGGGCGCGCGGCTCTTCGGCCAAGGCCTCGGCCATGGCGGTCATCGCCAGGGTGCCCGCGTCATCCTGACCATCGCCAAAGCGGTGGATGCGCAATTCGGTGCCCGGCATCGCCTCAACCTCGGCGGTGATCCGGGCCACGGCATCGGACACCTGGGCACCGCGCCCGCCCAGGGTCTGGCTGGTGCTGTCATCAACCAGCAGGATAACAATATCGCCCAAGCCCGCCCGGTTTTCCTGTTGCAGCGACGGGTTGGCCAAGGCGCCCAACAGCGCCAGTGCCGACAGGCCGCGCAAAGCCCAGCCCGCCAGCCCGCGCCACAGCGCCAGGGCCAGCATCAAGGCCGCCACCCCCGCCAGCGCCCATAGCACCGCCATGCTAATCAGGGGATCAAAGACCAGGCTCATTGCCCCAACCTTTCCAGAAGCGCAGGCACATGCACCTGATCCGACTTATAATTCCCGGTCAGCACATGCATGATCAGGTTGATGCCAAAGCGATAGGCGATCTCGCGCTGCCGCTCACCTGCAGCCCCACGCCCCACCGGCAACAGCGCCACGCCCGCGTCATCCGTCGCCCAGGCCGAAGCCCAGTCATTGCCGCCGATCACCACCGGCGTCACCCCGTCATTCAGAGTGCGAAACGGCATCCCCTCGGCCAGTTCCTCGCCCGGAGGGGCGGCCTCAACCCAAAGGGTGCCTTCGGCGAACCGGCCGGGGAAATTCTGCAACAGATAGAAGGTTCGGGTCAGCACATGGTCCGCCGGGATCTGCTCCAGGGGCGGAATGTCCAGCCCGGCGGCGATACGCTGCAGGGCCTCGGCCTCGGGTGTGGTCGCGCCAAAGGCGGCGCGGTCGGCATCACGGGTGTCAAACAGGATCATGCCGCCGGTGCGCAGATACTGGTTCAGCTTTTCATAGGCCCTGGCCGATGGCGTCGGCATATCGGCCGTCACCGGCCAGTAGAGGAACGGGAAAAATGCCAGCTCATCGCGTTCGATATCGACGGCCATCGGCATCGCGGGCTCTATCGACGTGCGGGCCCACAGCCGATCCCCCAGACCCACCAGCCCGGCTTCGGCCATCTCGTCGGTCTCGGCATCACCGGTCAGCACATGCGCCAGCACCACGGCCGAGGTGGCCTCAATGGCGAAATCATCGCCCGGCAGCGGGGCCTCTTGCGCCCGCCCTTGCCCGGCAAAGGCCAGTACGGCGACGGCCAGCACCGCCACACCGCGCCGCATGACGCCCAGCCGACCAGCCAGCCACAACGCCGCCAGAATATCCAGCAGCAACAGCGCCAGCCCGGCCGTCAGGAACCCGCCCTTCAGCGACCGCTCTGCCGCAATTTCCAACGCATCCACCGTCACCCCCGCCGGCCAGACCGCCGCCTGCAGCACAGTCTCGGCCCCGATCACATTCAGCGCCACGCGCCGGTCCAAGCCGGCATAGAGGCCCGGCGGCTGCATCCGCCCCGGCCCGTCCTTGACTGCCACCGCCAGCACCGCGCCATCAACGCCCGCCATCTCACCGGCATCGCGGGCCGCACCGTAGCCGTCCAGCACCAGTTCCGGCACCCAGATCTGGCCCTCAAGATCTGCCGCCTCGGGCCGGGTCGGGTGGGTCGATACCGCCAGCCGCTCCAGCATCTGCACGAAAAGACCCGACAGAGGCAGCGTGGACCATTCAGCATTGGCCGTCACATGCACCAGAACGACGCGGCCCTGCCCCACCGTCTTGCCCGTCACCAAAGGCGTGCCATCCTCCAGCGCCGCATAGGTGCGGCCGGCCAGATCAGGGTCGGGTTGGGCCAGCACCTGCGCTGTGACCTGCACATCATCGGGCAAGGCAAGGCCATGAAACGGGCTACCTTCGGGGAAGGGTGCCAGCGCCTTCGGCTCTCCCCAGCTCATCGCGCCGCCGACGGTGCGGCCACCTTCGCGCAGACGCACCGGCATCAGCGGGTCCTCATCGGTGCGGCTGACATCGGATGCCGCCAGCCGCGGCCCGGCAAAGCGCAGCAAAAGACCGCCCTCCTCCAGCCATTTCAGCATGGCATCCTGTTCAGATTGCGTCACCCGCGCCACATCGGCCAGAATGATCACATCGGGCTTGGCTACCAGCACATCGGTCAGACTGCCCTCAACCAGATCAGCCACGGGGGCCAGAGCCTGCCGCAGATAATGCGTCGGCGACAACAGCTGCAGCCCCTCTTGATCGGGGCCGGCACCGATAATAGCGACCTTGCGCCGCTTCAGACTGTCATCGGTCAGACTGACCGCGCCGGCGCTGCGCAGGCCCGCAATTTCAAAGCGGGTGACCCGATTGCGCACTTCGGGCGGCAGGTCGATGACCGCCTCGGCCTGGGATTCTCCGGCGGCAAAAGCCAGCGTGCTGCGGGCCAATTCCCGTTCGATCCCGGCAGGATCGGGGCCGCGCGCAGACACTTCGATACTGACCGCCTCACCCGCAGGCATGCGGCTGGCCGAAAGGCTGACCTTGCCATCCTTTACCCCCGGCGGATGCAGGGCAAACACCGGGCGCGGGCTTTCGATCACCGATAACGCGCCCTTTGTGGCCAGCGCTGCGGCCAAGGCCTCACGCCCCGGGTGGGTCAGGCCGTCCGACAGCCAGACCGAATCGAACCCCTCTTGCGGCAACGCGTCTGCCCAGGCTGCCATCTCTGTGGGCGCATAGGGCGCAGGGTCCAGCCCGGCCAGACGGCCCGCCCAGGCTTCAGCCCCCTGAAAAACCGGCACTTCAGGCGCATCGGTCAGCCGCAGAACGGCCACGGTGCGGCCATCGCGCCCGGCCTCTTCGATCAGTTGGCCCGCGCGTTCCACCCGCCGCGCCCAATCGCGCGCCTCGGCCCAGCCGCCATCCAGCACCACCAACAACGGCCCGGTGCCGACCTGCCGCCCTTCGGGGTTCAGGACCGGGCCAGCAAAGCCGATGATCGCCGCCGCAATAACCGCCATCCGCAACAACAGCAGCCACCACGGCGTCTTGTCCGTCTCGGCATCCTCATCACGCAGACCCAACAGCAGCGCAACGCCGGGAAAGCGGCGACGGATCGGCGCAGGTGGCACCGCACGCAGCAAGATCCACAGGATCGGCAGCACGATCAGCGCGCTCAAGAGAACAGGGGTCAGAAACCCGATGGGGCCAATGGTAAACATCTATCGTCCGCCCTGTAGCGCGCTATACAGCCAAAGCAGCGCCGATTGCGCCGGGGCCCCGGTGTGATGCGTGCTGAAATGCCAACCCACAGCGCGGGCCAGCGTGGTCAGGCGATCCTTACGCTCAGCCAGACGGGCCAGATAGCGGTCACGCAATTCGCCCGCCTTCTTGGTCTCATGGCTGATGCCGCCGCCCATCGATTCAAAGATGGTGCGGCCGTCAAAAGGAAATTCCTCTTCCGCCGGGTCCAGAACCTGCAATAGCGCGCCCTTGACGCCGCGGTCCGAGGCGCGCGCCAGACCTGCCTCAACCCCCGCCAGATCACCCATGAAGTCTGACGCAAACACCGCCCGGCCATGGCTGACCATGCCGTCAACCTCAGGCGCGCCATAGTCGGCGCTGGTGTCGGCCTCGGCCAGACGGGTGGCCAGCCGCACGATCTGGGCCCGCCCGGCGCGCGGTTGTGCCAAACCAGCCAGCCCCACTCGTTCGCCCCCGCGCAGCAAGAGAACCGCCAGCGCCAAGGCCAGCAGACGGGCGCGATCGCCTTTGGTCTCACGCCCCTTGGCGCCCGAAAAGGTCATGCTTTTCGACGGATCCACCCAGATCGTCACCGATTGCGCCGCCTGCCATTCGCGTTCGCGCACGAAATGCGCGTCAGACCGGGCTGACCGCCGCCAATCCACCAGCCTTGCGGGATCGCCCGCATGGGCGGGGCGGTATTGCCAGAATTCATCCCCCATGCCCGCGCGACGGCGGCCATGCTCACCCAGCATGACGGTCTGGGCCAGCATTTCCGCCTCGGCCAGTAGCGGAGGCAGCGTCTGGCCCAGCGCCTCGGCGCGGGAACGAAGGTCTGTGGTCACGCTGCGGCCTCTAGCCCCAGCACGCGCAGGGACACACGCGAAATGATGCCCGACAGCGTCTCGCCACGCGCCCGGGCCGCGAAGGACAGCGCCATGCGATGCGTCAGGCAAGCCTGCGCCATCGCCGCCACATCCTCAACCGAAGGCGCAAGCCGTCCCTGCAACAAGGCCCGCGCCCGCACCGTCAGCATCAAGGCCTGTGCGGCGCGTGGCCCCGGACCCCAGGCCAACGCATCAGCCAGATCGCGACCTTCAGCCTCACCCGGGCGGCAGGACCGCACCAGATCCAGGATCGATTCCACCACCTTTTCGCCGACCGGCATCCGCCGCAGCACGTTTTGCGCGGCCAAAAGGCTGTCGGCGGTAAACACCTGATGGCTTTGCGCCTCTTCGGCACCGGTGGTGGCGATCAGGATGTCACGCTCAACCGCGCGGGTCGGATAATCGACATCCACCTGCACCAAAAAGCGATCCAACTGTGCCTCTGGCAGGGGATAGGTGCCCTCTTGTTCAATCGGGTTTTGCGTCGCCAGAACGTGGAACGGACGGCCAAGGGGGCGGTGCTGTCCCGCGATGGTCACTTCTTTTTCCTGCATCGCCTGCAACAGCGCTGACTGCGTCCGTGGGCTGGCGCGGTTAATCTCATCCGCCAGCAGCAGCTGACAAAACACCGGCCCTTCGATGAACCGGAACGCCCGCGCGCCGTCCTGTGCGGTGTCCAGCACTTCCGATCCCAGAATATCGGCTGGCATCAGATCAGGCGTGAACTGCACCCGGCTGGCATCCAGCCCCATCACCGTGCCCAGCGTATCCACCAGCCGCGTTTTGCCCAGACCGGGCAGACCCACCAACAGCGCATGGCCGCCGCAGAGCAGGCTGGCCAGCACCAGATCGACCACCTTTTCCTGACCGATGAACCGCCGGTTGATCGAGGCCTTGGCCCGCCCCAGAGTCTCTCCCAGCGCTTCGATCTCGGCCACCAATGTGTCGTCACCAGCCATCACAGGCTCCTTCAGCTATGTTGCGGCGCATTAGACCGAAACTTGGCGGCGGGCACAAATGGCAAAAGGCCACTTGACACAAATGATCGTGAAAGCGGCGGCATCCGGCAGGGTGGCAGCGTTCCGCCCTTGCTTGTGCCCCGGCGGGCAGGCCAGACTGCGATGAACCCGCCGCTGACCCCACGGATCCCATGGCCAAACCCACTGCCGACACCCTAGCCGCCGCCGCAAAAGCCGCCAGCACCAAAGGCCTGCCGCCAGTGCATCTGTGGAACCCACCGTTCTGTGGAGACATCGACATGCGGATCGCCCGCGACGGGACATGGTTCTATCTGGGCACGCCGATCGGCCGCGCGCCGATGGTCAAATTGTTCTCTTCGATCCTGAAGCGCGAGGGCGACAGCTATTTCCTGGTCACCCCGGTCGAAAAGGTGGGGATCACCGTCGATGATGCGCCCCTGCTGGCGGTGGATTTCGATGCCACCGGCACCGGCCAGACGCAGACCCTGACCTTCACCACCAAGACCGAAGACAGCGCCACCGCGGGCCCCGACCACCCCTTGCGGGTAGACCGCGCGGCGGATGGTGAGCCATCGCCCTATGTGCTGATCCGAAGCAACCTCTGGGCGCTGATTGACCGCAAATCCTTCTACCGTTTGGTCGAATTGGGGCGCCATGAACCGCATCAGGGGGCCAGCTGGTTTGGACTTTGGTCGCAGGGAGTATTCTTTCCGGTTATCTTGTCGTCGGAATTGCCGTAAAGACGCTTTGAATGATCACCCGGAATATCGCCCCACAATGCCCCGTTTTGCCGCCAACCTGACGCTTCTCTTCACCGAAGTGCCGATGCTGGACCGCCCCGATTGGGCGCGCCGCACCGGGTTTGACGGGGTAGAGGTGCTGTTTCCCTATGACCATCCCGTCACGGAATGGGAGCGCGCGCTGGCCGGCATGCCCCTGGCAATGATCAACACACCGCCCGGCGATTGGGCCAGCGGCGACCGTGGCTTTGCCGCACGGCCGGGGTATGAGACCGCGTTCCGCGACAGTTTCCTGCGCGCCGCCGACTACGCCAACCGGTTGGGAGCCGCGCGGATCCATGTGATGGCCGGGGTAGCCAAGGGCCCGCAAGCCGAGGCGACTTATGTGGAAAACCTGACCTGGGCCGCTGCACAGGCACCGGATCAGCGGATTTGCCTGGAACCGCTGAACCCCGACGATATGCCAGGGTATTTCCTGAATGATTTCGATCAGGCCGGACGGATTCTGGATGATATCGACAATGACCGGATCGGGCTGCAATTCGATCTGTGGCATGCCGCGCGCCTGCATGGCGATGCGGCCCTTGTCTGGGCCGATCATCAGGTGCGCATCAGCCATGTGCAGATCGCAGGCTTTCCTGCCCGGAATGAGCCCGGCGGCGGTGGCTTTTCGCTGCCCGCGCTGTGTGATGCAGTGGATCAATTGGACCATGTCTGGATCAGCGCAGAATACCGCCCGGCCAAAGGCACCGCCCAGGGCTTGGGTTGGTTGGCCGCGCTGAAATCGCGCAGCACCTTGATCGGCGGGCAGGCCGGATAGGGGCTGCGGCCTTGCCCCCCATTGAGGGGGGCGGCGCCCGCATGGCCACGGTCTGCGGCATCGGCGACGCCCCCGGTCCCTACCTGATTCGGGACATCAAGGGTAACGATACGGCCGCCGATCCGCACCGACCCTGATGCCAGACCTTTGCCAGCCCCATTGCAGACCGCGGATGCTGCGGTATTTCAGCCAGTTCGGCCGCAGATTCCCGCCGCTCTCTTGCCCGCACCTTCCGCATCCGTAATATACCCCCGACACGCCATCCCAAGGACGCAACACATGCCCCCCGTCATGCCCATTGATGCCCCCGAGACCCAGACCGTCACCACCTGGAAAGTGGCCTGCGACGGGGGCGAAGGTGCGCTTGGCCATCCCCGCGTCTGGCTGAGCATCCCGCAGGATACCGGCTTTGTCGAATGTGGCTATTGCGACAAGCGCTATGTCATTGACCGCGTGCATGCGCACGACGATCACTGACTGCGGACCACTGAACGGGCCGATGCAGACCACCAGAGGTGAGCAATCCATGGTGGATGGATCGCAGGCCGTCAGCTGATCCGAGCCCGCCGGAAGGCCAGACGACAGGCCGACAAAGGCTGGCACAGCAAGCCGGAACATGACAAGACTCCTGCAAACATCGGGATTATTCTCATGACCGTAAAGTTCGGCAAGGGCCATCACCTTCACCTGATCGACGGCTCGGCCTATATTTTCCGCGCCTATCACGCGCTGCCGCCCCTGACGCGAAAATCAGACGGGCTGCCGGTGGGGGCCGTGGCGGGCTTTTGCAATATCCTGTGGAATGAGATTTCCACCGAGACGCGCAAAGGGGCCGCCACCCATATCGCGGTGATCTTCGACCATTCGTCAAAGACCTTTCGCAACGATATCTACCCTGAATACAAAGCCAACCGCCCTCCCCCGCCCGAGGATCTGCGCCCGCAATTCCCGCTGACCCGTGACGCCACCCGCGCCTTCAACGTCGCCTGTATCGAGACCCCGGGCTATGAGGCCGATGACATCATCGCCACCCTGGCCCGTCAGGCAGTTGCCGCAGGCGGCAGTTGCACCATCATCTCATCCGACAAGGATCTGATGCAGCTGGTCGGCCCCGGCATCGACATGTTCGACCCGATGAAATCAAAGCAGATCGGTCCGGATGAGGTGTTTGAAAAATTCGGCGTGCCACCCGAAAAGGTGATTGATATTCAATCGCTTGCCGGGGACAGCGTTGACAACGTGCCCGGCGCTCCGGGGATCGGGCTGAAAACTGCAGCGCTGCTGATTCAGGAATTCGGCGACCTGGACAGCCTCTTGTCCCGCACGGCTGAGATCAAGCAGCCCAAACGCCGCGAAGCGTTGGAGGTAAATGCCGATCTGATCCGCATCTCTCGCCAACTGGTCACGCTGAAAGACGATGTGGCGCTGGACACCGGCCTGGATGATCTGGAAATCACCCCGCCCGATGCTGAAACGCTGATGGGTTTCCTGAATGAAATGGAATTCCGCAGCATCACCCGCCGCGTGGCCGAGCGGCTGGGCGTTGAGGCACCCACCGCGACTGCGCCCAGCGCCGAGCCCGCGCCGGACACGCCGAAGATCCCCTTCGATCTCGCAGCCTACATCTGCATCCGCGATCCCCAGACCTTGCAGAAATGGATCGACCGCATCTATGAGATTGGCCATGTCGCGGTGGATACCGAAACCACGTCCTTGGATGAGATGCAGGCCGAACTGGTTGGCATCTCGCTCTGCGTTGATGCCGGTCAAGCCGCATATATCCCCTTGGGTCACCGGCAGGGGGGGGGCGATCTCTTCGGCTCGTCCGAGCTGATCGAAGGGCAGATGGGCCTGACAGAGACCATCGCCGCGCTGAAACCGATGCTGGAGGATCCTTCGATCCTGAAGATCGGCCAGAACATGAAGTATGACTGGAAGATCCTCGTACGTCAGGGTGTGCATATCACGCCTTTCGATGACACCATGCTGCTGAGCTACGCCATGCACGCCGGTTTGAATTCCCACGGCATGGACACGCTGTCAGACCTCTATCTTGGCCACCAGCCGATCCCGATCAAATCCGTTCTGGGCAGCGGCAAATCCCAGATCACCTTTGATCGCGTGGGCATTGATGATGCTGTGAAATACGCCGCCGAAGACGCCGACATCACCCTGCGTCTGTGGCAGCTGTTCAAACCGCAACTGCACAGCGCCCGCGTCACCACCGTCTATGAGACGCTTGAGCGCCCCCTAGTTCCGGTGCTGGCAGAGATGGAGATGGCGGGCATCCGCGTTGACCGCGATACCCTGTCGCGCATGTCCAACGCCTTTGCGCAGAAACTGGTGCAGCTGGAAGAGGAAATCCACGACGTTGCAGGCGATAAATTCAACGTGGGCAGCCCCAAACAACTGGGCGAGATCCTGTTTGACCGGCTGCAAATCCCCGGCGGCACCACCGGAAAAACCGGCGCCTATGCCACCGGTGCCGATATTCTGGAAGACATCACCACAATGGAGGACAGCCACCCGCAGGGTGCGCGTCTGGCCGCAAGGGTGCTGGACTGGCGCCAGATCGCCAAACTGAAATCCACTTATACCGACGCGCTGCAACTGGCGATCAACCCCGACACTGGCCGCGTCCACACCTCCTATTCCATCGCGGGGGCGAACACCGGGCGGTTGGCCTCAACCGACCCGAACCTGCAAAACATCCCCGTTCGCACCGAAGAGGGCCGGCGCATCCGCGAAGCGTTTATCGCGCCGCCGGGGCGGGTGCTGGTCAGCCTGGATTATTCCCAGATCGAGCTGCGGATTCTGGCCCATACCGCCGACATCCCCGAACTGCAGCAGGCCTTCCGCGACGGGCTGGATATCCACGCCCTGACCGCGTCCGAGATGTTCAACGTGCCGCTGGACCAGATGACGCCGGAAATCCGCCGCAAGGCCAAGGCGATCAACTTTGGCGTGATCTATGGCATCTCTGGCTTTGGCCTGGCGCGCAACCTGCGCATCCCGCGGGCCGAGGCCCAAGGCTTTATCGACCGCTACTTTGAGCGGTTCCCCGGCATCAAAACCTACATGTCCGAAACTGTCAAATTCGCCCAGGAAAACGGCTATGTGCAAACCCTTTTTGGTCGGAAAATCCACACACCCGACATCAACGCCAAAGGCCCCGGTGCCGGTTTTGCCAAACGCGCCGCGATCAACGCTCCGATCCAGGGCACCGCTGCCGACGTGATCCGCCGTGCCATGATCCGCATGCCCGCGGCCATCACCGGCATCGACGCAAAGATGCTGCTGCAGGTCCATGACGAACTGCTGTTCGAGGTGGATCAGGACGCCACCGACACTCTGATCACCGCCGCGCGTGAGGTGATGCAAGAGGCCCATGCCCCGGCAGTGTCGTTGAAGGTCCACCTCGCGGTTGACGCGGGCAAAGGCAAGAACTGGGCCGAGGCGCATTGATGATCGCCAACTGGCCCGCCCTCAGATCCTTTGCGCTGTCACTGGATCTGCCGCAGGTCACCCTGGCCCACCCTTGGGGCGTTGAGGCGCTGAAGGCGCATGGCAAGATGTGGTGCTGGTGGTCACCCTACGTTGACGCCGCCGTCTTTCGCGCCACCCGGGATGAGCGTGAGATGCTGCTGCAAGCCGACCCCGACACCTTCACCCTGCATCCGCATTACGCCGCCCATAATCTGATTCTGGTCCGCGCAGGCCACATTGATCCCGCTTGGGCCAAACCTCGCCTGATCCGCGACTGGCGCGCCGCCGCCCCGAAACGCTGGCTGAAAGACTGGGACAGCGCCCAATCTTCCGGCTGACTTCATCTTGGTAAAAATATCCCGGGGTTTGACATCGGTTTTGCCATCGGTTCAAAAAACCGGTGGCATGGGGGGCTGGCCCCCGCCTCCGCAGCCGCTCAGCTATGAGTCAGCATCGGCCCCAGCGCGCGACCGCCCAGAATGTGCAGATGATAATGCGGCACTTCCTGATGGCCATGGGCACCAGAATTGGTGATGGCGCGAAAGCCGTCGCCGGTCAGCCCGACCATCTCGCAGACTTTGGCGCAGGTGCGGTGGAAATCGGCGATTTCCTCGGCGCTGGCCCGGGCCGCAAATTGCGCGAAATCGACATAGGCGCCTTTCGGGATCACCAGCACATGGACCGGCGCCTGAGGAACGATGTCGTGAAAGGCCAGCGTATGGGCCGAATCCATCACGGTCTTGTTGGGGATTTCGCCGCGCAGGATGCGGGCAAAGATATTGGTCGGATCATAGGGTAGAGTCATAGGTATCAATCCACAAAGAGGTATTCGGTGGCCGCAATCTCACGGGCCTTTTCGACGGGGATATCCAGAAACTCGGCCAGAGGCATGGTGTTTTCGTCAACCGAGGCCGATTGCCGGATCCGGGCAAAGCCGGGAAAGTTGAACTCGCGGATATGGTCGCTTTCAAAGCGCACGTCATAGCGGATGGTGGGCAACAGCCGGTTGATGGTCTCTTGCGGCGTCCGATCACCCGCCAGCCCGACCCGTCGCGCATGGCCCATCAGATAATCGTCGGTAAAGTCGCATTCGATCTCCAGTAGCCGCACCTTGGCGCGGTCATTGTAGAAATCCTGCATCAACTCGGTCGAAGCGGGGTCAATACAGAAGATCAGCCGGTCTGTCTGCCAGTAATCGAACAACATCCGCACCAGCGCGCGGCGGTGCCGGGTGCGTTTTTCCAGATTCGACTGGATGCCACCCAGATCCGGCAACTGGGTTCCGGCCTCATTGAACAGATATTCGATGGCCGGCAGATTGGTCACCGCGCGCACCCGTTCAACCAGTCGCTTGGCCACATGCCATTTCTTGCAGGTCACCATCATCAGCGTGCGTTCGCGGCCAATGCTGGTTTCCGTCTCCCAGAACCGTGGCGCGAATCGGCGGCCAACGCGGCCCCGCCCGGTCAGAAACTGAAACAGGCTGCGCCCCTCGTTCGAGATCTGGAACCGCTTGCCAGTCACGGAATACAACTCTCCCAGCCGCTCTTTCAGATCCAGCGCCTCAGCGCTGATCTTGCGTGCGAACAGATAATCCTGGCTCAGCAGCAGGTCATAGTGATCGTTGTAGAAGGTGACCGGCATGCCGTAATCGGTGAACATCAGAAATGTCAGCGGGCGGGTGCGGATTTCGCCCTCACGCACCAGATGGCGCACGATGGTCTGAAAGAACGTCTCATCCGGGATCCAGGTGGTGCGGAAAAACCGCATCACATCGGCGCGCTTGTCGATGAAATCCAGCACCCACTCTATGGTCCGCCGCCGCAGACACCACCACTGACTGCCGATCTGCATCACCAGATCGGCCGGCACCTTGCGCTGCAACCCCAGCTTTTTCTGCCACTCCATGGATCTGTAGAACCACGTCTTATGCGTGCGCTCATTGAACCAATGGCGGTAGATCAGCCGCTCTTCCTTGATGCCGGTCTTGATCCACTCTGAGTTGTGGAAATCGAAACTCTCGATGTAATCCACATCCTCACGCTCCAGGAAGGTGCGGGCGTATTCGGCGGATTTGATCGGCATGCAGTCACCCGACAGCATGTAGAAATGCGTGGCCCGCGGAAAGGCATCGGCGGCGGCGCGCACGGCCAGGATCGTCGCCTCGACCAGGCTCCATTCTCCCCAACCGCATTTGACCCGGCGCCGGGTAAAAACCACCGAGGGGTTGTCGATCAGCGCGGTCTTGATCTTGTCGAAATCGTCACGCCGGGCATTGCCGTCAAAATGGATGGCGATAAAGTCACCAGCCGCCGTCAGACGCTGGGCCTGGGCGATGATCCCGACGGGATCCTTGTGACACAGAAGGATGTAGGCGATTTTTGCCATGAGATTGTGGGGTAACCGTACCTTGTCTGCTTACTGTTTCCATAAAGTGCTTTATGCTTCCTTGAAAAGACATAGTTTCTTTGCTTTTTTGCCATCAATTGGTTCGAAGGCAGAAATAATCAGCCACTGAGGCAGAAGAGTGAGTGCGTGATGGGGTTTCCCGGTACCTGGATGACGGAAAGTGAAAGCGTGGTTTACCGCGTGGTGCCGAAATGCGCCTGCTCAACCATCGGGCAGATCATGTTTTATTCCGACCATGGGCGGTTCTTCGACGGCGACATCCATGATGCGATGGCTGGCATGCACAAATGGGCGATCGAGGCCAGCCAGCCCTTGATCGAAAAGAACGTCAAGTCGCACGGCTCTTACGCGTTCACCTGCGTCCGCAACCCCTATACCCGCATCTTGTCATCGTTTTTCGACAAAATCTGCGGCATCCAACGCAACGGCAAACGCTATCGCGGCAACTTGGTGCCGCTGTTGGTGCAGAAATACGGGGTTCAGGTCGGCGGCGCCGATGGCAAGGCAGAGTTCGACCAGATCCAGTCGTTCCGCCGCTTTCTTCTCTTCGCGCGCGACACCATCCGGTTCAAGAAACCGATGGAGCCGGACATCCACTGGTCCGCGATGGCCGGGCACATCAGCACCTTCATCGTGAATGGTGGTCGCTATGACCACATCTTCTTCACCGAAGATTTCAACGATGGCATGCAGACTGTGCTGGACAACATCAAGGTCAAGCACAAGGTCGATCTGAAAAAGATCCCGCGGTTCAACGAAAGCGAAGGCCACGGCCCCGCCCGCGCCCACCCGGTCGAGGATTATTTCGACGATCTGTCGATGCATATCGTCTGGGAAATCTACAAGCGCGACTTCCAGCTGTTCCAGTATGATTTCGAAAATCCCGCCAACAAGATGCCCAAGGGCCCGGTCGATCTGGCCGAGGTTCACGCCAAACTGGGTGACTGACGCACTGGCGGATGGGGTAGGTGCCTCCGGCGGGGATATTTGAGCCAAGATGAAAGCCCTAACGTTTCATCTTGGCTCAAATATCCCCGGGGGAGGCGTCGCGTCAGCGGCGGCGGGGGCAGCGCCCCTTGCCCGGATCAGATTCCAGTGCCGGCGGCCGTGCCCGCAGCGCGATACCAGTCGACAATCGCCGCCCGCTCTTGCGGCTCAATATAGCTGAGGTTGCCGGGCGGCATGGCATGGCTGAAGCCGGCCTGCATGGCGATGCGCTTGGCCTGATCGGCGATCTGCGCCTCAGTTTCCAGCACCACGCCTTTTGGGGGCCAATACAGGCCCTCCCACGACGGCTCGGACGCGTGGCACATGCTGCAGCGGCCCTGCACGATGCCGACCACATCGTCAAACCCGGGCGCGCTGGCATAGATCAGGGCGGCGCCTTGCAGTTTTGCCTCGGGTTCGGGCACCGTGCGCATGGGTTGGGTCGACAGCCAGGCCACAACCAGAACCAGAAGAACGGTGACGGCCCAGGTCCAGTGCGGGCTCCCCTTGCGGGCATGCTGGGTATTGAACCAATGCCGGATCGTGACGCCCATCAGAAAGACCAGCGACGCGATGATCCAGTTATACTGCGTGGCAAAGATCAGCGGGTAGTGGTTTGACAACATCAGAAAGATCACCGGCAGCGTCAGATAGTTGTTGTGCGTACTGCGCTGCTTGGCGATCTTGCCATATTTCGGATCCGGCTTGCGGCCTGCCTTCAGGTCGGCCACCACCACGCGCTGATTGGGCATGATGATGAAAAACACGTTGCCAGACATGATGCTGGCGGTGAACGCGCCCAGATGCAGCATCGCCGCACGGCCCGAGAAGACCTGAGTGTAGAACCAGCTCATCCCCACCAGCACCACGAACAGAGCCAGCATCAGCATGTTCTGGTCGGCGTTCACAAACACCCTGCACAGCGTGGTGTAGACCACCCAGCCAAAGACCAGCGACGCCATCGAGATCGCGACGGCCTGCCAGGTTGACAGCTCCATCACGGTCGGGTCGATCAGGTAAAGCTCGGCCCCCATGTAATAGACCAGCACCAGCATGGTGAACCCGCTGATCCACGTCATGTAGCTTTCCCATTTGAACCAGATCAGATGTTCGGGCATCTCGGCGGGGGCGACCAGGTATTTCTGGATGTGGTAAAAACCGCCGCCATGCACCTGCCATTCTTCGCCATCAGCGCCCGAGGCCAGGTTGCGGTCACGGTTCAGACCCAGGTCCAGCGCGATGAAATAGAACGAGCTGCCGATCCAGGCCATGGCCGTGATGACATGCAGCCAGCGCATGCTGATCTCGGCCCATTCCCACAGAACAATCCAGTCGTACATTGTGAACCTCCCCGGTTTCTGCCGAAACGCTATACCCAAGCGGGTTTTGCTGTTAATCCTGTCAATTGCCGGATCACTTTCAAACGAGCCCTGATAATCACCCGAAGGCCACATGTCCTATGTGAACAATATCCGGATGTTCGTCCGTGTCTACGAGTTGGGCAACATGTCTGTGGCGGCGCGCGATCAGCGCACCTCTCCGGCGGTGGCGTCGGCACGTATATCTGAATTGGAAAAGTATCTGGGGGTGCGCCTGTTCAGCCGCACCACCCGCAGCCTGCAAGCCACGGAAAACGGGCGCATCTTTTATGACGGCGCGAAGAAGATCCTGGATTCCATTGAAGAGGCTGAAGCGGCCGTTATGGATGTGACGCAAAACCCGCGCGGCACGATCTTTGTGGCAGCCCCCTTGGGCATCGGGCGGCGGCTGATCGCACCCTATGTGCCGATTTTCAAGGATCTTTATCCGCAGATCGACGTGCGATTGCGGCTATCTGACCGGTCTATCGACGTGGTCTCCGAAGGCATCGACGTGGCGTTTCACCTGGGCATTCTGGAAGACAGCACCCTGAAGGTGCAACTGATCGCCGATTGCCCGCGGGTGCTGTGCGCCTCGCCTGCCTATATCGCGCGGCGCGGGATGCCGGCGGATGGCGTGGCCCTCTTGGCCGACCGGCATGATTGCCTGAACCTGCGCTTTCCCGGCTCGAAAGAGTTCCAGTGGACGCTGTCCACCACTGAAGGACCGATTCGCTATGACATCAGCGGCCCCTTTGAAAGCGATGATGGCGATGTGCTGACGCATTGGGCGCTGGACGGGCGCGGCATCGTGATGAAGCCGATCTTCGATGTCGCCGACCATCTTCGCGACGGACGGCTGGTGCCGGTGGCCACCGCCAGCCCGCCCCTATCAACGCAGCTGAGCAGCCTGTCGCAGCACCGCCGTCTGAAAGACCCCAAGGTGCGCCTGTTCACCGATTTCATGGCCGCGCGGATCAAGGATGAGATGCGCCGCGCGCTTGATGGAACGCCAACCAGCGCGGCATAGCAAAAGGGCGCGAGGTTTCCCCCGCGCCCCGTTTTACCTCTAAAGGTATCTGCCTTTACATCGGCAGCGGCTGGCCGTTCACCAGGATCGAGAAGCCTTCCTTGGCTTCGATCTTGGTGGTCAGAGAATCTGCGTCAGCGCCGGGTACCATAAACATGCCCATCATCATCCGCACACCCATGGCGTCCTGCTCTTGAACCAGACCAATCTTGATCAGCCCGTCAATCAGCGCATTGGCACCGGACACGTTGACCGTAGCTTCGCCCAGCGGCATCGGCACACCCATCGAATTGTCGAAGGTGAAGGCGCCAACGGCGTCCAGCGCGGCGCCGGCAACCTTCAGGCTGATGTCGTTGATGTTGACTGCCTCAGGCGCCGGGATCGGCGGGTTTCCACCGGTTTCGCTGGCAACGATCAAGCCCATGACATCCATGGTCGATTTGCCGGTGACGTCAATGTTCAGATCAAACGGCTCGCGCTGCAGGACGGCGGAGGGATCAAACAGCCCCCAGACACCGTCATTCAGGACCAGTTGGCTAATCTTGGTCTGCACTGTGAAATCAGCCGGTGCGGTAGCCAACATCGGCAGCACATAGTTGACCGAGAATTCCGCCATGCTGATCTCAATCGGGGTCGGCAGCGAAGCGGTGTTCATGTTGAACTGCATGCCAGATCCCACGGATTGCATGCTGAACAGGTCTTTGTTGAACACGACCGTGCCTTTGCCGGGCTGGCTGGACATCGTCATGTCGAACGGGAAGAACTGGTTCTCTTCCTTGGACGAGCCGTTGGTCACGCCCTGCGAGAAGGTCGCGGCGACAGCAAAGCCCTCTTGCAGCGCCTGCTGGAAGCCAGCTGAGCTTTCCAGTTCGGTCATTGAGATGCTGGTCGGCAAGGTTACATCCACGCCCATCGCGAAATCAGCGGTCTGGCTGGTGCCGCTGGATTTTGATTCCATACCCGGATCGTCGGATATGAAGTCATAGGAGAATTCCGTGGCTGCCAGATCCAGACCAAAGGTCCGGTTCGCGCCGGCGGCATCGGAATAGGACCCGTTCAACCCTTGCAGGCTGATTTCGCCGGTCGTCTTGGTGATCGGGGCGGGCTTGTCGGCGTCAAAGGCATAGCCCTCAATCGCGGCATCGAAATTCACATTCAGCATGTTCGCATTGAAATCATAAACCAGAGCATCGCCATCTTCGCGGGCGGTGATGGTCAGGCCGTCATGCTGAACGCCGATTTTCATCGCGTTGTTGCCGCTGGGGGTGGTGTCCAGGCCAATCGTGGCACCCGGACGGATGGTGACGGACCCGTCGTTCTCTTCGGTCAGGGTCATGTCCGAGATCGAGAAAACGGCATCGGCGCCCTTGGGCGCAATGCTGACGCCATTCAGCGTCAGAACGCCGCCAGAGTTGGATTCAGTGGCCGCGGTGATGGCCACATCGCCCATGGTGGCGCCGTCTTTCCATGATTGCCAGACCTGATCGGCGGTCAGCGCGGCATGGGCGGTGCCCCCCATAAGCAAAACAAGGGCCGGAGCGGCGAAAAATGAGTTGGTGCGAAACATTCTGGGTCTCCTTAAGAATGTCTAATATTCGCGCAGGACCAAATAGACTTTGGCGCAAAACCGCAAGGTCGGGTTTGTCATTTCGGCAACTTTTCACCGATGAAAGATCCGTAATGTGCCCGGCAAACCGTTTGGCCGCCACCGAGATGGCACGACGCCCTGCACTGCGGAATGCCGCTGGCGCAACCTGCCACCCGGTGATGGTACCCTGCGCAGGTCTGGTTGGCACACCCCCGCATGGATCCGGCAGGACTGAACTCGCCCGATTTTGCCGCCATGTTTATAGCAAGGGTGGAACGCGCCAGCCGCCTAGCTGCCGCGATAGGTGGAATAGGCGAACGGAGAGATCAGCAGCGGCACGTGATAGTGCTGGCCCGCATCCGGCACGCCAAAGCGAATCGGGATCTGGTCCAGAAACAGCACCTCACCCGCCGCCTGGCCGCTGGCACGAAGGTAATCACCGGCGAAAAAGACCAGCTCATACACCCCCGCCGTCAAGCTATCGCCCGCCAGCATCGGCGCATCGGTGCGCCCGTCGCTGTTGGTCTGCGCCTCAATCACTTGCTCGCGCGTGTGACCGATGATCCGATACAGCGTGATCTTTACCCCTGCGGCAGGTTTGCCCCGCGCGGTATCCAGCACATGTGTCGACAAACGCCCAGCAGCCATTGCCTGTCCTTTCGGTTCCATCCAAGCCCCAGTTAGGCCATGTTTTCCGTGCGCAGACGAGACCGCGCAGCCAAGAAAGGTCTTTCGCGGATTTCTTGAAAAAACAATCGTCCTTATCACCTTAATCTACCCCGACCTGCAGGAGTCAAAGATGAACCGCTACCCCCGCGATTTCCGTGGCCACGGCCCCACCCCGCCTGACGCCGCCTGGCCCGGTGGCGCCAAGATCGCCATATCCATCGTGCTGAATTATGAAGAGGGCGGCGAGAACGACATCCTGCACGGCGACGCCGCAAGTGAGGCGTTCCTGTCCGACATCGCCGGGGCCGCCCCCTGGCCCGGGCAGCGGCATTGGAATATGGAATCAATCTATGACTACGGCGCGCGCGCCGGGTTCTGGCGGCTGCATCACCTGTTCACCGAACGTGACATTCCCGTCACGATCTACGGCGTCACCACCGCCTTGGCCCGCAATCCCGAACAGGTTGCCGCGATGAAGGCGGCCGGCTGGGAGATTGCCAGCCACGGGCTGAAATGGGTCGATCACCGCGACATGACCGCCGAGGAAGAGGCGGCGCAGATCGCCGAATCCTTCCGCCTGCATACCGAACTGGTCGGCACCCCGCCGCAGGGCTGGTACACCGGGCGGTGCAGCATGAACACCGTGCGGCTGACCGCAGAGACGCGGGCGCTGGCCTGGATTTCCGACACCTATGATGATGATCTGCCCTATTGGCGCGAATTTGGCGACCATGACCAGTTGGTCATCCCCTATACGCTGGAGGCAAACGACATGCGCTTTGCCACCGCCCCCGGCTACATCACTGGCGAGCAGTTCTTCACCTACCTCAAGGACAGCTTCGACACGCTGTATGAAGAAGGCAATAACGGCCACGCCAAGATGTTCTCGATCGGGTTGCACAACCGCCTGATCGGTCGCCCCGGCAAGGTGGCTGGGCTGAAGAAGTTCCTCGACTACGCACAATCGCATCCCGGCGTCTGGTTTCCCCGCCGCATCGACATTGCGCAGCACTGGGCGAAGACCCATCCGCATCAGCGGATTGAGCGGCCTTCGCAGATGTCGCGTGAACGGTTTGTCGAACGCTTCGGTTCCATTTTCGAACATTCCCCCTGGATCGCCGACCGCGCCTGGGCGCTGGAGCTGGGCCCGGCCCATGATTCAGCAGCCGGTCTGCATAATGCGCTGTGCCGGATGTTCCGCACCGCCACGCAGGCCGAACGCCTGGGCGTGCTGACCGCGCACCCCGATCTGGCGGGCAAGCTGGCGGCGGCCAAACGGCTGACGGCAGAATCAACGCATGAGCAGGCCTCGGCCGCGCTGGACATGCTGACTGATGACGAACGCGCCACCTTTCAACGCCTGAACACCGCCTATGTGGAAAAGCACGGCTTTCCCTTCATCATCGCCGTGCGTGACAACACCAAAGACAGCATATTAGCCGCGTTCCAGACCCGGATCGGCAATGACACCGCCACCGAATTCACCACCGCCTGCGCGCAGGTGGAACGGATCGCAGAACACCGCCTGAAGGATCAACTGCCATGACCGGATATTACGCTCCCCCCGGCGGATTGCCGTCGCAAACCACCCTGTTGACCGGCCGAGCGGTCTTTACCCCGGCCTATGCGGTGATCCCGAAGGGCTGTTTTTCCGACATCCTGACCAGCTGCCTGCCTGGCTGGACCGGCACCAAGCTGTGGCTGATCGCCCGCCCGATGACCGGGTTTTCAGAGACCTTCAGCCAATATGTGATGGAGGTCGCCTCGGGTGGCGGCTCTGACATCCCAGACCCGGATACCGGCGCACAGCACTGGCTGTTCTTCACCGAAGGTCTGGCCACGCTGACCATCGACGGCACCGGATATGAAATGGAATCAGGCTCTTACGCCTATATTCCTGCCGGAACGCCGTGGAAGATTCTGGCCGAGGGCAAAGGCCCTGCCCGCTTTCACTGGCTGCGCAAGATCTATGAGCCCGCCCCCGGCGTGCCCGCGCCCGAGGTCATCGTGATCAACGAACGCGACGTGCCGGTGCGCTTCATGCCCGATACCGAAAACCGCTGGGGCACCACCCGCTTTGTCGATCCCGAAGATGTGCGCCATGACGCGCATGTCAATATCGTCACCTTTCAACCGGGGGGTGTGATACCCTTTGAAGAGACGCATGTGATGGAGCATGGTCTCTATGTGTTGCAAGGCAAGGCCGTCTACAAACTGAACCAGGATTGGGTAGAGGTGGAGGCAGGCGATTTCATGTGGCTGCGGGCCTATTGCCCGCAGGCCTGCTATGCGGCCGGCCCCGGCCCGTTCCGCTATCTGCTGTATAAAGACGTCAACCGCCACGCCAAGCTGCGCGGCCCCGGTGCCTTTGGCCCGCTGCGTTGATCGCATGAGAGAGATCGCCCCCCAACCCCTGACCGCCGCCGCCTTCGCCCCGTTCGGCGAGGTGCTGGAGGCCACAGGCGAGTTTCGCCTGATCAATGCGGGCCTGTGCCAGCGCCACCATGACCGCGCGCAGATGGATTTCGGCTCCGAGGGACGGGCCGGTATCTCAATCTTTCAGGCCGAACCCCGCGCCCTGCCCTATGCTTTTGACCTGATCGAACGGCACCCTGACGGCTCACAGGCGTTTGTCCCAATGACCCAGCACCCGTTTCTGGTGATCGTGGCAACCGGCCCCGATGACACGCCAAAGGCATTTCTGACAAACGGGGCGCAGGGCATCAACCTGCACCGCGGCATCTGGCATGGTGTACTGACGCCGCTGCATGCCCCCGGCCTTTTCGCTGTCATCGACCGCATCGGCGAGACAGCTAACCTGGAAGAACACCGGTTCACCGCAGAGTGGACGGTTCTGGCACCCTGAGGAGGGGGCGTCTAACCGGCCCGCGCCTTATGGGCAGCGCGGGTTGGCGCGAATAATCAATGCCCAGAGGGAAAGGAACCGCCAGTCATGGCAACACAAGTTCATCCGGTGGACGAGATTCTCGCCCCGCCAAAGCTGTTTACGCTGGGCCTGCAGCACGTCCTGGTAATGTATGCAGGTGCGGTCGCCGTGCCGCTGATCATCGGGCGCGCGCTGAAACTGGACCCGGCCGATGTGGCCTTTCTGATCTCGGCTGACCTGTTCGTCTGCGGCATCGTCACGTTGATCCAGGCGTTCGGCGTAACCCAATGGTTTGGCATCAAACTGCCCGTCATGATGGGCGTGACCTTCGCCGCCGTCGGCCCGATGCAGGCCATGGCCGGACCTGACGGCGGCGTCGATGCCGCCCGCACCATCTTTGGCGCCATCATGGCAGCGGGCCTGATCTCGATGCTGATTGCACCTTTGGTCAGCCGGATGATCCGGTTCTTTCCGCCGGTCGTGACCGGCACGATCATTCTGGTGATCGGGGTCAGCCTGATGCGCGTCGGCATCAACTGGATCTTCGGCAACCCCTTTGGCCCGACCGCACCGCAAATCATCGACCCGGCGAACGCCGAATGGCTGAAGGCCGTAAGCGAAAGTATCGCCGCTGGCACCGTCGCCGGTCTGCCCGAAATGCCCGCAAAGCTGGCGCTGGCCGCGTCAAAGATGAACGAGGCCTATGCCCCCTTGGGCAACATCCTGGTGTCCGGCATCGTGTTGGTATCGATCCTGCTGATCGCGCGCTTTGCCAAGGGCTTTCTGGCCAATATCTCGGTGCTATTGGGCATCGTGATCGGTGCCATCATTGCCATTGCAATCGGAGACATGAGCTTTGGCAAGGTTGGCGATGCCGCCTGGTTTGACCTGGTTACCCCCTTCCACTTCGGCATGCCGATCTTCTCGACCGTGCCGATTGTCACCATGACGCTGGTTATGATCGTGGTGATGATCGAATCGACCGGCATGTTCCTGGCTTTGGGCGATATGACGGGCAAGAAGATCACCCAGCCGATGCTGTCGGCGGGTCTGCGCACCGACGGTCTGGGCACCCTGATCGGCGGTATCTTCAACACCTTCCCCTACACCTCGTTCAGCCAGAATGTCGGGCTGGTCGGCGTGACCGGTATCAAGTCGCGCTATGTCTGCATCGCGGGTGGGTTGATCCTGATTGTGCTGGGTCTGGTTCCAAAGATGGGGGCCTTGGTCGAATCGGTGCCGACAATGGTGTTGGGCGGGGCCGGTCTGGTCATGTTCGGCATGGTTGCCGCCACCGGCATCCGCATCCTGTCGGCGGTAGACTTTACCAGCAATCGTAACAACCTGTTCGTCGTCGCGGTTTCGCTGGGCATGGGGATGATCCCGTTGATCGCTCCGAACTTCAAGCAGTGGATATGGCATGACATCCACCCGCTGATCGAATCCGGCATCCTGCTGGCCTCGATCACCTCGGTGCTGCTGAACGTCTTCTTCAACGGGGCCAAAGGCTCGGTCGAAGAGGCAAAAGCCACTGCGATGAGCGCGGATCACTAAAGCGACCTTCGGCCCCCGGTATGTCCCGGGGGCCGACATCTTCTCCCCTTGTCATGCGCGCGCCCTGTTGGGATGATCGCCCCGATGACAACCCTGCGTATCCGCCTCTTGTTCAACGGCATCAAACTTGGCCCGGGCAAGGCCGAGCTGATGGAGCGTATCCGTGACACCGGCTCTATCTCAGCCGCCGGGCGGCAGATGGAAATGAGTTACAAGCGCGCCTGGATGCTGGTCGAAGAGATGAACGCCGCCTTCAAAGAGCCGCTGGTGGCGTCTTCGCGTGGTGGCCCCGGCGGCGGTGGCGCGCATCTGACGCCGATGGGCGCGCAGGTCTTGCACCAGTTCCGCGCGCTGGAGGCTGCGGCCCGGACGGCCACTGCCCCCCATATCGCAGCACTTGAGGCCATGCAGGCCGATATTCCCAGTCGGAAATAACGCTTGCGCCCCTTGCAATCTTGCTGGATATGTTCATGCAAACATATCACTTGAGGACATCATGCGCCGCCCCATCCTGATCCTTGCCCTGTCGTTGGCCCTGACCACCCCCGCTGTCGCCGAAGAAGTGGTGGTGTTCGCCGCCGCCTCGCTGAAAACCGCGCTGGACCAGGTCGCCACCGATTTTCAGACCGATACCGGCCATAGCGTGATCATCAGCTATGCCGGATCGAACACCCTGGCCCAGCAAATCATCCAGGGCGCGCCCGCCGATATCTTCATCTCGGCCAATGAGAAATGGATGGATGAGGTGACCAATGCCGGCCTTGTCGCCGATGGTGCGCGGGCAGATCTGTTGGGCAATACGCTGGTGCTGATCGCCCATGGCAAGGACGTGGCCCCGGTTCAGATCACAGCGGGTTTTGATCTGGCGGGCCTGCTGGGCACTGAAAAGCTGGCGATGGCGATGGTCGATTCGGTGCCCGCCGGGCAATACGGCAAGGCCGCGCTGGAAACGCTGGGGATCTGGGGCGTCGTGGCCCCTTCGGTCGCGCAATCCGACAACGTGCGCGCGGCGCTGGCGCTGGTCTCTACCGGAGAGGCCCCTTACGGCATCGTCTATGCCACCGATGCTGCCGCCGATGACAACGTCACCGTGATCGGCACCTTCCCGGCTGACAGCCATCCCGCCATTACCTACCCCGCCGCCGTGCTGACTGGTGCTGCGGATGATGCAGACCGCGCGTTTTATCAGGCGTTGTCCTCGGACGCTGGCGATGCGATCTTTGCTGCCCAAGGCTTTACGATCCTGAACTGAAGGCACGGATGACCGACTGGCTTTCCCCGGACGAATGGCGCGCAGTGGCCTTGTCGCTGCGCGTTTCCTTATGGGCCACGCTGGCCAGCCTGCCCTTGGGCATTCTGGTAGCGCATGCTCTGGCGCGGCGTGAATTCCCCGGCAAGCAGGTGTTGAACGGCCTTGTCCACCTGCCCCTGATCCTGCCGCCGGTCGTCACCGGCTATCTTCTCCTGCTGACCTTTGGCCGCAAGGGGCCGGTCGGATCGGTGCTGGACCAATGGTTTGGCATCGTCCTTGCCTTTCGCTGGACCGGGGCCGCGCTGGCCGCTGCCATCATGGCCTTTCCGCTGATGGTCCGCGCCATCCGGCTGGCAATTGAGGCGGTGGACCCGAAACTGGAAGAGGCCGCCAGCACCCTCGGTGCCTCCCGCGCTTGGGTGTTTGCCACCGTCACCCTGCCCTTGATCCTGCCCGGCATCATTGCGGGCGCCATCCTGGCCTTTGCGAAAGCAATGGGCGAATTCGGTGCCACCATCACCTTTGTGTCGAACATCCCCGGCCAGACCCAGACCCTGCCCTCAGCCATCTACAGTTTCCTGCAGGTGCCGGGGGGCGAGCCGCAGGCAATGCGGCTGGTCCTGGTGGCGGTGGCTGTCGCCATGACCGCGCTGGTGCTGTCAGAATGGGTCAGCCGCGCCGTGGCCCGCAGGATTGCCGGACAATGACGCTGTCGGTCAGCCTGCGCCACCGCTTTGCCAGCTTTGCGCTGCAGGTGGACTTTACCGCCCCCCCCGGGGTGACGGCGCTGTTTGGCCGGTCAGGCTCGGGCAAAAGCACCATTGTGAATGCGGTGGCAGGGCTGTTGCGGCCCGATCAGGGGCGGATCACGCTGGACGATCAGGTGCTGCTGGACACCGCGCATGGACTGGCCCTGCCGCCCCATCGCCGCCGCGTCGGCTATGTGTTTCAGGATGCGCGGCTGTTCCCGCATCTGACGGTGCGGCAGAACCTGCTCTATGGCCGCTGGTTCGCGCGCCATGCGTCGGGCCCGACACTGGATCAGATCACTGATCTCTTAGGCATTGCCGCCCTGCTGCCCCGTCGCCCCGGCACCCTGTCGGGCGGCGAACGTCAGCGCGTCGCTTTGGGCCGCGCGATCCTGTCCAACCCGCATCTGTTGCTGATGGACGAGCCTTTGGCCGCGCTGGATGAGGCTCGCAAGGCCGAGATCCTGCCCTATCTGGAGCGCCTGCGCGATCAGCTTGCCCTGCCCATCCTCTATGTCAGCCATTCCGCGGCCGAGGTGGCGCGGCTTGCCACCACCGTGGTGCTGCTGGAGGCGGGCCACGTTATCGCCGCCGGGCCTGCGGCACAGGTTCTGTCAGACCCCGCCACCGCCCCGGTCTTTGGCCTGCGCGATGTCGGTGCCATTCTTGAGGCGCGGCTAGAGGCGCAAGAGGATGACGGGCTGACCCGACTGACCACGCCCGCCGGCCCGCTCTGGCTGCCGCGCATTGACCGGCCTGTGGGGGCAGCCCTGCGGCTGCGCATCCTGGCGCAGGACGTCATGCTGGCACTGGACCGGCCTCAGGGGGTTTCGGCGCTGAATATCCTGCCCGCCACGATTGCCGACCTGCGCATCGGCGACGGCCCCGGTGCATTGGTGCAGTTGCAGGCCGGCGACGCGATGCTGCTGGCGCGCATCACCCGCCGTTCGGCCCAAGTATTGGGGCTGCAAAAGGGCATGCCGGTCTTTGCGGTGCTAAAGGCGGTGTCGGTGGCACAGGAAAACGTCGGCGGCGGCTGACGGGGCCGAAATTTTCAGCCGGGCCAGAACGGAAAAAGGGGCGGCCCTGCGGCCACCCCTTCAAATCATTTCCGCCAAAGCGGAGCCTGAAAAATCAGGCCAGCGCCAGATTGATCGCCGATTCGCGGCCATCACGGCCCTTTTCGACGTCAAAGGTCACGGCTTGGCCGTCGGCCAGCTCGCGGATGCCGGCACGTTCCATCGCCGAGATGTGAACGAACACGTCCTTCGAGCCGCCTTCCGGTGCAATAAAGCCGAAACCCTTGGTGCTGTTGAACCATTTCACGGTGCCATTGGCCATCGTGTGTACTCCTAGTCTTGGTCGCCACCCGCGATATGCAGTGGCCCGGCTTCGTCACGTGAAAGATCGAGTGCTGAAGCCGTGAGGAGACAGATGTTCGATGATCGAGTGGTGTCGCCCGCCGTACATGCACCTTTTTCGGCCAGAATTCAAGCCCCGGCTAAAACCGGGAGCGAATATGGCAAAAATCTGCACATGCTATCTGCCACCCCCCATCAGCCGCATTTGGAGTGGCCGCAAGAGCCGCAGGTCAGGCAGCCTTCGATCTTGCGCATCTCAAACCCGCCGCAGCTGGGGCAGGATGCGCCGCGCGGGGCGCCACCAATGGCAATCACCTCGGCCTTGGGATCGGATTTCAGGCCCATCCCCTCGCCCTCGATAAAGCCGATGTTGATCAGGTGCTGTTCGATCACACCACCGATCGCCGCCAGGATTGAGGGAATGTATTTGCCCTCCATCCACGCCCCACCGCGCGGGTCGAACACCGCTTTCAGCTCTTCGACAACGAAAGAGATGTCACCACCGCGCCGGAACACCGCCGAGATCATCCGCGTCAAAGCGACGGTCCAGGCAAAATGCTCCATGTTCTTACTATTGATGAACACTTCGAACGGGCGGCGATGGCCGGCAATCACGATGTCATTGATGGTGATATACAGCGCGTGTTCCGAGCCTGGCCACTTCACCTTATAGGTCTGGCCTTCCAGTGCGGCGGGACGGTCCAAGGGGTCAGACAGATAGACCACCTCACCGGCATGGGCCACGGAAGGCGCCTCGGCGGGGGTCTTGTCGCTACGTTCCGACACCGTCAGAACCGACCCTGTCACGTCATTCGGCCGATACGTGGTGCAGCCTTTGCAGCCCTGATCCCATGCCGCCATATAAACCTGCGAAAAGTCATCAAAGCTGATGTCTTCGGGGCAGTTGATGGTTTTCGAGATGCTGGAATCCACCCATTTCTGCGCGGCGGCCTGCATGCGGACATGGTCCAATGGCGGCAGGGTCTGGGCATTCACAAAATGATCCGGCAACTCGGCATCGCCGAACTTTTCGCGCCACAGCCGAACGGCGTAATCGACCACTTCCTCTTCGGTGCGGCTGCCGTCTTTTTGCAGCACCTTGCGGGTGTAGGCATAGGCAAAGACCGGCTCGATCCCACTGGAGACGTTGCCCGCATAGAGGCTGATCGTGCCCGTCGGCGCCACGGATGTCAGCAGCGCATTGCGGATGCCATGCGTGGCAATCGCGGCGCGCACGTCATCATCCATCTGCGCCATATTGCCCGACGCCAGATAGCCCTTTGCGTCAAACAGCGGGAACGCCCCCTTTTCACGGGCCAGATCCACCGACGCCAGATAGGCGGATCGCGCAATCGCATGCATCCAGATCTCGGTCAGCTTGGCGGCCTCATCGCTGCCATAGCGCAGGCCCAGCATCAGCAGAGCATCAGCCAGCCCGGTGACGCCCAGGCCGATGCGCCGCTTGGCCTGCGCTTCGGCGGCTTGCTGAGGCAGGGGAAAGCGGCTGGCATCAACCACGTTGTCCATTGCGCGCACCGCCACACGGACCAGCCGGTCCAAGGCGGCCATATCCATGGTGGAATGTTCTTCAAAGGCACCCGTAACCAAAGCCGCCAGATTGACACTGCCCAAAAGGCAGGCGCCATAAGGCGGCAGAGGCTGCTCGCCACAGGGGTTTGTGGCGGCAATGGTCTCGGCATAGCCGAGATTGTTCATCGCATTGATCCGGTCGATGAAGATCACACCCGGCTCGGCAAAATCAAAGGTATTGCGCATGATCTTGTTCCACAGATCGCGCGCCTGAAGGGTGCGGTAAACCCGGTCACCAAAGACCAACTCCCACGGGCCATCGGCCTTGACTGCCGCCATGAAAGGGTCTGTCACCAGCACCGACAGGTTGAACATCCGCAGGCGCGCCGGGTCTTTCTTGGCCTCGATAAACGCCTCAATATCGGGGTGATCGCAGCGCATCGTCGCCATCATCGCACCGCGACGGCTGCCCGCCGACATGATGGTGCGGCACATCGCATCCCAGACATCCATGAAGGACAAGGGACCGGAAGCATCCGCCGCCACACCCTTTACCTCGGCCCCGCGGGGCCGGATGGTGCTGAAATCATAGCCGATGCCGCCGCCCTGCTGCATGGTCAGCGCAGCTTCTTTCAGCGCGTCGAAGATGCCGCCCATCGTGTCGGGTATGGTGCCCATCACAAAGCAGTTGAACAAGGTGACCGCACGCCCGGTGCCTGCGCCTGCGGTAATGCGGCCTGCGGGCAGGAATTTGAAATCTTCCAGGGCGGCGTAGAACTCGGCCTCCCACTTGGCGGGCTCTGCCTCTACCTCGGCCAAGGCGCGGGCGATGCGGCGCCAGCTGTCCTCAACCGAGCCGTCAATCGGCGTTCCATCGGCATCTTTGAAGCGATACTTCATGTCCCAGATCTGTTCGGCAATGGGGGCGTGAAATCGCGACATGGGGCGAATCGTCCTTTTAGTTGTGGATAACCGGGGCGGAGGCCCAAGATACGCCCCCTGCCGCCCAGAGGTCAATCTTGCCGCCGCCACAACAGAGCCTATTATCCTGCTATGGCACAATTGCACCTTCTGAAACTATCCGTCGGCACCGACAGCGTCGAAGACCTTGCCGATTGGCAGGACAGCCAGGCCGCCCGCTGGCCCAACGGCTGCGCCGTTCACGTCACCCGGATGTGGCCCAAGCGTGAGGCCGAACTGTTGGACGGTGGTTCGATCTACTGGATCATCAAGGGGGTAATTCTGTGCCGCCAACGGCTGGTCGCGCTGGAACGGGTTGAGGGCGGCGATGGAATCAGCCGCTGTGCGCTGGTGATGGACCGCGAAATCCTGCGCACCCAGGCCGCCCCTCGCCGCCCGTTTCAGGGCTGGCGCTATCTGGACCCCACAGACGCCCCGCGCGATCTGACCCAAGGCCGCATCAATGACGATGTGTTGCCGGAAGAGCTGGCCCGCGCGTTGGCAGACATCGGTCTGCGCTAGCGCGTTTACTGCGCCCGCGCGGCCAGCCAGGCGTCCCACGTCGCCGCAGAGCCCGCAAAGACGTTGACGTCAACCTTGCCCGAAATCCCCGGCACCAACCCGGTTGAGGTGTATTGCCAGAACGTCCAGGGGTGGCCGTCATACAGATCCTGCGGATGCTTTGCCACCGCGCGCAGCCAGAAGTCGGCGCCCTTCACCTTCCACATCTCATTGTCGCGGAAAAAGTCGATCGAGGTATACAGGATCGGCCGCTGCCCGTAGTGCCCTGCCACCGCGCGGATGAAGATATCGGCGTCGCGGCGGATCTCTTCGGGGGCACGGCGAATGGTGCAGGTGGGCGAAAACGGCGTCCATTCCATGTCCAGAACGGGGGGCAACGCCCCTGCGGTTTTCGGCACATGGCTGATATACCAGCGCGCCTGCTCAATCGCCGGGCGGCAATGGTAGTAAAAGTGATAGGCCCCCCGCGCCACCCCGGACCGGGCCGAGTCGCGCCAGTGCTGACGGAACATCTCGTCGACGCGGTCACCGCCTTCGGTCGCTTTGATAAAGGCGAAGTTGACCCCATTCGCCCGCGCGGTCGCCCAGTCGATATTGGTCTGATACTTGGCCACGTCGATGCCATGCACTGCATAGGCGGCAGGCGGTTTGCCGTTCCAGCCGTCTACCGGTTTGGCGTCGGCAAAGTTGGGACTGGTCACCTGACCAGCCGGCACACGGGCCGCAGGGCGCGCATCGGGCGCATGGGTTGCGGAACGCTGGCCGCCGCCACAGGCGGCAAGCAGCAGGCACAAAAGGGGGATCAGGGCACGGGTCATTGCCGCAATCTGACCGCAACTGCGCGCGCTGTCACCCCCCGCCGTTCCGCATGGGCGCATTCGCCCGCTCAGGCTGCGGGCGCAGTCAACTCATCCCAGCAGGCCAGCGCATGGGCGGCATACATCACCGCCGGACCACCGCCCATCTGGATGCTCATGCCCAGCACATCGCCCAGTTCCTCGCGGCTGGCACCTGCCTTTATCAGCGCCTCGACGTGAAAGTTGATGCAAGGCTCGCAGCGCTGCGAGATCGCGATGCCCAGCGCCACATATTCCTTTTCCTTGACCGAAATTGCCGGGCTGTCCTTGCTGACCTTTGACAGATCGGCAAATTCGGCCATCACTTGCGGGATCAACTTGTTCATCACCCGCAGTTCGCCACGCATCTCGGCGATCTTTGCCTTATAGCTCATTGGTGCCATCTCCTTCATTTGCAGGGCGGGAATGCCATGCGTCAGAGACGGCGGCCTTGATATATATCAAATCTTGAATGTGATAAGCATCAGGTTGTTGGCGGGCATCGGTGCAACTTCCACCCCCAGACCCGCGCGGCCCATGGTGGCCAGGACCCAACCCAGATCCTTATACCCCAGGCCCGTATCCTGCGCCCGCAGATCGGCGTCAAACGCCGCATCACCCGGCGACGTGGCCCGGCCACCACGCAAAAACGGGCCGTAGATCGTGAACCGCCCACCCGGTGCCAGCGCGCGGCCAGCCTCGGCGATCAGGGTCTCTGCCCCCGCTATCGGGATCAGATGCAACAGGTTCACCGCCAGAATGGCGTCCCAGAGGCCAGTGCGCGCCCAGCCGGGACGGCAGGCGTCCAACACGATCGGCGCGCGGGTCCGCCCGCCAGTCCAGGCGGTGATCGAGGCCAGATTACCCGCCAGCACATCCGTGGGCTGCCAATCCGCCGCCAGCGCGGGCGCGAATTCCGCCGCATGTTGCCCGGTGCCCGAGGCCAGTTCCAACACCCGCGCGCCGGGGGCGACCACGCGGCGCAGAACGCCCAGGATCGGCC
>JBATPI010000088.1:0-1996 GCA_049291415.1 Paracoccaceae bacterium | reverse complement strand
CGATCTGGGCTTAGGTCGGGCGCTATGTCCGACCATAGATACAGACCCGACGTAGAGATCCTTTCTGTCACCGATACGGGCCGTCGTCGGCGCTGGACGGATGCAGAGAAGGTGCGCATCGCTGAAGCCAGCCTTGTCGGCGGCGTTGCCGAAACTGCCCGACGTCATTATGTCGGGCGCACGCTGCTGGTGCGTTGGCGGCGGCAATACCGCGAAGGACATTTGGCGGGTGGGGCCGCGCGGCAGCAGTTCATGCCGGTGACGATCCGTTCGCCCAAAGTCGCAAAGGCACCTTTTATGCCGCCTGTTTCGGGGCCGCTGTCGGCCGATGACAAAAGCGGGCTGGTAGAAATCACTCTGGTGAACGGTCGACGCTTGTCGGTGGCGGCCACGATCGACTCGGAGGTACTGTCGCGGCTGGTGCAAGCGCTGGATCCGTCATGATTGCCTTTCCGGCGGGGGCGCAGGTCTGGATCGCGAGCGGGGTGGCGGATATGCGCCGGGGCATGAACAGCCTCGCCCTTGCGGTTCAGGAGGGGCTGGGTCGTGATCCGCATGCGGGCGAGATTTTCTGCTTCCGGGGTCGCCGGGGCGATCACGTTTCATAATGCACCTCCTTCTTCAAAGACCGGGTAGGGTCATGGATTTGTCTGTAACTTTATCAAGGGCTTGCTTTGGTCGTCGTGCGACGATTTCTTGCAACCCTGTCCTGACTGGCTCAGTTGCCAGCGCATCAACCGGGATCTTCCAAGGGGCGGAATACATGATCTGGGTTGCGGGGAGAGCGCCCGAGCGGATCAGCTTATGAACTTAGGCGACACAAACACCAAGTCGCTTCGCGGCGGCATCGACTCTCAGGGCTTTTGGGATGTCCGTATCCGGATCATAGGGCGGGATTGCAGGCCGGTCGCGCAGGTCTGCGACGCGAACGGTCGTCCATGTTTCGCCGTCTTCAGTCCTGCAGCGCATTCTGTTTAGGGTTACGGCCAACTCCCGGTCTGGCCAATGTCCACCAAGCTTGCGCAAACCTCTCCGGCAGCGAGCTGCCGTCCGGGCGGAAACCGGCCAGTCTTCCGCCGCGCCAGCCTGACTTCGGTGTGGCGCCCACCGATCCAGTGCAACAGCAGGACAAATTCATTCGTCTTCTCGTCGATGTCGATCACAACTTCCTCGATCAGCAACCTGACCAGCCGTTGCCTGGCCCGAGCATCGGTCCCCGCCGCGTTCCAGACGAACGGCAAATCTACGGCGAGCTTCATCAGAACTGCGGGATCAACTTGGGGCTTCGAATGCGTGTCGGCTACCAGTCGTCCGAGTTTCTGTTCGACGGCCGCCACCTTTTCCAATGCAGCGTTCCAGCGGGCTTCCAGTGTCCGGGCAACATGGCGTTTGGCGGGGTCGACATACTCATGACGGCGCTCCGCAAGGTCTGCCGCATATCGAGCTTCCTCAAGTTCCCTCTCGACCGCCATCCGCGCGGTCGCTTGTGCCTTGGCAGCCTGTTGCCCGGCCAAAAGAGCGGCCTGAACGGCCTGGCCAGATACTGCCTCGAGGAGCTGGCTGGCGACAGCCGCGTCAATGCCGCCCCCACCAGCGCCGATGCACAAACCGGCCCCGACATGTCCATCATCACCACGGCACTGATAACGATGTGACTGATCGGTGCCCGTCTTGTAAGACACCCGCATCATCCGCCCACAACGCGCGCAGCGGGCCATGCCTGACAGCAACGCCTGTCCGCCGCGCCCGGATTTGCGGGCAGTGCGCTTCTGCATATGCGCATTCTCCCCCAGCATGCGGCGATTCTCCTCAAAGGCGTGCCAGTTGATATATCCTTCGTGGCTATCTTGGATGAGCACATTCCAATCTTCCATCACCCTGTGGTGGCCGCTGGTCTTGCGCGCCTGCCCATCCACCAACCGTGTCCGGTTCCCGGTGCGTCCTAAGGCGTAGGCCCCTGCATAGATCGGGCTGTGCAGCACCTGCATCACACTGT
>JBATPI010000087.1:0-14581 GCA_049291415.1 Paracoccaceae bacterium | reverse complement strand
GCCCTCAAAGCGGTCTGGACAGCCATCATGCGCCCGCCATCAGGTGCAGCGCACCGGGATCAAACGTGATCGCTGTCGTGGCGCCTTCGGCTGGCAAGGGCTGACCCGCCGGCACAAAGGCGGCGATGTCGGTATCGCCGACGCGCACCGTCGCGCGGGTGCCGGCACCCAGATAACGCAGCGCGGTCACAATGCCGGTGGTAGCGCCGGCGGCGACCAGGCGCGTGGCCTCCGGGCGCAAGGATGCCCACTCGGCAGGGCCGCCCAGCGCCTGAGTCAGGGCCGGGGGCAGCACATTGGACGAGCCGACAAAATCGGCCACAAAACGGGAGGCGGGGCGGTCGTAGATATCTTGTGGTGTACCAATCTGGGCGATGCGGCCTTCATTGAAGACAGCCAGGTGGTCGGCCATCGACAGCGCCTCATGCTGGTCATGTGTGACGAACACAAAGGTCAGCCCCAGACGCTGTTGCAGCGCCTTCAACTCATCCTGCATCGCTTCGCGCAGCTTCAGATCCAAGGCCCCCAAGGGCTCATCCAGCAACAGCACGCGCGGCTCATTCACCAGCGCACGGGCCAGCGCCACACGCTGCCGCTGGCCGCCCGACAGTTGCGCGGGCTTGCGGCTGCCATAGCCATCCAGCTTGACCACCGCCAGCATCTCTTCGGCCCGGGAACGGCGCGCAGCACGACCCATGCCCTTGACCATCAGCCCATAGGCCACGTTGTCGCGCACATTCAGATGCGGAAACAGCGCGTAATCCTGAAACACCGTATTCACATTGCGCAGATGCGGCGGCACGGCCGAGACATCCTGGCCAAAGATCCGGATCATCCCGGCAGTCGGCTGCTCAAACCCCGAAACCAGCCGCAGACAGGTGGTCTTGCCTGACCCTGACGGCCCCAGCATGGCAAAGAACGACCCTTCGGCAATGGTCAGATCCACCTGATCAACCGCCTTCACGGCCCCGAAATGGCGCGAGACGGAACGGAATTCGACGGCGTCGGTCATGCTGCGCTTTCATGGACAGGAATTTGCGCCCGGCCCCAAACCCGGACCGGGCGCGTAGGATGCGCGGTTCCGAGGCCTGATGGCCTCGGGTTCGCGCATCGCGTCGCTCAGCGGCCGCCGATCACGCCGATATAGTCGGACACCCAGCGGTAGTAGGGCACGCAATCGCCCTGCTCGCACTTGGACACCGGCGTGGTCCAGAACCGGATCTTGTCGAAATCATCCATGCCGTTTTCGGTGCAGCTGGCCGCCGTCGACATGCCGCGCCCGTCGGTGCAGGCCGCCGGAACCGAAGGGTTGGCCCCGAACCACACCGCAAGATCGGACTGCAGGTTCGATGACAGCGAATGCTCCATCCACATATAGGCACAGTTGGGATGCGCCGCATCGACATGCATCATCGAGGTGTCGGCCCAGCCCGTCGCCCCTTCGGACGGGATGGTTGACGCCACCGGCTGCCCTTCGGATTTCAACAGGTTCACCTGAAACGGCCAGGACCCCGAGGCGACAACGCCTTCGTTCTTGAAGTCATCCATCTGGATCGCGGAATCATGCCAATAACGGCTGACCAGCTGACGTTGCCCACGCAGCAACTCCAGCGCTGCGGCGTATTGCTCTTCGTTCAGCTGATAGGGTGAGGTGATTCCCAGCTCGGGCTTATGCGCCATCAGGTATTGTGCGGCGTCCGCGATGTGGATCGGGCCGTCATAGGCCTGCACACGCCCCTTGTTCGATTTGCCATCCGGCAGGGTCATTTCCTCAAACACCACGTTCCACGAGGTTGGCGGTTCTTTGAACACTTCGGTGTTGTACATCAGCACGTTCGGCCCCCACATATAGGGCACGCCGTAATGCACACCATCAACGGTGTACCAGGGCGCATCCTTGATGCGGTCATCCACCGTAGACCAACTGGGGATCATATCGGTGTTGATCGGCTGCACCCGCCCCCCGGCAACCAGACGCAAGGACGCATCGCCCGAGGCAGTGACCAGATCAAACCCGCCCTCATTCATCAGGGCGACCATCTCATCGCTGGTGTTGGCGGTCTTGACCGTAACCTTGCAGCCGGTCGATTCTTCGAACTTGGTCACCCAGTCGAACGCCGGGTCAGTCTCGCCCCGCTCAATATAGCCGGGCCAGGCGACGATACTGACTTCGCCTTCACCAGCGCCCAAGGCGGTGACCTGGGCAATGGCCGGGGTCAGGCCAATCGCGCTGCACAGCGCCGTTGTGGCCAAAAATTTCATGGTCTTCATTTGCAACTCCCTTTGGATAGACCCGCCAAGGCGGGCAGCCGATTTTCCGGTCTGACCAAAGGGTAAATTTTTTGCCGGGTTTCGCAATCACAAAACGCCAAAACCGCGGTTCTGTTTTTCGCGCCGCCGTCAGGCCTGCAAGGCAGCGGGCAGGGCCAGGCACAGATCAGGTGCCACGGCGGCGACCAGCGCCTGATAGGCCGCCAGCCGCGCGAGGGTGAAATGCCCGGACTCGGCCAGAATATTCACCGTGCCCAAGACCGGTCCCGCCGCATCAAACACCGGGATGTTGATGCAGGATCCCAGACCCAGGGACACGATCAGCGCATGGTCAAAGAAATAGCGAGCGAACTCTGGCGGCGTATTGGCCACAAAGGTTTGCCGCCCCGTGATGCAATGGTCATGCCAGCCATCCGCCGTCATCGGCTTGGTCCCCGAGACCGCATATTCCGCAGGCATGGAACTGTGGACCCGGCGCACATTGCCCGCAGCGGTATCCAGCGCGGTGATGGTGAACAGCCGGGCGCCCAGCGCGGTGCAATCGGCATTCAGGCGTGTGAAAACATCAGTCATAGCGCCTCCTCATGGCGGACCTTGCGCGCCAAAAGCGCAATCAGGTCGGAACGGGTGATGATGCCAACCAATTGGTCTCGATCAACAATAGGCACACTTTGCTGGCGGCCATCCGAGATCAGGGCCAGCAGATCGACCAGCGTGGCATCGGGGGGCAGCGTTGTGGCGGGGGTGATCAGATCTTCGGCGGTCAGCCGGGTGTCGGCCCCGATCAGGTCGCGATCCTCGATCAGCCCGGCCAAGGTGCCGTCTGCACGGCGCACCGGCAGCGTCTTGAACCCACGTTTACGAAAGATCGTTGCAACTTGCGGTTCGGGCATATCGGGCGGCACGGATATGATATCGCGCGACATCACGTCGCCCGCAGTAAAGCCGCCCAGGTGGCGGGCGGTGGCTTCTGCCTCGGCAGCCTCCAGCGCGCGGCCCAGATCTTCGGCGCCCAGGTTGGGCGACAGGCGCAGCCGGGTCAGGATGGCCTGCAGATCTTCGGGCAGCAGGCCCAGACGGCGGTCGGGGGCCGCATCCGCGGTGCCTTGGGTGTTTTGCGTGGGCGAATGCCGAAACGGATAGACGCGTCCGGTCAGCCGGTTCCACACGATTCCGACCCCGACCAGAACGACACTGCCGAACGCAACCGGGAACAGCGCAAATTCGGGGCCGGGCAAGTTTGCGGGATCAGCGGTCAGCACCACCAGCAGCGCCACCGCCCCAGCTGGCGGGTGCATCGCGCGCAAGCCTGCCATTGCCATCACCGCACCACCAACGGCAAAGGCCGCAGCTGCCAGTTGGAAAGGCAAGAGATGCACCGCCAATACCCCCATCAGCGCCGCGGCTGATGATCCCACCACCACCGACCAGGGTTGCGCCAGGGGGCTGTTAGGCACCGCAAAGATCAGGAATGCGGTCGCCCCAAAGGGCGCGATCAATGCCGCCGCATGCGGGGCCGCGTAATGCTGCAGCACCAGCCCGGCCAGCAGCAGCCCCAAGGCTGTCCCCAATGAGGACCGCGCCGCCTCAAACACCAACGGGCGCGGCATGGGCGGGCCCAGACCGCGGATCAGCCGGTTCATGCCGCCACCGCGGGCCAGACCGCGCGGGCGATCAGCGGCCAGTCTGGTCCCGGTTCGGGCGGCGGGGCAGCGCCCTCTTCCCAAAGATAGAGGCGCACATGATCTGGTGTGCCCGGCGCATCGGGTGTGGCAACGATGCGCCAATCCAGATGAAAGCCCTCATCCAGCACCCCCTCGGCGTAGAACTCCATTTCTTCGGCTTCCAGCGACTCGACCGGAGTGTCGGCCCAGCCGTCCGCCTCCCAAAAGACCAGCGCTTCTATCGCAGGATCCTGCAGCGCCAGCCGGGCCAAGGGTGCCAGATAGGCCTGTCCGGGGGTAAGGTCTGTTGCGGCCATGGATGCTCCTGGTCGGGGGTCTGGCGTTACTTTCGCGACATCGCGATGCGCAAAAGTGTGCGTTCCATCAATGCCATGGTGGGCGCGCGGCTGGCGGACCGCAGGGTCATGTCGGTCTCCAGCAGCTGGGCGATCGCCCCTTCCAGCGATCGCACGCTCCACGATTGCACCTGCCGCTGCATCTGGTCGCGGCGCGGCCCAAAGGCACGGGCCTTCATCAGCCCCGAATTGATGCCGGCCGGATCGGTGGCCGCAACATGCAGCGCGCGAAAGTGGCGCAAGGCCCCCAGACAGATCGTGACCGGCAGCACGCCCTGCCCCTCCAGCCGCCGCATCAGCGCGCCAATTCCCGGCGCACGGCCTTCGGCGGCGGCCAGCACCAGCTCATCCACCTCAGCCTCTATGGTGGCGGGGGCCATCATGGCCACCTCGGCGGGCGTCAGGGGGCTGTTGTCACCATACTTGTAAAGCGCGATCTTCTCGACCGTCTGGCGGAAATCACCCGGATCCAGCGCACGGGCCAAGGTTGACAGATCGGCCATTGCCTGCGGCGACAGCTGCGTCAGCCCGGCCTTTTTCAGCTCTGCCTCAATCTCATCGCGGCTTGGCGGCTCATCATAGAGCGCGATCGAGACCGCATTCGGCGCCTTGTCAAACAGCCCCTTCAGCGTGCTTTTGCCGGTCAGCCCGCCCGCCGTGACGACAATGGTGGCATCCCCGGGCCGCCAGTCCTTCAAGGCCAGAGCGATGGTTTCCATCAACCCGTCAGTCGCCTCTTCGACAAAGGCGACGCGGGGGCCAGGAAAGAAGCCCACCTCTTTGATCGCATCCAGCAACAGCGCGGCATCCTTGCGCAGATCGGCGGCACTGATGCGGGTCAGCCGCATCTCGCCCTCACCCAAAGGGCCGATCAGGGCGGCAATGGCCTCTTGCCGCTTCAGCGCCACACGCATGGCATCAGCGCCCGAGAGCAGCAGACCCGCGCGCGCCGGATCGGGCCGGGCGCAGTATCGGCTGGCCTCGGCCCCCTTCAGGATCATGACCGGACCGTCACGGAAATCTGACGGCTTCGGCAATCAGCCGGGCCACGATTTGATCGGCCAAGAGGCGCATCAGGCGCAGCCCGGCATCTTCTTCGGCCGCCAGCCCCGCCACGGTCGATCCGGTGGCGGCATAGGCGGTAAAGCTCTGCACCCGCCCGCCCGCCAGCCGGGCCCCGGTTCCGGTGTCAGACAGGGTGTAATCAATCGACCCCTTCAGGTTATAGCGGGTGATCTGGTTGTCGGTGGTGATGCCCACGCCCACCGCTTCGGTGACAATCGTATAGGCCAGATCATAGCGGTGAACCTGCGGACGACCGAACCGCTCTTCAACCCGCTCGACAAAATCGAACCCGTTCTTGTCGGATGGGTCGGCCAGCCGCACTGCGCCCGTCAGCTTGGTCGCCGCGCCGCCCGGCGCATAGGCCGGCGTGAACCCGCAGGCGGCCAGCGCCAGCGGGGTCAACAGAAGAAAGCGGCGGTTATACGACGACATTGATGATGCGACCCGGAACAACGATGATCTTCTTGACCGGCTGCCCGGCCAGAAAGTGAATGACATCATCATTCGCCAGCGCCAGCTTTTCAACCTCTGCCGCGGGCATATCCTTGGCCACGCTGATTTCCGCCCGCCGCTTGCCGTTGATCTGGATCGGCAGGGTGACGGTATCATCTACCAACAGCGCCGGATCGGCCTTTGGCCACAGCGCCTGCGCACACAGACCCACGCCGCCCTGATGAGCCCAGATATCCTCGGCCAGATGCGGCGTCATCGGCTGCATCAGTTGCGCCAGCGTGCGGATGGCCTGCTTCATCGCCGGGGTTGAGGCGTTGGCCTTGGCCATCACATTGGTAAACGCGTAAAGGCTGGCAATCGCCTTGTTGAAAGCAAAGCCCTCAATCCCCTTGGTCACCTCATCAATCGCCCGGGCGGTCGTCCGCGCCAGATCTGCGTCGCCTTCGCCCTGATGGTCGGCGGGCATCTGGCCGATCCGGTCGCACAGCGTCCATACCCGGGTCAGGTGCTTATGCGCCGATTCGGCGCCCGAGGCCGTCCATTCCACATCCCGCTCGGGCGGCGAGTCAGACATGACAAACCAGCGCGCGGTATCGGCACCAAAGGCCGCGATGATGTCATTGGGATCGACAACGTTCTTCTTTGATTTCGACATCTTGGCCGAGGGGATCACTTCAACCACCGACCCATCGTTCAACGTGGCCCCAGTATCGCTGCGGATCACGTCTTCGGGCAGATGATAGACCGGGCGGCCGTTGGCATCGGTGGTCTTGTAGATCTCATGCGTCACCATGCCTTGGGTAAATAAGGCACTGAACGGCTCGATCGCCTTGGCAGGCAGATGGCCGGTCTTGTGCATCGCGCGGGCAAAAAACCGGCTGTAGAGCAGGTGCAGAATCGCATGCTCGACCCCGCCGATATATTGATCGACGTTCATCCAATACTCAGCGTCGGCCGCAACCGTCGGAGTTGCCGCATGCGGGCTGGTAAATCGGGCGTAATACCAAGACGAATCCACAAAGGTGTCCATCGTGTCGGTTTCGCGTTTCGCCGCCGCACCGCATTTCGGGCAAGGCACATCGCGCCAGCTGGGGTGCCGGTCCAACGGATTGCCCGGCTTGTCAAAGCTGACGTCATAGGGCAGCTCAACCGGCAGGTTTTCCTTCTTTTCCGGCACCACACCACAAGTGGCACAATGCACCACCGGAATCGGGCAGCCCCAATAGCGCTGGCGGCTAAGGCCCCAATCGCGCAGGCGGAATTTGGTGACGCCGGTGCCGTAACCCTGCGCCTCGGCATGGGCAATGGCACTGGTCACGCCGTCGTCGCCGGTTTGCACCGCGGCCCCGGCAAAGCCGCGCACATAGCACACCCTTTCCGACTTCATCGGCACAAAGGCCTCGGTCAACGCGGCCTCTTCGACCCCTTCGGCCACAAAGACCGGCGGGATCGGCAGCCCATATTTCGTCGCAAAATCGAAATCACGCTGGTCATGCGCCGGGCAGCCGAAAATCGCGCCGGTGCCGTAGTCCATCATCACAAAGTTGGCGATCCAGACCGGCAGCTCCCAATTCGGGTCCAACGGGTGTTTCACCCGGATACCGGTGTCATAGCCCACCTTCTCGGCCGTCTCGATTTCTTCGGCCGTGGTGCCACCCTTGCGGCATTGCGCCAGAAAAGCGGCCACTTTCGGGTTCCCCTCCAGCGCCTTGGCCAAAGGGTGATCAGCCGAGATCGCCGCAAAAGATGCACCCATCAGCGTATCGGGCCGGGTGGTATACACCTCCAGCGTCTCAAAACCGGCAGGCGCACCCACGGTATCAAACGCAAACTGCAGCCCGCGCGACTTGCCGATCCAGTTGGCCTGCATCAGCCGCACCTTCTCGGGCCACTGGGTCAGACCATCCAGCGCCGCCAGCAATTCCTCGGAATAATCGCTGATCTTGAAGAACCACTGCGTCAACTCACGCCGTTCCACCGCCGCCCCGGACCGCCAGCCCTTGCCGTCGATCACCTGCTCATTGGCCAGAACGGTCATGTCGACCGGATCCCAGTTGACCATCGCGGCCTTGCGATACACCAAACCCGCCGCCAACATATCCAGAAACATCGCCTGCTGCTGGCCGTAATACTCTACATCACAGGTGGCGAATTCGCGGCTCCAGTCGATCGACAGCCCCAAAGGCCGCATCTGCGCGCGCATATCGGCGATATTGGCATAGGTCCAGTCACGCGGATGCCCCCCCCGCTCCATCGCGGCATTCTCGGCGGGCATACCAAAGGCGTCCCAGCCCATCGGGTGCAGCACCGAATACCCCTGTGCCGCCTTGGTGCGCGCCACCACATCGCCCATGGTATAGTTGCGCACATGCCCCATATGGATGCGCCCCGACGGATAGGGGAACATCTCCAGCACATAATACTTGGGACGCGCCGGATCGGCCTTGGCGGCAAACGCCTGCGCCTCGTCCCAGGCCTTTTGCCAGCGGGGTTCCATCACCGTAGGGTCATAGCGCGACATCAGACAGGCCTCATCCAGGGTTTACCGCGCCGGAATTACACCGCGCCAGAGGCAAAGGTCCAGCCCCGGCCCGGCTTCATCTTGGCACAAATATCCCGGGGGGTGCGGGGGGCTGGCCCCCCGCTGCCGCCATTACAGCTTGGAATCACGGATCCGCAACTGCCGCGCCCGGGTCAGGATCGCATCCTCGACCGCGCGCTGGGTATCGGCCGACACCGCCCCGCCGCCCCGGCTTTGCAGCGCCACCTTCAGACTGCGCGCATCCAGAGCCGGATCCTGCACATAGATCGTGGCGCGGTAAGCGCGCCCGCCACCGGGCGGCGTGCCATAACCCGTCACGATCACCCCGGTGAACGGGTCAACCGATTCGACGGGCAAGAAGTTCAGCACCTCAAGGCTGGCCTGCCACAGATACTTGTTCACCTCGACCGTGGTATTGGGATCGTCCGAGTTCTTGAACAGATCAAAGACAGAGCCGCGTTTCCGTTTGTTGTCGGTATCGGCGGCTGCAATTGCAGCGCGCTTTTCTTCCGACTTCTGGCGGCTTTCAAACTCTCCTTCGGTGATCACGCCGTCGCGCGCACCTCCGAACAGGCCCAAGCCGCTGCTGGACATGCCACCACAACCGGGCAGGGCCAGCAAAACGCCTGTTGCCAGCGTTGCGCGCAGAACATTCGACAGGGACATGCGGGTCTCCGATAGGCTACAGCCGCTGTCTAGCTTAGCGGCCATGGCCGGACAAGGCTTTTCCCCCCGCACCCCCGGCCTTTCCCTGCCCGGCCTGTCCAGGACGGCCCGGGCGCATGCCTCACGCGCGCGGGCATCCGCGGGCATCAGTGGTCCCGTCAGTGCAATTCCCGGCGCCAGATCCGACTGTGGCATAGCTGCATCATGCCGGGCCAGATTGCCGGGCACCCGCCTGTCGTCGTTGCAATCACGCCGCCAACAGCCGAAACACCATCCATACCCACTCGGATTCCCCTGAGTTGGGCATCCTTGAACAAACCGAGGGAAAAAAAGATGAAAAAGATTCTCCTTGCTACCACCATGCTGGCCGGCACCGCTGGCTTCGCATCTGCAGAAGTTGCTATCACCGGTTACGCCGAAATGGGTATCTGGTCCGACACCGCTGGCGACCTGTCGTTCTGGAACGACATTGACGTGACCTTCGCAATGACAAGCACCACCGATGGCGGCCTGGAATTCGGCGCCACCGTCGACTTGGACGAAGCTGCCGGCCTGGTCGCGACCAGCTTCAACGGCACCTCAGTGTACATCTCGGGCGCGTTCGGCAAGCTGACCATGGGTGATACCGATGGCGCGATTGACTGGGCCATCGAGGACTCGGGCACGCTGACCTCGCTGAACGACGACCACACCAGCCACATCGCTCAGTTCTCCTGGGACCAGGGCCTTGACGGCGAAGGTGACGGCCAGATCGTTCGTTATGAGAACACCTTCGGCGCATTCTCGTTCGCCATCTCGGCCGAGCAAGAAGATGACGGCGCTGCTGGCGGCGCGGATGACATCTGGGGTATCGGCGTCAAGTACGCTGCTGACCTGGGCGGCACCACGCTGAACCTCGGCCTGGCTTACATGACCGGCAACGAAGATGCCAAGTTCCTGGACGGTGGCGGCCTTAACTTGGCTGCTCTTCCGGCTCTCGACGACGCGAACGTTGACGTCTGGGCTGTGTCGGTTGGCGCAGAACTGGCTGGCGGCTTCTCGGGCATGATCGGCTTCGAAGACTTCAGCTACGAAGCTGCAGCTCGTAACGACTACACGTTCACCAGCCTTGGCTTGAACTACACCACCGGCGCTCTGTCGATGAACCTGAACTACGGCGTCATGGCGCCGGAAGTCGGTGCTGATTTCGACAGCTGGGGTGCAGCTGTGAACTACGACCTGGGTGGCGGCGCTGTCGTCATGGTTGGCTACGGCTCCGACATGGACGGCCTGGGCAACGACACCTGGTCGGCTGGTCTTGGGATGACGTTCTAATCGAACGATCTACCTGACTTAGGAAAGGGCGGGCCATTGGCCCGCCCTTTTCCTTTGGCGGTTGCTTTTCTTTGCCAGTGCAGAAGGCTAGGGTCCGGGCGGACACCAGACAGGATGCCACCCGATGCCCAAGGCCCCGACCCACGCCGCCCATGGTCTGAAAGACGTTTATGCCCGCGCCATGGCCGCGATGCAGGCCGGACACTCTGCCAAAGCGCTGGAGATGTTCACCGCCATCCACACCACCAGCCCCAATATTGCCGAGGTTGAGTATCAGATCGCCCGCCTGATGCTGGAACAGGACCGTATCACCCCGGCACTTTTTCACGCTGCGGCCGCCGCCACACTGGCCCCCGGTCAACCCGCCGTATGGTCCGTTCTGGCCGAAGCGGTCGCTCTGCACGGCTCGGTCGACGCGCGGGATGAATTCCTGTTGCGCCTGCGCACCTCTGCCCTGCCTGCCCCGCAAAAGGCCGCGCTGGCAGATCGCTTTGGGGCCCGGTCCGCCAGCACCCAGCCCCCGACCGGCGGCGCACCTGCGGCACTTTTGGCAAAAACCGCCGCCCTTTATGAGGCTGGCAAGCTGGCAGAGGCTGAAGCCACCGCTGCCCGTCTGTTGCAGGCCCACCCCGGCTGCGCGATTGCCGCCAATATCCGCGGTGCAGCCTTGGCCGCGATGAACCGGGCCGAGCCCGCGCTGCAGGCTTTTCGTTCGGCGTTGGCCATTTTTCCCGGCTACGCCGAAGCGCAGGCCAACATGGCCCCGGTTCTGGTACGTCTGGGGCAAAAGGACCACGCCCGGCGCGCCTGGCGCAGCGCCATCGGCCAGGCCCCGGATCTGGTGGCGGCCCTGGTGGGCTATGGCAGCTTTTTGCTGGCTGAAGGCCAGGCTCGGGCGGCGCTGCACTGGCTGACCCGCGCGACGGCCATCGCCCCCAAACGCAGCGATATCCTGCTGGCACTGGGCAACGCGCACACCACCTTGCGCGACTATGGCGCGGCCCATGCCGCTCTGACCGCAGCCTGCCAGATAACCCATCGCAAGGCCGCGATGCCGATGATGATGCTGGCCCAGGCCGCCGCCCATCTGGGCCGCGACGACGAGGCCGAGGCGACCTATACCGCCGCACTGGCGCTGGAGCCTGCGAACGCCGCTATCCTGAGCGCCTATGGCGTGTTTCTTCAGGGTCTGGGGCGGTTTGATCAGGCAGATGCACTGTTCCTGCGCGCCATCGCCGCCCATCCCGAGTCAGCCGAGGCTTATCGGCTGCGCTATGCCGCGCATAAGGCAACGCTGGATGACCCGCTATTGCCACAAATGCAGGCGCATTTTTCCAACCCGGCCACGGCTGATCGTGATCGCATGGCCTTTGGCTTTACCATCGCCAAGGCACTGGAGGACGTCAAAGATCACGCCCGGGTCTTTGACTACCTTGATCCGGCCAATGCCCTGATGCGCAAGATCCATCCCTATGACATCGCCGAGCGTGAGCGGCAGATAGATCAGTTGATTGCCGCGATGGAGGAGATGGATTGGCAGACCATCCTGCCCGGCACCTCGGACGCCGCGCCGATTTTCGTCACCGGCATGCCGCGGTCGGGCACGACGCTGGTTGAACAGATCATCGCCAGCCACTCTCGCGTGACCGGCGCAGGAGAGCTGGCCGACACCTCGGCCCTACGGTTGATGCCGATGGGACCCGATGGAGCCTTGCGCCCCGCGTCTGCGATTCCGCCCGCAGAGTTCATCCAGTTGGGCCAGGACTACGCCGCCATGATGCAGGCGCGCTTTCCGCAGGCGGTGCAGATCACCGACAAATCGATCCAGACCTATCTGACCATGGGCCTGATGAAACTGGCCCTGCCGAATGCCCGCTTTATCGTGGTGCGCCGCGATCCCCGCGACACGCTGCTGTCAATCTACAAGAACGTCTTTCCCGAAGGCACCCATCTATACGGCTATGATCAAGTCGATCTGGCGCGACACTATGCAACATTTGACCGGATGATCGCGTTTTGGCGGGCGCGGGTTCCCGACTGGTTCCATGAGGTGCATTACGAAGCACTGGTGGCCGACCCCGAACCCCAAAGCCGCGCTTTGCTTGCCGCCTGCGGGCTGGAATGGGAAGATGCCTGCCTGAACTTCCACACCAACACCCGCAAGGTGGAAACGCTGAGCGTGTTTCAGGTGCGCCAGCCGATCAACAAGGGATCGGTCCGCGCCTGGGAACGCTATCGCGACCGGCTGGCGCCGATGATCAGCCGGTTGCGGCAGGACGGAATGATAGAGGACTGAACCATGGGACTGACAGAAATCACCGCCCGCGTGCGGTCAGCCGAGGCGGCGGCGGGTCGGGACGCGGGCAGCGTGCAGCTGATTGCGGTGTCAAAGGTGCAACCGGGTGACCGGGTTGAGGCAATCCTGGCGGCGGGTCAGCGCGTGTTCGGAGAGAATTACGTGCAAGAGGCGGCCGGCAAATGGCCCGCATGGAAGGCACAATTTTCCGGGGTGCAGTTGCACATGATCGGACCGTTGCAGACCAACAAGGCCAAGGTTGCGGTGGATCTGTTTGACGCGATCCATACGGTTGACCGGCCCTCACTGGCCGATAAGCTGGCGCGTCTGGCCGAGGCGCGCGGGGCCTGCCCTGATCTTTTCGTGCAGGTCAACACCGGGGTTGAGCCGCAAAAGGCCGGCGTCCTGCCCGATGAGGCCGACGCCTTCATCACGATCTGCCGGGGCCTGGGTCTACCCGTCGTGGGTCTGATGTGCATTCCGCCCGACGGAGAGGATTCGACCCCGCATTTCGCGGCCCTCGCCGGGCTGGCCGCGCGTAACGGCCTGACGGGTCTGTCGATGGGGATGAGTGGCGATTTTGAGACCGCAATCGCCCATGGTGCCACCCATGTCCGTGTGGGCAGCGCGATTTTTGGCGCCCGGATTGCCGCTGTGCGTTAGGAATTAATTGGTAGGATGGGCAATATTGCCCATCCTACGTCAACCCGACACCTGCACAGCTTGCAACAGCATTTGCACCTTGCGTTGCCAGTGACTGCGGCAACAGGGCATCCAAATCCGCTTGGCAAGAGCCCTATCGCGCCATCCCCACCGCAACGATCAACTGCGCGCCCGGACGCAGGCGCTGCGTGATCCACAACAAGTCCACCGCCGAGACTGCCACACAGCCCGCCGTGCGCGCCAAAGGCCGCCGCCAGCGGTGCAAAAAGATGGCAGACCCTTTGCCTGGCTGCGCAAAAGGCCAGTTCCAGTCGGTGATCAGCACCAGATCATATTGCGGATCCGCCCGGCGCAGTCGCTCATGCGAAGGGGCATAGGGCGCGCGGACCATCTGGTTGTAGTCCACGTCGTCGGGATCATCCGACCACAGGTCACAGGGGCCGATCGGCACGGCCCATGGCACCGGGCGCGGCATCCGGTCGGGGCGATACAGACAGCCGACGATACGGTGGGTGCCAGCCGGGGTGGCTCCATCCCCCTCACGCTTGGACGTAGTCACGCCGCCCCGGCCCAGACTACAGGCAAAGCGGCGGCCGTGGAAACGCAGGCCCATTGGCGTCACCACCAGATCGGCCCGGCTCATAGCAGATGCCCCGATTTCGCGGCTTTGGTTGCCAGATAGGCGGCATTCTCGGGCGTCTGGCCCACCGCCAGCGGCACCCGCTGCACCACTTGCAGCCCGCAGGCCTGCAGCATCGCCACCTTGCGCGGGTTGTTGGTCAGCAGTCTGACCTGCGCGATTCCCATCTTGCGCAGGATCTCGGCGCCGATGCGGAAATCACGCTCATCATCCTCAAACCCCAGACGGTGGTTTGCCTCAACAGTGTCAAAGCCTTGATCCTGCAGCGAATAGGCGCGCATCTTGTTGGCCAGGCCAATCCCCCGGCCCTCTTGGTTCAGATACAGCAGAACCCCCGCGCCTGCCGCCCCCATCTGGGCCAGCGCGGCATGCAGTTGCGGCCCGCAATCGCATTTCAGGCTGCCCAGCACATCGCCGGTGAAACAGGCCGAGTGCAGCCGCACCAGCACAGGCGCTGCCCGATCAGGCGTGCCTACTTCTATGGCGTAATGCTCATCCCCGCCATCTTCGGGGCGGTAGACATGCAGCCGACCGGCCCCCGCCGCCGCCATCGGCACCCGCGCGGCCACCACCTCATCCAGCGGCGACAAGCGCGCCAGTTCGGGCGCGATTTCCTCCAGCGCCAGCGCGGTCAGCCCCTCTGCCCCGGCC
>JBATPI010000086.1:0-2711 GCA_049291415.1 Paracoccaceae bacterium | reverse complement strand
ATGCCCGACCTCTACGCCTACGCGCACGCGCTCGGGACGCTGCGGCGCGAGCAGCCCGGCGAGGACGTCATGTCGATCCTCATGGCCCAGCGCGACGACGGCGAGGGGGGCGGCTCGGTCTCGGTCGAGGAGTTCGAGAACCTCTTCTGGCTCTTCGCGGTCGCCGGCAACGAGACGACCCGCAACGGTATGCCGGGTGGCTTGGTCGGGTTGCTCGGTGACCCGGCCGCGCAGCGGGCGCTGCGTGCCGACCCCACGCTCATCCCCAACGCCGTCGAGGAGATGCTGCGCTGGTGGACCCCGGTGATGACCTTCCGGCGGACGGCCACACGCGGGGTCGAACTCGCCGGGCGGACCCTGCACCGAGGCGACAAGGTTGTGGTGTCGTTCGCTGCGGCCAACCGCGACCCGGCCGTCTTCACCGATCCCGACCGCTTCGACATCGGGCGCGACAATGCCCGTCGCCACCTGGCCTTCGGGGCCGGGCCACATGTGTGTCTCGGGGCGTTCCTCGCGCGCTCGATGATGACTCGGATGGTCACCGAGTTGCTGGGTCGCACCCAATGGATCGAGAGTGCCGGTGGCCCGGTGTGGCTGCAGTCCAACTTCCAGCGTGGGGTCAAACGCCTGCCGATCGCCTGGCGCGCCTGACTGCGCCACGTGCCGGACGTTAACCCGTCGCCGAATGGACCGGTCGGAGGGCACTCTGGAACACATGACAGGGACGACGGTGGGTGTCGACGAGGCCGAAGCTCACCTGCCCGCACTGCTGGCCAAGGTCACGCGGGGTGAGACCGTCACCATCACCCGGCATGGTCGACCGGTGGCGCGACTCGTGCCCGTCGACGTCGTCCGACCTGCTGAGGAGGTCATCGTGGACCTCCGTGCCCTCCGTGAGCATGTCCGGCTCGATGGGACGACCATCCGCGAGCTCATCGATGAGGGCCGGCGGTGACTTTCGTCCTTGAGGCGTCGGTGGCGCTTTCTTGGGCCTTGCCGGAAGCCGACGCGGCTGCTGACGCCGTGCTCGATCGGCTCGTGGCACAGCGGGCTCTGGTGCCTGCCTTGTGGCAGTACGAAGTGGCCAACGTCCTGGCTCAGGGGCAGCGCCTCGGTCGCATCGACGCTGCGCGGGCGTCGGCTGCCAGTCAACTGCTCGCCTCGCTGCCCATCGATATCGCTCCGGCCGCGGAGATCGCCGATCTCGTCGCGTCGGCGACTCGCCACGACCTCACTGCCTATGACGCGGCATACCTGCTCTTGGCGGCGACCACCGGCACGCCGCTCGCGACCCTGGACCAGAAGCTCGCTCGGGCCGCACGTGATGCCGGGGTCACGCTGCTGCTGGCCTAACCTTGCGGGCCGCATCTAGAGTCGAGGCCATGACCGAGGCGAGCCACCCCACCCAGCCGACCACCTTCGCGGTGCCCACCGACGAGGCCACCGTGCGCGCCAGCGATCGCGCCCATGTCTTCCACTCGTGGTCGGCGCAAGGGGCGATCAACCCGCTGCCGATCGCGCGCGCCGAGGGCAGCCGGTTCTGGGACTACCAGGGCAAGGGCTACCTCGACTTCACCTCGGGCCTGGTCAACGTCAACATCGGCTACAACCACCCGCGGATGATCGCCGCCATCGCCGAGCAAGCTGGCCGGATGACGACCATCGCCCCCGGGTATGCCGTCGACGTCCGCTCCGAGGCCGCTCGCCTCATCGCCGAGCGGGCCCCGGCAGGCCTGAACATGGTGTTCTTCACCAACGGTGGGGCCGAGGCGACCGAGAACGCCATCCGGATGGCCCGGCTGCACACCGGCCGGCACAAGATCTTCGCCGCTTACCGCTCCTACCACGGGGCGACCGCGGGCGCCCTGACGATGACCGGCGACCCGCGCCGGGTCGCCAGCGAACCCGGCATACCGGGCGTGGTGCACTTCTGGGGTCCCTACCTCTACCGGTCGGCCTTCCACGCCGAGACCGAGGCCCAGGAGACCCAGCGCGCTGTGGCGCACCTGCGTGACCTCATCACCGTCGAAGGCCCCGGCTCGGTGGCCGCGATCATCCTCGAGACAATCGTCGGCACCAACGGCATCCTCGTGCCGCCGGAGGGCTACCTCGCCGGGGTGCGGGCGCTGTGCGACGAGTTCGGGATCGTCATGATCGCCGACGAGGTCATGGCCGGTTTCGGTCGCATCGGGCAGTGGTATGCCGTGCAGCACTGGGGCGTGACGCCCGACCTCATCACCTTCGCCAAGGGGGTCAACTCCGGCTACGTGCCGCTCGGCGGCGTGGTCATCTCGGACGCCATCGCCCAGACTTTCCGCGACCGGGTCTACCCCGGTGGGCTCACCTACTCCGGCCATCCGTTGGCCTGTGCGGCCGCCGTCGCGTCGATCCAGATCTTCGAAGACGAGGACGTGCTCGGGCATGCCCGGATGCTCGGGGAGGAGGTCATCGGCCCCGAGCTGGCCAAGATCGCCGACAAGCATCCCTCGGTCGGCGAGGTGCGCGGCCTCGGGGTCTTCTGGGGGCTCGAGCTGGTGACCGATCGCGACACTCGGGCGCCCCTGGTGCCCTACAACGCCAGTGGGGCAGCGGCCAAGCCGATGCTCGACTTCGCGGGGGCCTGCAAGGCGCAGGGGCTGTGGCCGTTCACCCACTTCAACCGCACTCACATCGTGCCGCCGTGCACGACGAGCGTCGAGGAGGTCCACGAG
>JBATPI010000085.1:0-29688 GCA_049291415.1 Paracoccaceae bacterium | reverse complement strand
CTTCCGCGAGATCGTGCCGCAAAGCCATGTGCTGCTGGAAAAGAACCCCAACTACTGGGACGCGGCCAATGTCGCCATTCCCTTCGTCAAATACTATGTGACCGAAGACGTGACGACCGAGTTGAAGCGCTTTCAGGCCGGTGAGCTGGATATCACCTACGACATTCCGGTCAATCAGATCGACGCGCTGAAAGCGTCGATCCCCGAGCAGGTCTTTATCTCTCCCGCAACCGAAGTCACCTATTATTCCTTCAACCTGAACGTGGAAAAAATGCAGGATATCAACGTCCGCATGGCCCTGTCTCTGGCCATCGACCGAGAGGTGTTGCAAGAAAAGATCGTCAAGGGCGGCGCGATCCCGACCTATTCCTTTGCCGGCGGTTTTGATCCCACCTATGACGGCCCGAAGATGCCCTATGCCGATCTGACCCAAGCGGAACGCGAGGCAAAGGCGGTCGAATTTCTGGCGCTGGCGGGCTATGGTCCCGACAACCCCCTGAAGGTCAACATCATCACCACCGTCGCCGAAGACCGCACCCGTCTGGCGCAGGGCGTCTCCTTGATGTGGAAAAAGGTGCTGGGGGTTGAGGCAACGGTTGAGCCGATGGAGCGTAAAGCCTGGCTGGATGCCTTTTACGCCGGTGGCTGGGATGTCTTTGCCGACGATCTGATCGGCGATTTCGCCGGGGCCGAGACGTTCTTGGCCTATCAGCGCCCCTCGGCCGAACCCGGCTATAACTGGGTCAACCCGGAATATGATGCGCAGATGGATGTGGCCGCCGCCAAGCCCGACGCCGCCAACCGCAATATCGAACTGGCCAAGGCGGAAAAGATCCTGCTGGACGCGGTGATCTTTGCGCCGATTGCCATTGAGCCGTCGCGGTCGCTGGTCAGCCCGCATGTCAAAGGCTGGGTGCCGTCACCCACCGGCTATTACAACAGCCAGTTCCTGTCTTTGGAATAACTCCTGAACGGCGGCCTTCGGGCCGCCGTTTCCCTATGAGGGTGCGATGCTCAGATTTGTCATCAAACGATTGTGGAACGGTGGCCTGACCTTGGCCGCCTTGGTCACGCTGACGTTTTTCGTCATGCGGCTTGCCCCCGGTGGCCCGTTTTCCAAGAACCGCAAGATATCCCCCGACGTGCAGGCCAATATCGAAGCCGCCTTCCATCTGGACGAGCCGGTCTGGAAGCAATTCGGACGCTTTGTCTGGGGCCTGCTGCACCTGGATCTTGGCCCCTCGACCCGGTTCCGCGATTATTCTGTGGGCGATATCATCGCTTCGGGCCTGCCCTATTCGCTGACCATCGGGTTCTGGGCTGTTGTCGTCGCCTCTATTGTTGGCGTCGCCTTAGGCATTGCAGGCGCGCTGCGTCGCAACGGGGTGACCGACTATGTGGCGGGGATTGTCGGCGTGATCGGCATTGCCATCCCGATCTTTGTCATCGGCCCGATCTTTCAGGTGATCTTCGCGCTGAAACTGGGCTGGTTGCCGGTGGGCGGCTGGGACGCGGGGCTGCGATCGTTGATCCTGCCGGTCCTGGTGCTGGCCCTGCCGAACATTGCCTATATCTCACGCCTCACCCGCACCTCAATGATTGAGACGCTGCGTGAAAATTATGTCCGCACCGCGCGCGCCAAGGGCATCGGCTGGCGTCGCACGTTGTGGAAGCACACTCTGAAAGGCGCACTTCTGCCCGTGGTTGCCTATCTGGGCCCCGCCACCGCCGCCATCATCACCGGGTCGATCCTGATCGAGACGGTCTTTGCCCTGCCCGGCATCGGGCGGCATTTCGTCGATGCGGCCTTGAATCGCGACTACCCCTTGGTCATGGGGATCACCCTTTTGTATGGCGGCCTTCTGATCCTGTTCAACATCGGCACCGATGTGGTTCGCGCCTGGATGGACCCGAGGTTGCGCAATGCCCAGTGACATCCCGATGCACGAATCCGCGCCCGCCCGCTCGGCTTCCACCCTGCAATTGCAGTTCCGGCGGTTTCGCCAGAACCGGCTGGCGATGCTGTCGGTCTGGCTGCTGACCGCCGTGGTGCTGTCCTGTTTCTTCGGCCCCTACGCCTTTCCCTTCACCGGCGAGGATGCCGATTTCGACAACATCTCTGCCGGGATCAACCTGTTCTCGGCGCATCCCTTTGGCACGGATGATTTCGGCCGTGATCTGTTGATCCGCGTGCTGGAAGGCGGCCGCGTCTCCCTGACCATCGGCTTTCTCGGCGCGTTGGTTGCGGGGGTGATCGGCGTGCTGTACGGCGCGGTCGCGGGCTTTGTCGGTGGCCGCGCTGACGGGCTGATGATGCGGCTGGTCGAGATCCTGTATGGCTTTCCCTATGTGATCCTGGTCATTTTGCTTAGCCTCCTGTTCGGTGGCGGCAACATCGCCCTGTTCGCCGCCATCGTCTTCACGCTGTGGCTGACCCCAGCCGTCATCGTCCGCGCGCAGGCGCAATCGCTGGCTCGCAAGGAATTTGTCGAGGCCGCAAGGGCAGGCGGCATGACCAACCGCCAGATCATCCTTGAACACATCGTCCCCAACTGCATCTCGGTGGTCATCGTTTACGGGTCTTTGCTGGTGCCCGAGGTGATCCTGTCCGAGAGCTTCCTCTCTTTCCTCGGCATCGGCATCAAAGAACCGCAGGCCTCGTGGGGCAACCTGATCCAGACAGGCACCAATGCGATGGATACCGATCTGCGCCTGCTGCTTCTGCCCGGCATCCTTCTGGCCACCGTGTTGTTCACTCTCAACTTCATCGCCGATGGCCTCAGGGACGCGTTTGACCCCAATGACCGCTGACCCGCTCCTCTCCATCCGCGACCTCACCGTGCGGTTCCGCATGGCGACGGGCCAATCCGTGGCCGTCGATGGCGTGTCGCTGGACCTAGCGCCCGGCGAAGTCCTTGGCATTGTTGGCGAAAGCGGTTCCGGCAAAAGTCAGATCCTCTACGCGCTGATGGGCCTTTTGGCCTCCAATGGCACCGTCGGCGGCCAGGCCTTTTTTCAGGGCCAAGACCTGCTGACCCTCTCCCCCCGCGCATTGGACAAAGTCCGGGGCCGTGAGATGTCGATGATCTTCCAGGATCCGATGACCAGCCTGAATCCCTATATTCGCGTCGGCGATCAGCTTGCCGAAGGCCTGATGGTGCATCACGGCCTCTCGAAATCCGCCGCCCGCGCCGAGGCCGTGAAGATGCTGGACCGCGTCCGCATCCCCGATGCCGCCAACCGCGCCCGCCGCTACCCGCATGAATTCTCCGGCGGCATGCGCCAGCGCGTGATGATCGCCATGGCGCTTCTGGCCAAACCGAAACTGCTGTTGGCCGATGAGCCCACCACCGCGCTGGATGTCACCATTCAGGCCCAGGTGCTGGACCTGATGGCGGAACTGGCGTCCGAGACCGGCACCGCCATCATCCTCGTGACCCACGACCTTGGCGTCGTCGCCCGCCTGTGTGACCGCGTGGCGGTGCTGTACGGCGGGCGGATCATGGAAGAGGCCCCCGCCGACCCCCTTTTCACCGCCCCCGCGCACCCCTACACTCGCGGTCTGCTGGCGGCGATGCCACGGCTGGAGGCCCCTCTGACCCCCCGCCTGGGCACCATACCCGGCACCCCGCGATCTGGTGGCGGCGATATAGTCGGCTGCCCCTTCGTGGCCCGATGCGAGGTGCGGCTGCCGATGTGCGCCACCGCGCGACCGCCCCTGTATCCTATTGGCCCCCACCGAACCTGCGCCTGCCATCTGTCAGGACCTACGCCATGACCCTTCTGGAAACCCGCAACTTGCACGTTGGTTACAAGATCCCCGGCACCGGCCTGTTCGGTGCCCCCCGCCAGCTGCCCATCGTGCATGACGTGTCACTATCGTTGGAACCCGGTCGTACCCTCGGCGTGGTGGGCGAATCCGGCTGCGGCAAATCCACCCTTGGCCGGGCGTTGTTGCGGCTGATCCCGCCCAGCGCAGGCCAGGTGCTGTGGCAAGGCGAAGACATGGCTGCCATCCCCGACCTGCGCCGCCGCCGGGCCGAGATGCAGATCATCTTCCAGGACCCCGTCGCTGCCCTTGACCCGCGGATGACCCTTGGCCGGATCGTCAGCCGCCCCTTGGCGACGTTCGAGCCAAACCTAAGCCGTGCCGACGCCCGCGCTCGCGCAGTGGAAGCCTTGCAACAAACCGGCCTTTCGGCAGATTTCGCCGATCGCTACCCGCATGAGTTGTCTGGCGGACAGGCGCAGCGGGTCGGCATTGCCCGCGCGATCGTGGGCCGGCCAAAGATGATCATCTGCGATGAACCCGTGTCGGCGCTGGATGTGTCCATTCAGGCGCAGGTCATCAACCTGTTGATGGATCTGCAGGAAAAGATGGGGCTGGCGCTGGTCTTCATCTCGCATAACCTGGCCGTCGTGCGCCATATCAGCCATGATGTCATGGTGATGTGCCTGGGCCGCGTGATGGAAACCGCCCCCCGCGATGCCTTTTACGCCGGGCCGTTGCATCCCTATTCCCAAGCTCTGATGCAAGCTGTCCCCGAACCTGACCCTAAACGCGAAAGAGGCAGGGTCGGCACATCGCTTCCCGGCGAACTGCCGTCCGTCCTGACCCCACCCCCCGGCTGCGTTTTTGCCAGCCGTTGCCCAAAGGCGGCCGATCTTTGCCGCAGCACCCGCCCTGAATTACGCCCAGTCGGGCCGGGCCGCACTGCGGCCTGCCACTTTATCGAGAGCTGAGATGTCAGACCTAGCCACCCTCTGGGCCGCCGTGCCGCAACTGTCCAATGTCCATGCCTCGGCTGATGGGGTCTGGGCGCTTTGGTGTCTCTCTGGCCTGACCGAGACCGATGAGGTCTGGGCCGCCCCCCTGGACGGTTCGGCCCCGCCCGCGCGGTTGACCGAAGGGCAGGACCATTTCGGGATCCGCGATGTCGCGCCCGATGGCAGCCGGCTGATCCTGAACCAGTCGATCCATTCCAATGAGCATGACCACCTGTTCCTGCTGGACCGCGCCAGCCGCAAGTTGACTCAACTGACCCCCACCCAATCCGGCCATTACCTCTATGGCGGCACGTTCAGCGCCGATGGCGGGTCGATCTTTTTCACCGCTAATTTTGACTATGACACGGGGCAGGTCACGGACGGCGGCTGGCTGTGGCGGCAGGACCTGGACACAGGCACACGCACCTGTATTGCCCACGCCGATACCCCGTTTGAGACCGGGCCAAAGCTGTCGCCTGACGGCCAGCGTCTGCTGTGGCACCGGCATGAGCGTGCGCCTGCCGGAACGCAGCTGTGGGTTCTGAACATCGACGGCACAGACTTGCATCAGGTGATGAACCTTGGTCCCGCCAACAATGCCCGCGGGGTCTGGTTGGACGATGACCGCATTGGCTTTGTCGCAGATCGCGACGGGCGCGACGGGATGGGAGTGCTGACCCTGTCCACCGGCGCGCAAGACTGGCTGGCACAAGAGCCCGCGCTGTTCCCCTATGAGGTATTGGCCGGCACTGGTCCGGCCTTCGCCATCATCCACCATCAGGCCAGCCATACCCGCGCCGCACTGGTGACGGGCCGCGATATCCGTCCCTTGGCCAACGAATCCGGCCGCCGCAGCCTGTTGCCGCATGCCGCGCTGCCTGACGGCGGCTGGCTGGCCGAAGCTTATGACGCCGATGCCCCGCATGAATTGGTTGCCGTGACCGCAGATGGCAGCAGCCGCCCAATCTATCGCGCGGCTGCTGAACCCGCCCGTCGCCACGCCGCGCCGCAGGATTTCCGCTGGACCGCGCCGGATGGCCGCCCGATGCAGGGCTGGCTTTACCGTCCTGCAGGCACGCCAAAGGGGTTGATCGGCTATGTTCACGGCGGCCCGACCTGGCATTCCGAAGACTGGATGAACCCGAAAATCCAGTTCTGGGTCGCCAATGGCTATGCCGTGCTGGACCCGAACTATCGCGGCTCAACCGGGTTTGGTTATGCGCATCGCGAGGCGGTCAAGGATGACGGCTGGGGCGGGCGCGAGCAGGCAGACATCCGCGCCGGGTTAGAGGCGGCGCTGGCCAGCGGCATCCCCGGTCCGGTGGCGGTGGCGGGCAATTCCTACGGTGGGTTCTCCTCCTGGGTGGCCATCACGCGCCACGCCGATCTGGTTACGGCGGCCATTCCGATGTGCGGAATGTACCGACTGGACATCGACTATCATGAGACAGAGATGCCCCACGGCCGCGCCTATTCCGAAGAAATGATGGGCGGCACGCCCGAAGAATTTCCCGAGAAATATGCCAATGCGTCACCCGGCCGGTTCATTGACCAGATTCGCGGGCATCTGATGATCGTGCATGGGTTGGCCGACAGCAATGTGGGACCGGAAAACACCCATACGGCGGTGCGCGAACTGACTGCCGCAGGCATCCCGCATGAGGTGATGTTGTTTGACACCGAAGGCCACGGCGTCTTTCGGCGTAGCAATGTGGCGACCTATCTGAAGGCGTCGGCCGATTTTCTGGCGCGCGCATTCCGGCTGGGCATGCGCTAGGCGCAAAGAAAAACCCCCGGCGCCATCGGCACCGGGGGGCTATATTCGGTCAAAGGATCAGCGGCGCTTGCCCTTGTTTTCTTCGTCATCGTCATCGTCGTCATCATGATCGCTGTCAGCGGATTTCTTGAAAAAGCTCTCGGCGTCCGAGAAATCAACGGCCGGGCCATCGTCTTTCTCATCGTCTTTCTTGTCAGCGCCAAAGACCTCAAGTCCGGTCAGCTTTGATCCCATCCTGGGTTCTTCGGCGTCCATGCCCAAAGATTGCTCGGTCGAGACCAGCTTGCGGCGCTCATCATCGGTCATCACGCTGCCATCGGTCTTCTTGCGGACAGCGACCTGGACGGCGGCGTCCAACTCGGTCTGTTTGCACAGGCCCAGAGCGACCGGGTCGATCGGCTGGATGTTGTTGATGTTCCAGTGGCTGCGGTCACGGATCGTCATGATGGTGGGCTTGGTGGTGCCGACCAGCTTGCCGATCGCGCCATCCGACAATTCGGGGTGGAACTTGACCAGCCAATAGATCGCCGCCGGACGATCCTGCCGTTTGGACAGGGGCGTATAGCGCGGGCCACGGCGCTTTTCCTCGCCCACCGCGGCGGCGTTGAACTTCAGCTTCAGCTTGTACAACGGGTCGGCCTGACCGCGGTCAATCTCGATCGGGTCCAACTGGTTGTTGCCAACCGGATCAAACCCCTTGACCCCGCCGCCGACGTCGCCATCGGCGATGCCCTGCACTTCCAATTCGTGCATGCCGCAGAACTCGGCGATCTGGTTGAAGGTCAGGGTGGTGTTGTCCACCAGCCAGACGGCGGTTGCGCGGGCCATGATCGGTTTCGACATCTGACATCCCTTTGGCTTTGCCCCGGCTGGGGCGGCGGTCTCTATCGCCCGACAGGAGCGGGCCTTTACAAATCTCTCCCGGGCCGGGAAAACGGCTGCGGGCGGACCCGCGACTTTCTCGTTTTCGGGAAATTCATGGCCCGTATAGTGCGATTCAGGGGCGAGGGAAAGTGAAAATGAAGTTGGTTTTTGCGATCCTTGCCGTGGTTCTGGCCACGGCGAATGCCGGGCCAGCCGCGGCCGAGGGTGAACGCGCTGGCGATTTCGACTATTACGTCATGTCACTGTCCTGGTCATCGGCCTGGTGCGAACTGGAGGGCGACGCCCGCCGTGACCCGCAATGCGATGCGGGCCGGGGCCTGACCTTCGTGCTGCATGGGTTGTGGCCGCAGAATGAGATCGGCTGGCCCGACTATTGTCGCACCGGCCAGCGGGATCCGACGCGGGCCGAGTCGGCGGCGATGGCCGATATCATGGGCGGGTCAGGGCTGGCGTTCTACCAGTGGAAAAAGCATGGCCGCTGTTCGGGTCTGTCGGCGCAGGCGTATTATGACACTGCGCGTCGCGCCTATGACAGCGTGAAGATCCCGCCGGTTTTTGCGCAGATGTCAAAGACGCTGAAGGTTCCGGCGCGGGTGATCGAAGGCGCGTTTCTGGAAAGCAATCCGGGTTTCACGCGCGACCAGATTACCGTCACCTGCAAGGCCGGGCTGATCCAGGAGGTGCGGGTTTGCCTCACGCCAGATCTGAAGCCACGCCGCTGTGGTGACGACAGCATCCGCGACTGCACGCTGAAAGACGCGGTGTTGGAGGCGGTGCGCTAGGCGCCCGCCCCTTCGACCTTCATCACGATCTTGCCAATATGGCCCGGCGTCTCGATCCGCCAATGCGCCTGCGGGGCGTCGGCCAGCGCATATTCGCTGTCCATCACGACCTTGAACGCCCCACGCTGGATCATCGGCCAGACGTGGGTCTCCACGGCGGCGGCGATCTTGGCCTTGGCGGTGTCGCTCTGCGGGCGCAGGGTTGATCCGGTGATGGTCAGGCGGCGGGTCATCACCTCGGCAAAGTTGATCTCGGCCTTGGCCCCTTGCAGAAAGGCGATCTGCACCAGCCGGCCGTCATTGGCCAAAGCCTTGATGTTGCGCGAGATATATCCCCCGCCCACCATGTCCAGGATCAGATCGGCACCACCGGCCTGACGCATCAGATGCGACCAGTCGGCGTCGCGGTAATTCCATGCCTCATCCGCGCCCAGATCCTTGCAGACGGTGCATTTCTCATCCGTGCCAGCGGTGGCATAGACCTGCGCGCCCAATGCCTTGGCCAGTTGGATCGCGGTGGTGCCGATGCCCGAGGTGCCGCCATGCACCAAAAAGCGCTGACCCGCCTTTAACCGCCCGCGCATCACCATGTTGGACCAGACGGTAAAGCAGGTTTCCGGCAGGCAGGCCGCCTCACGCATCGGCACACCTGCGGGAACCGGCAGGGCATGTGTCTCATGGCAGATCGCGTATTCGGCATAGCCGCCACCCGGCAGCAGGGCGCAGACCTTGTCGCCAATCTGCCAGCGGGTCACGCCGGGTCCGCATTCAACCACGGTGCCCGAGCATTCCAGCCCTGGCAGCGGAGAGGCGTCCGGCGGCGGCGCATAGGCCCCTGCGCGTTGCAGCGCATCGGGGCGGTTCACGCCGGCATAGGCCACACGGATCACGATCTGGCCATGCCCGGCCACGGGAACCGGCATTGAGCAGGGTTTCAGCACATCCGGCCCGCCGGGGGCGGTGATTTCAATCGCCAGCATTGAATGAGTCAGCGTCATCTGTGGTCCTTTCGTCAGGTCTGGCTTTGGCCGGGCAGGTCGTCGGGCAGTCTTGGCGCGCGAATCCTTTCCAGAACCTTGAAGGGCCCGGACATCAGCGCCTTGCCCAGCGGATTTTTGGTGAACGCGGCCTTGGCCTTTTCAAACTGCATCACATTATCGATGCGGCGGTCCAGAAAATCCCAGGTGGCTTCATGGTCTGGCGAGTCATCGCCCAGCCAGAACAGCACCGTCGCGCCATAGACCGCCGACAGGCTGGCGCGTTTGGAATACCAGTTCAGATCGTCCGATGTATCGCCCAGCGCGACCCAGATCGCATCTGCCGTGCCCCAAATCGCCTTTGCTCCGTCCGCGGCATGGCTGGGCAGCGCGAACAGCGTGCTGCCCCGGCGCACCAGTTCGCGGTCGGCATCTTGCAGACGCAGGCGGATGGCGCAGGCCACCCGGTCGCGAAAGCGCATGTCGGCCAGATCCTGATCTGCCAGCGCGCGCAGCATCTGCCGGTCGCCCAGCCGGTGGTAGGCCAGCGCCAGATCCACCCCGCCGCGCGGGTACAGCGCGCGGGCCAAAGCGACGTCCGCCCCCGAATCGGTTGCCGCTGCGGTCAGGGTGGCATCCGACCAGCCGTCAAAGGGCACATGGCCCAATGCGGCCTGCAAAATGGCCTCTTGGCTATGCTCTGCGGTCATCGCGCGCTCCTCCTACCCTTATTGTGGACAAGATCGTGGCCCTTTGTTATGGGGTCCGAGCCTGCACATCTAGTGCAACTCTAACTTAGGAAGGTGGTGACAACCACATGCAGGTCAGCGTCCGCGACAATAACGTCGAACAGGCTCTCCGTGCCCTGAAGAAAAAACTTCAGCGTGAAGGAGTGTTTCGGGAAATGAAGCTCAAGCAACATTTCGAGAAACCTTCCGTCAAGAAAGCACGCGAATCCGCCGAAGCCGTCCGCCGCGCGAGGAAACTCGCCCGGAAAAAGCTGCAGCGCGAGGGCGGCCTTTAAGGCGTCAGCGACACTGGGGTAGCGATACCCGCTCGATCAACCCCCGTGCGCCCGCGCCGGGGGTTTTTCATTGGCCGGGGTGAACAGCCAGCGCGCGATCAGCCATGCCAGCGCCGCGCCCGCAAATTGCGCCGCCAGATAGGCCGGCAGATCGACGGGCCGCAGTCCGCCCGCAGTGCCCGTCAAGGCCCGCGCAATCGTCATTGCCGGGTTGGAAAACCCGCTGGAAGCGGTGACCCAATAGCCCACCGTAACAAAGCCGCCGACCAGCGCCGCCACCGGTCCCCGGGCTGCCAGCGCACCGACAATCACAAAGATCAGGCCAAAGGTCGCCACCGCTTCGGACAGCCACAGGTTGGGCTGATCGCGCGCGATGCTGGACACCTGCCACACCGGCAGGGCGAACATCACATGCGCCAGTGCCGTGCCAAGGATCGCACCCACGACCTGCGCGCCGCCATAGGCCAGCGCTGCGCGCCCGCCGATCTCGGCCCGCAGAAAGAACAGCAGGGTCACAGCGGGGTTCAGATGCCCTCCCGACACCGGCATCAGCAGGCTGATCAACACCCAAAGCGTCGCCCCACAACACAGTGAGGTGATCGCCAGCCCAAACTCAGCCGTCACCCCCATCTGCGCGCCCATGGCCGAACTGCCCACCACCGCCGCCATCAACAGACCGGTGCCCAAAGCTTCGGCTACAAGGGATCGTTGCATCACACACTCCTGAAATTCTGTGCTGATCCAGCATGGAGCAGGGGATATGACAAGCCCATCTCTTGCGACAAGAGTTTGAGCAATTGGCAGAAAATGCGCCCTAGACCTGCACCGCCGTCGTCTGAACCACCGTGCGCAGTGCAAAGCTGCTGTGCATCTGCCGCACGCCGGGCAGGCGCGACAGGAACCGGCGGTGGATGCGGGCGAAATCTTCGGTATTCGCGGCCAGGATCTTCAGCAGATAATCGCAGGTTCCAGCCATCAGGTGACATTCCAGAATGTCGGGTATGCGCGCCACCTCACGCTCAAAGGCGTCCAGCAGTTCTTCGGCCTGGGATTCCAGCGTGATCTCGACGAAAACCGTGGTCGGCTTGCCCAGACGATCGGTGTTCAGCAGCGCCACATAGCCCGCGATATAACCGTCTTCCTCCAGCCGTTGCACGCGGCGATGGCAGGCCGAGGGCGACAGGTTCACCCGCTCGGACAGCTCGGCATTGGTGATGCGCGCTTCTTTTTGCAAAACTCCCAAGATGCGGCGGTCGGTTGCGTCAATCGCCTCAGTCATGGAAGATTCCTGCGAAATTTGATGACTTGGGCGAAGATCTTACCGCATTATCTGAATATCGTCAGAAATATTTCAAAACATCTACAACGATTCTGCCTCACCCTTCGCCCCCTGACCGGGGGGCAAACCCCGGATGAAAGTCGCACAGGGAGCGCGAAAATGAAAATCGGATGCCCGAAAGAAATCAAACCGCAAGAGTTTCGCGTCGGGATGACCCCTGACGCGGCACGCGAAGCCATCGCCCATGGGCATGAGGTGATGATCGAGACCAATGCCGGCACGGGGGCCGGGTTCACCGATGCCGATTACAGCGCGATTGGTGCAAAGATTATCGGCACCGCCGAAGAGGTGTTCGCCAAGGCCGACATGATCGTCAAGGTCAAGGAGCCGCAACCGGTTGAGCGCGCGCGGCTGCGTGAGGGGCAGGTGCTGTTTACCTATCTGCATCTGGCGCCAGATCCGGAACAGACCAAGGATCTCCTGGCCAGCGGCGCCACCTGCATCGCCTATGAAACCGTTACTGATGCCCGCGGCGGGCTGCCGCTGTTGGCGCCGATGTCCGAAGTGGCGGGCCGTTTGGCCCCGCAGGTGGGCGCTTGGACCTTGCAAAAGGCAAATGGCGGGCGCGGTGTGCTTATGGGCGGCGTGCCAGGTGTGCTGCCCGCCAATGTGCTGGTGATCGGTGGCGGCGTGGTTGGCACGGCAGCGGCGCGGGTGGCGATCGGCATGGGGGCCAATGTCACGGTTCTGGACAAGTCGCTGGCGCGGCTGAGCATGTTGGACGATCTGTGGCAGGGCCGCCTGATGACGCAATACGCTTCGGCTGCCGCCACGGCGGCGCTGGCCAAAGAGGCCGACATGATCATCGGCGCGGTGCTGATCCCGGGGGCTGCCGCGCCCAAGCTGATCTCGAAGGCGCAACTGAAAGGTCTGCGCCCCGGCGCGGTGCTGGTGGATGTGGCCATTGACCAGGGCGGGTGTTTTGAGACCAGCCGCGCCACCACGCATCAGGACCCGATCTATGAGGTTGATGGCATCATGCATTACTGCGTGGCCAACATGCCGGGGGCGGTCGCCCGCACCTCAACCCAGGCCTTGGGCAATGCGACGATGCCCTTCATGCTGGCCCTGGCCAACAAGGGCTGGAAAAAGGCCTGTGCCGAGGACAAGCATCTGCTGGCCGGCCTGAACGTCCATGCAGGTCAGCTGACCTATGAGGCGGTTGGCGCAGCGCTGGGCCTGCCCAGCATTTCGGGTACGGATGCGCTGAAAATCTAGGCCTTTCTGCGACGGAAATCCGTTGTGCAAGCGTATCATGGGGCATCAGACACAGGACGCCCCATGACAATATTCGGCTACAAACCCGCAACGTTGGCCCTGTGGGTCGTCCTGTCCTTGCCTGCGATGGCGATGCTGCCCGCTCTGTTTGGCGATGATGCGCGGGCGTTTCACCGGCTTTTGCATCCCACCGGCGAATTCGCGGCGCGGTTCATGATCATCGGCATGATGGCCTCGGGGCTGATGCTGCTGTTCCGGGGGCAGCACTGGCCGCGCTGGCTGCTGCATCACCGTCGCGATATCGAGGTGGCGGCCTTTGCCTATGCCGCCCTGCACACCATCGTCTATGTGATCGACCGGGGCTCGCTGGACCGGATCCTTGGCCCACTGTGGAAGACCGAGATCTGGACCGGATGGATCGCCATGGCGATCTTTGTGCCGCTGGCGATCACGTCGAATGCGGCGGCACAGCGCTGGCTGCGGACCGGTTGGAAAAGCCTGCAGCGGCTGGCCTATCCGGCGGCGGTTCTGGTGCTGATCCACTGGGCTGCGTTGCATGATTGGGGCAGCTGGCCCCCTGCGGCGGTGCATTTCACTCCGCTTTTGGCGCTGTGGGGATACCGGCTGCGGTATTGGTATCTGCGCCCGGCCCGGATGCGGCCCACGGGGGCGTAAACCAAACAACGGCCCGCGCTAATCCCGGCGCGGGCCGTGTTTGAAGACCGGTTTGGCCTACTTTTTCAGCTGGACCAGAATGTCCTGCAGCAGTTCCACCTCGGTCGGCCCGGCGGGTGCTGCGGGTGCGACAGGCTTTTCGCCCTTCATCTTGTTGACCGCTTTGACCAGCAGGAACACCACCCAGGCCACAATCAGGAACTTGATTACGGCGTTGATGAAATTGCCCACGTTGAACCGTGCATCGCCGATCGAGAAACCAAGCGACGAAAAGTCGATTCCGCCGGTCACGATGCCTATGATAGGGCTGATCAGGTCGTCAACCAACGAGGTGACGATGGCAGTGAAGGCTGCGCCGATGATGATACCGACAGCCATATCCATGACATTGCCTTTGGCAATGAACTCCTTGAATTCTTTAATCATTTCACATTCTCCTACTACGATTCCGCCTTCTGTCCCGGACGGAAATTTGCCCGCGCCTGTTCGCGCAACGCATCATCGCATAAAGTTTGGCAGAGATTAACGGGGAAATAGTGCCGGGAAAGAAACCAAGGGTTTCAACCGCCTATCTGGGGGCTGCGGCGCGGGTCAGCCGGTCATTGATGGCGCGGCCAAGACCGTGGTCGGGCACCGGCGCAAAGGCAATGTGCCCGGTCGGCCCGGCCAACAGATCGGCCTGGCGCAGGATGTGAAAGAGGTTCGCGGCCGCTTCGACCAAATCGCCTGCCTGGCTGAGGCTGAGATCACCTTTTACCGGGCCAAAGCCAATCAGGATTTCACCGGTTTCCGCAGCGTGGGCCCCCAGCCGCACCGCAGCCCCCGGCGCGTAATGTGAGGCCAGTTGCCCCGGCGCGCTGGGCTGATCCGTGCTGCCACCGGCGGTCAGTCGCTGCCCCAACGCAGCCTCCAGCGTCTCGGCCGGGATTCCGCCAGGGCGCAGCAGAACGGGGTCGCCTGCCAGTCCCAGGATGGTTGATTCCACGCCCACCGCGCAGGCTCCGCCATCGACCACGGCGCTGATGCGGCTCGAAAGCCCGTCCATCACATGCGCGGCCCGTGTCGGCGATACCCGCCCCGAGGGGTTGGCCGAAGGGGCTGCCACGGGTCGCCCCACGGCCTGCAGAAGGGCGCGGGCCACCGGATGCGCCGGCACCCGGATCGCCACAGTGTCCAACCCCGCAGTGACCAGCGGCGATACGCCAGCGTCCGGTCGCACCGGCAGAACCAGCGTCAGTGGCCCCGGCCAGAAGGCCAGCGCGACATTGCGCGCACGGTCGTCGAACAGCGCAATCCGTTCCGCTGCGGCCAGGTCTGGCAGATGCACGATCAGGGGGTTGAAGCGGGGCCGGCCTTTGGCCTCGAATATACGCGCCACGGCCTGATCATCGGTCGCATCGCCGCCCAGGCCGTAGACCGTCTCGGTCGGAAAGGCGACCAGTTGACCGCTGCGGATCAGATCCGCCGCACGGGCCAGGCCGCTATCGGTTGCGGGCAGGATCTCTGTCTGTAGCATTTGACGCAGCGTCCGCCTTGCAGGAAAAAGAGGTTTCACTACCTTGCCCATAGTCGCAAAAGCCCCCATCCGACAAGCCCAGAGCCCCCAGAACCGGAGCGTTTCATGCCCTATCGTGCCGCGGCAACCGATCATCAGTTCATCTTGGACCATGTGGTGGATTTCGGACTGGTCAGCGCGACGGATCGGTTTGGCGATGCCACGCCCGACACCGTCTCGGCCATTCTGACCGAGGCCGCACGGCTGTGCGATGATGTCATGGCCCCCTTGAACCGCGGCGGCGACCAGACGCCGGCCCGGCTGGACAACGGTGTAGTGCGCAGCCCACCGGGCTTTGCCGATGGGTATCGCGCGATTGCTGCCGGTGGCTGGGTCGGTCTGGCCGCCAGCCCCGATTATGGTGGCATGGGCCTACCGATGGCCGTGGCCACGGCGGTGAATGAGATGATGTCCGGCGCCTGTCTGTCCTTGCAACTGAAGCCACTCTTGACCCAAGGCCAGATCGAAGCGCTGCAGCATCACGCCAGTGATGAGCTGAAGGCGCTGTATCTGCCAAAGCTGATTTCCGGCGAATGGTCTGGCACGATGAATCTGACCGAACCACAGGCCGGGTCAGACGTGGGTGCCTTGCGCGCCAAGGCCGAGCCGTTGGGGAATGGCACCTATGCAGTGACCGGGCAGAAAATCTACATCACCTGGGGCGATTGCGACATCACCGCCAACCATTGCCATCTGGTGCTGGCCCGTCTGCCCGACGGAGCGCCGGGAACGCGGGGGATCTCGCTGTTCATGGTGCCGAAATTCCTGCCTGACGCCAAGGGTAATCCGGGTGCGCGCAACAGCCTGAAGGTGGTCAGCCTGGAGCATAAGCTGGGCATCCACGGCAGCCCGACCTGCGTGATGCAGTATGATGGCGCGACGGGCTGGCTGGTGGGCGGCGCGCATAAGGGCATGGCCGCAATGTTCACCATGATGAACAACGCCCGTCTGGGTGTGGGCGCCCAAGGGGTGGGCGTGGCTGAGGCTGCGCTGCAAAAGGCGGTGGCCTTTGCGGTGGACAGGGTGCAGGGACCAACGGCGACCGGCGTGCCCGGCATCATCGGCCACGCCGAAGTGCGCCGCATGCTGGCCGAGGCGCGGGCCGAGGTCTTTGCCGCCCGCGCCATCGCCGCTGCCTGTGCTGTGGCGATCGACATGGCCAGCGCGACAGGTGATGCCGATTGGGCCGCGCGCGCCGCATTGCTGACGCCGATTGCCAAGGCCTATGGCACCGATACCGGCTGCAAGGTGGCCGATATCGGGGTGCAAGTGCATGGCGGCATGGGCTTTATCGAAGAAACCGGGGCGGCGCAGTATCTACGTGATGCCCGGATCACTCCGATTTACGAAGGCACCAACGGCATTCAGGCAATGGATCTGGTTGGCCGCAAACTGGCCGACGGTGGTGCGGCCGCCTTTGCCCTGATTGACGAGATCGCGGCTCTGGCAACCCAGGCACAACAGCCACAGCCCGATATGGCCGCCAGCGTGTTGACGGCCACCACAGCCCTGCGCACCGCGACCCAGGCGATGCTGGCGCAGGATCTGAATGACCGGTTTGCGGGTGCCGTGCCCTATCTGCGGGCTTTTGCATTGGTGTTGGGTTCCAGCCTGCATCTGCGGGCTGCCGTGGCCGATCCGGCCCGCGCACCGTTGGCACGGGTGATGATCACCCGCCTCTTGCCCGAACACACCGCTCTGCTGTTGTGCAGCGGCCAGGGCGCCGCCGATCTCTATGCGCTGCCGCCAGAGGTTCTGGCGGGGTGAGCGATGCCGCAGGCCTTTTTCCAGCGTTTTGGCGCAAACGCTTGAATTCAGCGGCTGGTCCCGGCAGGTAGGGGCATGGCCGATGCAATTCATCATCCCTTTCCCGAACCGCCCGCCGAAGGCACGGCCTGTGAGGTGGCACCCGGCATCCTGTGGATGCGCCTGCCTCTGCCGATGGCGCTGGACCATGTGAATGTCTTTGCGTTGCAGGACGGGGCCGGATGGACGTTGGTGGATACCGGCATCCACTCACGCCGGTCAGTGGCGCTGTGGCAGCGGCTGTTGGCGGGGCCTTTGGCCGGTCGGCCGGTGAATCGGGTGGTCCTGACGCATCATCATCCCGATCATGTCGGAATGGCAGGCTGGTTTCAGGCCCAAGGCGCTGAAATCGTCACCAGCCGCGTGGCCTGGCTCTATGCCCGGATGCTGACGCTGGATGTGCAGCTCACGCCGACGCCGCAGGCCATGCAGTTCTGGCAGCGCGCCGGGCTGCCCGCTGCCCGTCTGGCGGTGCGCGCGGCAGAGCGGCCTTTCAACTTTGCCGATGTGGTGCATCCGATGCCGGTTGGCTTTACCCGCATCATCCAGGGTGACCGGCTGCACCTGGCGGGCCGTGACTGGCTGGTGCGGCTGGGGCAGGGCCATGCGCCCGACCATGTCACGCTGTGGTCTGACGGGCTGGTGATCGGCGGCGATCAGCTGTTGCCCGGCATCTCAGCCAATATCGGCGTCTATCCGACGGAACCCGAGGCCGACCCGCTGACCGACTGGCTGGTCAGCTGCGCAGGGTTTCAGCCGCATGCCCGCCCGGATGATCTGATCCTGCCCGGGCATAAACTGCCCTTTACCGGGTTGCCCGTCCGGCTGCAGCAGATGATCGATAACCACGTCTCGGCGCTGACGCGGCTGCTGGATCTGCTGGTCCAACCGCGCACCGCCACCGACTGTTTTCCGGTTCTGTTCAAGCGTGCGATCGGCCCTGCCGAAGAGGGGCTGGCGTTGGTTGAGGCGATGGCGCATCTGAACTGGCTGTTGCAGCGCGGTCAGGCCAGCCGGACGCTGACGGATCAGGGCGTATATTTGTGGGAAAGGGTTTAGGCATGGCAGAGGGAAAATCCCCGGCCAAGGCGTTGGTCAGGACCAAACCGGCAAAGACGGGGGCTAAGGACAAACCGAAAAGCCCGGCCGAATGGGCCTATGATCGGCTGGTTCTGTATATCCGCAACTTTGAAGGGCAGCTGGATGCCAGCCAGGAAATCGCCATGGGCTTTACCGGCAGCGATGCCGGCGTGCTGCAGATAGAGGGGTTGGGCTATTATGACCCAGATATGGTTACCTTTTATGGGCGCGATCAGGACGGGCTGAAGACCCAATTGGTGCAACACGTCAGCCAATTGTCGGTGATCTTGCGCGCCGTGCCAAAGGTAGAAGACGCGGATCCACCGCGGCGCATCGGGTTTTCGCTGAACCCCGGCTGGTCGGGTGGTGAATCCGGCGACGGGTCGGTTTGATCCAAGGCAGGAAGCACCGCCGTTGCAACCCCCCGTGACAGCAGCAGATGAATCGGGTAACCCAGAGCGACGCAAACAGACAACGGGGCGAACAGACCGATGGCCGACGAATCACATTCTGACTTCAAGCATGGCTCGATGGATATCCGTGTGCAGGAAAAGACCTTTGTCGGGTTCATCCACATGGTGAAATGGGCCGTGGTCGTCGCCATTGTGGTTCTGATCATCATGGCCTTGGCCGGCGCCTGAAAGACCTGATCCTGATGATACGTGTAATTCTGGTGATGGCCACCCTGTTGGGGCTGGCGGCCTGTGGTGCGGACCGGACGTTCGATCCGCAGGAAAAGGTGGATGCCGCGCGCTATGTCGCCGGGGCCCCGACCTATGTCACCCTGTATACGGTGATCAACGACCGCAACAATTCAGGCGCGCATTCGGGGCTGTTGATCAATGCCTCGCAGCGGGTGCTGTTTGACCCGGCGGGGACGTTCTATTACCCCCACGCGCCGATCCAGAATGACGTGCATTTCGGCATGACCGATGCGGCGGTGGCGTTCTATCTGGACTATCACGCCCGCGATACACCGACGGAAAAGTTCCATGTGGTTGAACGCACGCTGATCGTCTCGCCTGAGACGGCCGAGTTGATCCTGCGGCGGGTTCAAGGCAATGGTGCGGTGTCCAAGGCTCTGTGCGCAGAATCCATCAGCAGCATCCTGCGCGGGGTTCCGGGCTTTGAAAGCCTGCCTTCGACCTGGTTCCCGATCAAGCTGGGCGACGCTTTTGGCGAATTGCCTGGCGTGACCACCCGCATCGTGACCGAAGAGAACGACAACCTCGGCCAACATGGCATCGTGTTGGTCGACAAGAAGGGCCTGCGGATGAACTGAGGTCTTTACCTCGGTCGTCCGCCCGCCTACCCCGAAGGACAAAAGGGGCAGACCGTGCAAATATTCGGAATTATCCTGGCTGGGGGCGAGGGACGTCGCATGGGCGGGTCGGACAAGGCGCTGATGCCCTTGGCCGGGATGCCGCTGGTGGCGCATGCGATTGACCGGTTGCAGCCGCAAGTGGCGGCGCTGGCGATTTCGGCCAATGGCGATGCGACGCGGTTTGCGCGCTTTGGCCTGCCGGTTTTGGCTGATGATCATTCAATGGGGCCCCTGTCCGGGCTGCTGTCTGCGCTGACATGGGCGGCGGCACGGGGCGCGGATGCGGTCGTATCGGTGCCGGTGGATGCGCCGTTCCTGCCAGGCGATCTGACGCCACGCTTGCTGCTGGCGGCGGATGGTGTGGGGTTGGCTCTGGCGCGATCCGCGGGCCGGGTGCATGCGGTCTGCGGGCTGTGGCCTGTGGCGCTGGCCCCGGCGCTGGCGGCGTTTCTGGCCTCGGGCGTCAAGGCAAAGGTATTGGATTTTGCCACCGGCCAGGGTGCCGTCTATGCCGATTTCCCCGATGATGGGGCCTTTTCCAACCTGAACACCGCCGAAGATCTGGCCGCTGCCGAGGCATTGCTGAGGCCAGCGGGATGAGGGTTTATGGCGTCATCGGCTGGAAGAACTCGGGCAAGACCGGCTTGATGGAGCGTTTGGTGGCCGAGATCACCAGGCGGGGGTTTTCCGTCTCGACCGTGAAACATGTGCATCATGACGTTGATCTGGATGTGCCGGGCAAAGACACCCATCGCCACCGCATCGCGGGCGCGCGAGAGGTGGTTCTGGCCTCGGCCCACCGCTATGCGGTGATGGTGGAGCATCGCGGACCAGAGCCGGATCTTGCAGCGGTGCTGGCGCGGCTGGCGCCAGTGGATCTGGTGCTGGTCGAAGGCTACAAACGCGACGCGCACCCCAAGGTTGAAGTTTGGCGCGCGGCCACCGGGCAGGCGCTGATCCAGCCGGGCGACCCTTTGGTGCGGGCCGTGGCGACCGATGCCGATCTGGGCCCGCTGCCGGTGCCGGTGCTGGATCTGAACGACACCGCCACTGTGGCCGATTTCATTCTGGCCGAGGCGGGTCTGGGTGTTTGATCGGGTGATCGTGGTGGATTGGTCGGCGGCGAACCTGCCGACCAGCCTGTCCAACCGCGCCAATGCGGTCTGGCTGGGCTGTCATGACAGCGAAGGCGGGGCCGAGTGGCATCACCGCACCCGCGCCAGCGCCGAAGAGCAGATCATCGCGCTGATTGACACTGCCCGCGTGACAGGGCAGCGCCTGCTGATCGGCTGCGATTTTGCCTTTGGCTATCCTGCCGGGTTTGCGCAGCGGTTGACCGGACAGACCAGTGCGCCCGCGGTCTGGGCCTGGCTGGCGGCCGCGGTGAGCGATGGGCCGAACAACGTCAACAACCGCTTTGACGTGGCCAGCTGGATCAATGCAGGGTTTGCCGAAGGGCCGGGACCGTTCTGGAGCTATCCCTCGGGGCAGGATTGGCCGGATCTGCCGTATCGCCGCAGTTGCATAGACTATGACGCGCTGGGGCTGGCCGAGCATCGCCAGGCCGAGGCGGCGGCGACGGGTGCAAAAAGTCCCTGGATGCTGTTCAACCCCGGCTCTGTCGGGTCGCAATCGCTGCTGGGGCTGCCGATGATCCACCGGCTGAGCCAGCGGCCGGGCGTGGCGGTCTGGCCGTTTCAACCAGTTGAGACGGCTGGGGTGGTGCTGGCCGAGGTTTACCCTTCACTGATCGCCGGGCCGGTGGCGATTGAGGCCAATCAGCATGGGTTGACGCGCGATCAGTCGCAGGTCCGGCTGCTGTCGCGGGCGTTGTGGCGGCTGGCACAGGCGGGGCAGTTGGCACCGCTGCTGGAGGTGCCGCCCGACGCTGCGGAAGAGGGCTGGATTCTGGGCGCGAATGACCCCGCTCTGCTGGCGCAGGCACTTCAGTGGTGACGATTCTGAACGGGTTGCCTGTGGATCAGCGGGCCGCCGCCGCGCGGATCTATTGGGAGGCATTCGGCGGCAAGCTGGGCACGGTTATGGGCCCCGATGCCAAGGCGCTGGCATTTCTGGATGCCACTATGGGCGAGGCGCATTGCATTTGCGCGCAGGCGGCGGACGGGCGTTTGCTGGGCATTGCCGGGTTCAAATCGCCCGAGGGCGGGTTTGTCGGCGGGTCTTTTGCGCAGATGCGCGGCGTCTATGGGGTGTTTGGCGCGCTGTGGCGCAGTCTGGCGCTGTGGACGCTGGCACATGAGGTGGACAACCACCGCTTTTTGATCGACGGGATCGCCGTCACCCGTGAGGCGCGGGGGCAGGGCGTGGGGGTCGCCCTGCTGCAGGCGCTGTATCAAGAAGGGATGGCGCGGGGCTATGGCTCGATCCGTCTGGAAGTGATCGACAGCAATTGGCGCGCAAGGGCATTGTATGAGCGGCAGGGGTTCGTCGCGCTGAAGACCGAGCGTCTGGGGCCGCTGCGCCATCTGTTCGGCTTTGCTGCAGCGACGACGATGGTTCGGGATCTGAGCTGACGGTGAGGCCGAAGCAGCGGGGGTTTCACACCGCCGCACCCCCGTGGGATATTTGGGCCAAGATGAAGCGTGGAGCGGCGGTCAGTCGAAGACGCCGGTGACACGGCCAAACAGCATGAAGGCGCGGGCGGTACGGGTATCGGCCAGATCGGCCAGTTCCGAATCGGTGGCATTTGATTCAAAGACGGCAAAGGTTTTGTCAAAGGTGCGCAGGAAATGGTGGGCGGCATCGCGGAACACCGCATCTTCGCGCATTCGCGCGGCGGTCAGCGCCAGGCTGGAGCGGTCACGGATGCCGCCAAGTGCTGCGATGGACCGTCCGCGTTCGCCCGCGGCAAAGCGGCGCCACAGGTCGGGGCGGGCCAGTTCGGGTTTCAGGTCATCCATATAGATGCCCTCTTGGCTAAGCAGGGTCAGCACGTCCTGGGCTGCGCGGATCAGCTTGGCCACGGTGCGATCTTCCAGTGCCAGACGCAGCGAGCGGAAGCCCTCTTTATCCTCGGGCGTTTCGGGAAACTGCAGGGCGCGGATGAAATCAACCACCGAAAGTGGTGGGCGCATGTCTTCGGCGGGTGTGCCCAAGGCCAGGCCAGGCTGCTCGGCCTCGGGGTCGGGTCGGGGCACGGCCAGGGCGGCCTTGCGATCCGCCGAGGGCACGGTCAGCGCGGCGTCGCGGCGTGTGGAAAATGTGGCCAGCACCGATTCTGCCTGTTTGGTAACGGCGGCGATCTCATCGAGTTTTTTCTCGACCGACGGGCGGATCGCGGCAGACTGCATCTGCTGGGCGTTTTGCACGTATGAGGCGCGCATCGCCTCAACCGTGGTTTGCAGGCGGGCGGCTTCGGCCCGCAGGTCGCGGACCGAGCGCAGGGTAACAACCGCCACCCAGATCAGTGCCAGCGGCAGAAAGACGATCAGCAGCGTCATCACCAGACCCAGCGTCTGCACGTCATTGCCGGGCGGCGAGGCCAGCACATAGCCCAAGACCGCGATCACCCAGACGACGCTGAGGACGCCGGCGACGATCTCTGTCATCCGGGCGTTCCGGCCCCGATCCGCTTCGGCGGCCAGTCCAAGGTCAGATGAGGGTCCGGGGCTATCGGTCATGATCAGACGTAACGCACCGACAGCACTTCGTAGCTGCGCGTTCCGCCGGGAGTGACAACATCGACGCTGTCGCCCTCTTCCTTGCCGATCAGGGCGCGGGCGAGGGGTGAGCGGACATTCAAGAGGCCCGCTTCGATATTCGCCTCAACTTCACCGACGATCTGGTAGGTTTTCTTCTCATCGTTGTCTTCATCGACCAGCTGTACCGTGGCACCGAATTTGACGCTACCCGACAGCTTGGCCGGGTCGATCACCTCGGCCAGAGAGATCACCCCCTCCAGCTCTTTGATGCGACCTTCGATAAAGCCCTGCTTTTCGCGCGCGGCGTGGTATTCGGCATTCTCCGACAAATCGCCATGGGCGCGTGCCTCGGCAATATCGCGGATCACGGCGGGGCGCGCCTCTGATTTCAACAGCCGCAGCTCTTCGTCCAGCGCATCATAGCCGCGCCGCGTCATAGGGATTTTTTCCATGTGGTCCACCAGTCAAAAAGAGAAGCCACGGTTCGGGGGGACCCGACCCATGACTTCGCGCACGTTCGCCCCAAATCATCGCATGCCCGCGCGAATTGCAAGGGCGAATGCCGGGGCAGGCGGCATGCTGTCGCCTGAGGTGAAGAAAATGTCGCGCGCACCGGGTTATCATGGTGTGATCTTGCGTCATGGTTGACCTTGGCCTGCCCTTGGGGCAATCAACCTAGCCAAGAGAACCAGCCGGGAAAGCGGGAAAGCCATGAGCCAGGTCCAGCGCGAAAGCATGGAATATGATGTTGTCATCGTGGGCGCGGGGCCTGCCGGCCTGTCGGCGGCGATCCGCCTGAAGCAGCTGGACCCCGAGCGGTCGGTGCTGGTCCTGGAAAAAGGGTCCGAGGTTGGCGCGCATATCCTGTCTGGCGCAGTTCTGGACCCGTGCGGTCTGGACGCGCTGTTGCCCGATTGGCGCGATATGGAGTCACCGATCAAGGTGCAGGTCAAGCATGACAACTTCTACATGCTGGGCGAAGGCGGGCAGATCCGCATTCCGAACTGGCCGATGCCGCCCTTGATGAACAATCACGGCAAATACATCGTCTCGATGGCCAATGTGTGCCGCTGGATGGCGGGCGTGGCCGAAGGGTTGGGCGTAGAAATTTTCCCCGGCATGTCCTGCAGTGAGTTGGTCTATGACGGAAATCGCGTCGCCGGTGTGGTGGCGGGTGAATTCGGCCGCGATCCGGCAACCGGTGAACCCGGCCCGTCCTATGAGCCGGGAATGGAACTGCGCGGCAAGTATGTCTTTCTGTCCGAAGGTGTGCGCGGCAGTCTGGCTAAGGAAGTCATCGCCAAATACGACCTGTCCAAAGGGCATGAGCCGCAAAAATACGGCCTTGGCATGAAAGAAATCTGGGAGATTGATCCCGCCAAGCACAAGTTGGGCACCGTCACCCATACCATGGGCTGGCCCTTGGGCAAGAATGCAGGCGGTGGCAGCTTTATCTACCACATTGAGGACAATCAGGTTTACGTCGGCTTTGTGGTTCACCTGAATTATCGCAACCCGCATCTTTATCCCTACATGGAATTCCAACGCTTCAAGCATCACCCGATGGTGGCTGAACTGTTGGCGGGTGGCAAACGCATCGCTTATGGCGCGCGGGCAATTTCCGAAGGCGGATATCAGTCGATGCCCAAGATGGTGGCGCCGGGCGTGGCATTGCTGGGCTGTTCGGTCGGCATGGTCAACGTGCCGCGGATCAAGGGCAACCATAACGCCATGCTGTCGGGCAAGGCCGCAGCCGAGGCCGCACATGCCGCGATTCTGGCGGGCCGTCAGGGGGATGAACTGGCCGATTATGAGGCCGAGGTGCGTGGCGGCGCAATTGGCAAAGACCTGAAAAAGGTGCGCAACGTCAAGCCGCTCTGGTCGAAATACGGGTTGGTTGCCAGCCTGATGGGCGGCGGCGTGGACATGTGGATGAACACCCTGGGCATGACGATCTTCGGCACGCTGAAACATGGCAAGACCGATGCGGCGGCGACTGGGAAGGCGAAGGACTTCAAGAAAATCGCCTATCCGCGCCCGGACGGCAAACTGTCGTTTGACCGGCTGACCAACGTGGCGTTCAGCTTTACCAATCATGATGAGAACCAGCCCGCGCATCTGAAGCTGACCGATCCGACAATCCCGATCCGGGTCAACCTGCCTGAGTATGACGAACCCGCGCAGCGCTATTGCCCGGCCGGGGTCTATGAGGTGTTGGGCGAAGGCAATGACGCGACGTTCCGGATAAACTTTCAGAACTGCGTGCATTGCAAGACCTGCGATATCAAGGATCCTCTGCAGAACATCACCTGGACCACGCCGATGGGCGGCGGCGGGCCGAACTATCCCAACATGTGAGCCCATCCAGATAACGTCCGGCCCCCCCCGCTTTGACAATTGCGCGAGCGGGGGCTTTGCGCACCGCGCCTGCATTGCCAGCCGCGCAACGGGCGGATAGCTATGGAACCATTCGCAACGAAAGGCTTACCATGCAGCGCATCCGAACCTCTGGCCTGACGGCTCTGGCGATGGTTCTGGCTTTGACCGGCCATGCCTGGGCGCAAGAGGCGGACGACACGGTGACCGCCGAGGTGGTTGTGGTGCAACCCCCAGCGGACTCCGGTGCCTATCTGGCCGCCCGCGTTGCCGAAAGCAGCAGCGATTTTCGCGCCGCCGCAACCTGGTTTGCCAAGGCGCTGGCTGCCGATGATGAAAATCAGGCGCTGATTGAGGGGGCGCTGTATTCCTATCTGGCGCTGGGCGATTTTGACAATGCCGCCCGCATGGCCAAGTCCTTGGGTGATGATGGCCGTGACGATCAGTTGGCCGCCTTTGCCTTCGACGCGACCGAGGCCTTTGCAGAAGATTACCCGGCATTGATTCAGGCGGCCGCCGATGGGCGCAAGCTGGGACCGGTGCTGGATGATCTGATCCTGGCCTGGGCCAATATGGGCGCTGGCAAGATGTCCGAGGCCCTGAAAGGCTTTGACGCCGTGGCCGAGATGCGCGGAATGGAAGCGGCCGGCCTCTATCACAAGGCGCTGGCATTGGCCGTGGCCGGTGACTTCGAAGGCGCCGAGGCGATTCTGTCCGGCACCGCTGCAGGGCCGATCAACCTGAACCGGCGCGGCGTGATCGCCTATGTGCAGATTCTGTCGCAACTAGAGCGTAATCCCGACGCGCTGGACTTGTTGGACAAGGCTTTTGGCCCAGACCCCGAGCCGACGCTGGACGCCCTGCGCACCCGTCTGAAGGCTGGAGAACCGTTGCCCTTTGACATGATCCCATCAGCCCGCGCCGGCATTGCCGAGGTGTTCTACACGATCGGCGCCTTGCTGCAGGGCGACGCCGACGCGGCCTATGTGTTGTTGCACAGCCGTGTGGCCAACTATCTGGACCCGGCCAACGCCGAGGCGCTGCTACTGACCGCGCAGTCGCTGGAAGACCTGAACCAGCATGATCTGGCCGTGGACACCTATGCTTTGTTCCCCAAGGACAACCCGGTGTTCTATAGCGCCGAGATCGGTCGCGCGGACGCGCTGTATGCAGCGGGCAAGAAAGAGGCCGCGGTTGAGGTCTTGCAGGCCTTGGCGCGCAGTCATGGCCATCTGGTGGTGGTGCAAAGTGCGCTGGCCGATATTTTGCGCCGCGAACACCGCTGCGCCGAGGCGATTCCGGCCTATGACGCCGCACTGGCGTTGGTGCCGGCGGTCGATCGCACCCATTGGCCGCTGTTTTTCAGCCGCGGCGTCTGTTTTGAAAGCGAAAAGAACTGGGATAAGGCCGAGGCCGATTTCCGAAAGGCGCTGGAGTTGAACCCCGGGCAGCCGCAGGTGCTGAACTATCTGGGCTATTCGCTGGTGGATCGCGGGCTGAAACTGGATGAGGCCCTGGGCCTGATCCAGCAGGCTGTCCGCGCCGAGCCGCAATCGGGCTATATCGTTGACAGTCTGGCCTGGGCCTATTTCCGGCTGGGCCGCTATGCCGATGCGCTGGCGCCGATGGAAAAAGCCTCAATGCTGGAACCGGTGGACCCGGTGGTGACCGACCATCTGGGCGATGTCTATTGGATGGTGGGGCGCAAGCGCGAGGCCGAATTCCAGTGGCATCGCGCGTTGTCCTACACTCCGGACGCCAAAGATGCCGTGCGGATCCGCCGCAAGCTGGAGCTGGGTCTGGACGCTGTTCTGGCGGATGAAGGCGTCACGCCGATGGTGGCCCCAGCCACTGGCCCCGACGATGTCCCCGCGGCAGCGCCCACAGAAGCCCCCGCCGAGAATGGCAACTGAGAGCGAATTCGCCCCGGCCAAGATCAATCTTGCGCTGCATGTGACCGGGCGGCGGGCGGATGGCTATCACCTGTTGGACAGTCTGGTGGTCTTTGCCGGTCTGGGCGATAGGGTGACGGTGGCCCCGGGGCAGGGCATGCAGATCACCGGCCCGCAGGCGGCGGGCCTGTCGCTGGGTCAGGACAACCTCTGTCTGCGCGCGGCTGCGGCGATGGGTGGCGGTGTTTCGGTTTGTCTGGACAAGATGCTGCCGGTTTCGTCAGGCATTGGCGGCGGGTCGGCGGATGCCGCGGCGGTGCTGCGGGCGATGGCGCGGATGGGGCGGCCCTTGCCCGACGCCGAGGCGGTGCTGGCGCTGGGGGCCGATGTGCCGGTCTGTCTGCAGGGGCGCGCGGTGCGGATGACCGGGGTGGGCGAGGGGCTGGCTCCGGTGGCACTGCCCGCAGCCTGGCTGGTGCTGGCTAATCCCAAAGTTGCGCTGTCCACCCCGGCGGTTTTTGGCGCGCTGACGCGCCGCGATCATGCGCCGATGACAGCACCCGCGGCCTGGCGTGATACTGCGGCGCTGGCGGCTTGGCTGGACCGTCAGCGCAATGACCTGCAGCCAGCCGCGCTGACGCTGGCCCCGGTGATTGCCGATGTCATCACTGCTTTGGCCGTGCAGCACGGGTGCCTTTTGGCGCGGATGTCGGGGTCAGGCGCGACCTGCTTTGGCCTTTTTGCCCATGCGGCCCCTGCCCACGCGGCGGCGCAGGCCCTGTCAGCCCAGAGGCCGGGTTGGTGGGTCGCGGCAGGCCGGATGCTCAGTTGATCCGGGCCACCACATAGGCGGCCAGATCGGCCAGCATGTCGCGCAATGGATGCGGGGGCAGCGTGTCCAGCGCCTTTCGCGCGCGGGCCGACCACTCCAGCGCCTGATCCCGCGCAGCCTGCATGGCGCCGGTCTGATCCAAGAGCAGCAAGGCATGGTCCAGATCGCCGTCGTGCTGATCACCCTTTTCGATCACCCGGGTCCAGAAGGCGCGCTGCTCGGCATCAGCCCGGGCGATGGCCTTGATCACCGGCAGGGTCAGCTTACGCTCTCGGAAATCATCGCCGGTGTTCTTGCCTATGGTGGCCGACGACCCACCGTAATCCAACAGATCATCGGCAATCTGGAACGCAATCCCCAGCGCGTCACCATAGGTGTGCAGCGCCTGCACCTGTACCTCTGGCACGGCTGCAATCACGCCGCCTACCTCGGTCGCCGCGGAAAACAGTGCCGCCGTCTTGCCCCGGATCACCTTCAGATAGATGTCTTCGGTGGTGGCCAGATCCTGCGCCGCGGTCAGCTGCAGCACCTCGCCCTCGGCGATCACCGCGCTGGCATTGGCCAGAATGTCCAACACCCGCAACGACCCGGTTTCCACCATCAACTGAAAACTGCGGGCAAAGAGATAGTCGCCGACCAGAACCGAAGACTTGTTGTCCCACAAGAGGTTGGCTGTGGGGCGGCCGCGGCGACGTTTGCTTTCATCCACCACATCGTCATGCAACAGCGTGGCGGTGTGGATGAATTCCACAGTGGCGGCCAGTTTTTGGTGATCAGAGCCGGCATAGCCGCACAGCCGCGCGGCGGCCAGCGTCAGCATCGGGCGCAGCCGCTTGCCCCCCGCCTCAATCAGATGGGCGGTCACCTCGGGAATGCGTGGCGCATGTTCGCTGGCCATCCGGTCGCGGATCAGCGCGTTGACCGCCGCCATATCCTCGGCCAGCCATGAGGCAAGCCTGTCCTGTGGCCCCTCTTTTGGCGTCTGCACCATCCGGTCCATCCCCATCCCTTTGTCGCCCGGCCTTGCCCCGATGGGATGGCGCGGTTAATTGCATAGCATGAAAGAGCTTTTGCGCACGACCGACCCCACCGTGATCGCCTTTGCGACAGTCCTTCTTGAGGGTGAGGGTATAGCCGCCTTCGCCATGGACGTCCACATGAGCGTCCTTGACGGATCCATGGGCATTCTGCCGCAGCGACTGATGGTAGCGGACCGCGATCTGTTCCTGGCGCGGGTGATCTGCCGCGACAACGGGATGGAGCCGGTGGCGTGACCAAAGGGCCGGCGGTCTTTCCCGCAGACCAGCTGTCTGATGATGGCTTTATGGGTGGGCGCGTGCGGCTGTTGCAGCCCTTGCGCGGCTATCGCGCGGCAACGGACCCGGCCCTTTTGGCGGCGGCCTGTCCCGCGCGGGCCGGGCAATCGGTGTTGGATCTGGGCTGCGGGGCGGGGGCGGCGTCGCTGTGTCTGGCCGCACGGGTGCCGGGGTTGCAGCTGACCGGGCTGGAGGTGCAGCCGGAATATGCCGATCTGGCGCGCCGCAATGCTGCCCGCAATGGCGCAGATATGCAGGTGGAGACCGGTGATCTGACCCAGATACCCCGCGCGCTGCGCCGCGATTTCGATCAGGTGATCGCCAATCCGCCCTGGTATCCGCCCGGCGGCACGCCCTCGCCCGACCCCGTGCGCGCGCTGGCGATGCAGGTGGCGCTGCCG
>JBATPI010000084.1:0-15065 GCA_049291415.1 Paracoccaceae bacterium | reverse complement strand
CTTTCAATTACCCACAAGTTTTGTCGTCGGGTCGGAGGGCGGCTTCGAAGCCGATGACGAGATCTGCGAGGCGGGAGAAGCCGCGCCAGAGGATGATGGTTCCGGGTGGCGGGTCGTGTCGTCGGGCGAGGTAGCCGCCGAGGCGGGCGACGGCCGTCAGGTAGAAATCGAGATCACGGGTCTGGCCCGGCTTTGGCGCCGGAGTGGTGCGCTCGAGCAGCGCCAGCTCCGTATCGGCAAAGATTGCGGCGGCGGCGCCGGCCGGTTCGGCTCTGCGCAGCATCGTCATCCAGAAGATCCTCCATGCGGTGATGCAGGCCAGGGCGATGCAGTTGGCCAACCGGTCGGCGGTGGTCAGGCGGATGTCCTCGATCCGGCATCCGGTCTTCAGCGTCTTGAAGAAGGTCTCGATGCTCCACCGTCGTGCGTACCATTCGAGCTTCTGGACGGCCTGCTCGAACGAGGTCACTTCGAGGTTGGTAACCAGCTTCCAAAGCAGCGGGTCCCGGTGACCCGGTGGGTCGATCTCGGCGGCATGGATGATCTGAAGCTGCTGATGTTCATATCTTTTCTGCTTTCCGATCGGCGGGCAGACAATCATCGTCGCGAACCGGACGGCAAGACGGGCTTCCTGGGGCTGGCCGGCCGCATCACGAAAGCGGACAAGATGCGTACCACTGGGTTCGATGCCGGTCATGACCTGCGCGATGGTGGTGTCGCCGTCCTCGGCCAGCCGGTCGACGCAGGAGCGGACCAGAAAATTCGTCCCCAGCTCACGGGCAAGGCAGAAGAGTTCATAGATGTCGCTCTCGCGGTCGCCGATATGGACGCATCGCTCCGGCGCGCCGATCAGTTCCGTCGAAAGGCGCAGATTATCCAGCCAGCGCATGCTTTCCTTCTGCTCGATCGGCACCCGCGTCGGATTGACCTTACGCGCCAGCGCCTTCGTGCCCTTGAACTTTTCCCGGGACCAGAATTTCGCCGCGGTCAGCCCGAGCGGCAAGCCCTCGGGCGTAACGGCGAGGCTAGCATGCATGAGCATGCCACAGATCATGTGCTGGCTGTGCCGACCCTCCTTGCCCTTCCTGCCGCAAGAGGTCTTGGTGAAGCCGATCTTCTCGGGTTCGGCGCGCTTGAAGGAGAATTCGGTGGTGTCTTGCAGGACAAGGATTGGGCCGTTCGTCGCCTGAACCCGCAGGGCCGAGGCGGCGAAGTGGCCCGCCATGATCTTGTCTTCGCAGACATTTTTGTTCGCGAAGAAGCGGTAGGCCGCCTTGGTGTTCGCCCAATCCTGGAACGCCGTGGGCAGCGATTTCCCGGGTCGCTCTCCCATGGCCGCCAGCATTACGCCCAGCCGCCGGTTGAGCCGCGCATCACCAAGATCGCAGCTCGCTGTTTCGTCATCCACCCAAGATCTCATACCTGCACCCGATCCGTTGAGGTGCCAGAGAACGAATCATGCCGGATTCCGATGGGTCAATACCAAATATGCCTGCTAATCCGAGGCCGACCTCAACTTGTGGGTAACTTCAAGCCGCACTCTACCCTTACATGCCACATAGGCGACAGCAACGCTGCTGCCGACTTGGCCCAAGATCGATCCGAGATTGATGATCGCGCCGCCACCACGTCCCCGCATGATTGGTATGACCTGCTCCCCTGAAAAGTCCGCGATTTAGGGGTAGTCTGTTCCTATCAAAGGAGACAGACGATGACGCGATCGAGGTTCACCGAGGAACAGATCATCCATTGCCCGGCAGGCGCCTGACGGTGAATGCAAGCATTCACCTGACGGCCAACGGATTGCGGAGTAATCTGTCGAGAGTGGGCATTCTGAAAGAGCACCAGGCCGGATTTGTGCCGCAAGCATGGCGTCAGCCGCTGCCCGGCATCGCATACCATGCGCGAGAGGGGATGCGACCTTCTACAAATGGCGATCCAAATTCGGCGGCATGCATTGCCCGGCAACACATGCAAAGCCTGTGTGAGAGGGGAAGTGTCGAACGCCAGAAAACTGATGGTGCTGGAGTCGGAGAATGCCAAGCTCAAGAAGTTGCTGGCCGAGCAGATGATGGATGTGTCCACGCTGAAGGAGATGCTGGGAAAAAACTTCTGAGGTCCCGTTGCCCGGCAACACATGCTTGCATGTGTGAGAGGGTGATGCGCGGCGTCGCGCCGTGGATTGGGCCGTGAACCAGAAGGGATATCGGCAGCGGCGGGCCTGTGCTTTGGCGGGGATCGATCCGCGAGTGTATCGCCGGTCGCCAACCAGATCAGATGACGCTGACCTGCGAGCACGGCTGACGGATCTGTCGTCAGAACGACGGCGGTTCGGCTATCCGTTGCCCTCTCACGGTTTGCTTGCAAACCGTGAGAGGGGGCGACCGCATGTGCAGCTGAAGCGCGATGGCTGGTCTGTGAACTGTAAGAGGCTGTATCGCATCTACAAAGAAGAGGGTCTGACAGTGCGCATACGCTCCTCCCGGGCATTGCTTCGCAATACCCTGCCGGGCAACGGGCGGCAGAAAGCGTGCCTTGGGCACCAGAGCACCGATGGCGATCCCCCAAGGGCCCGAACCAGCGGTGGAGCCTGGACTTCGTCTCTGACAGCCTGTCCTGCGCACGCCCCTCTCGGCGAATGTTCCATTCGCCTGTCGGCAACGGGATTCCGCATTCTGAACGTGATCGACGACTTCAGCCTGGAATGCCTGGCCGCTGTTGTCGACACATCGCTGTCAGGCATCCGCGTTGGTCGCGAACTGGATCGGATCGCCGAGATGCGCGGCTATCCCTGCAAGGTGGTCAGCGACAACGGGACGGAACTGACCAGCAATGCGACCCTGAATTGGCAGGGAGACCGCAAGGTCGAATGGCACTACATCGCGCCCGCTGTCCGGCAACGCATGCTCGCATGCGTGAGAGGGGGGCGAACCCATGCAGAATGGCTTCGTGGAGAGCTTCAATGGCAGAATGAGGGACGAACTGCTGAACGAACACCTCTTCGACAGCCTGCGCCGCGCCCGCAGTCTGGTGGCGGTATGGCGCGACGACTTCAACCATCATCGCCCACATTCAAGCCTCGCTGGCCTGACACCGTGGGACTATGCTAACCGGTCAAAGGAAGGCCAAAACCTGAACAGAGCTAACTCATAAACGGGGACTCTAAGGGAAGCAGGTCAGGTACGATGAGCTTGCAGCCAAGGAATGTACCGTCCAGATTGACCGCAGGCGTACGGCGCCAGATGTCCTCGGTGCAGCAACCGACCCGGACGTGCAGCTGCGTCGGTGGCAGCTGAATTTTTCCTGACCAAGGCCATTGTCTGCCACGGAGAGGTGGGCTGTCAAAAGGCGATTGGCCAAACGAGGCGTGCTGGTTGATCACGCGACGCTGAACCGCTCTCTCTCGCTTTTGCACGGTATAAGCTGCCGGGCAACGGATTCGCCAAATACTGGCTGCTGATTGCCAGCAACGGTCGACGGCGCAAGGCCCTTGTCAACCGGTCCTGGCGCATGCCCTCTAGGGACATAGCTTGCAATGCCCTGCCGGGTGCCAGATGAGAGATAGATCAAAGTGAACGGCGAATGAACCTACCCGCTGGCTGGAAGATGAATACTCTGCATTTATCGAGAAGCTTTGCCGGGCCGTCGACGTGTTTGAAAAACCCTTGACTTCGCTTCGCGGACTTTCGGTTCATGCTCTCAAAACGGCGCAACACGATGGCCGCCACCAAGTTCGTCGCCCCTGCGCTGGACGTGAACGGTCTGCCGTGAAAAATCGTGATTGATAAAAGCGGCGCCAACACCGCAGGCATCACTGGGATCAACCGCATGTTGCAGCGCTTCGGCTGCCCGATCCCGATCGAGATGGTGCGGATCAAATACCTCAATATCGAGCCGGGAGTGCCACCGGTTCAAACGAGCCGGCCAGGGGTCGAGCAGGACCACCGCTGCATCAAGAAAAGGATCCGACGAATGCGCGGTTTCAAATCCTTCGTTTCAGCCTCGGCAACTTTGGAAGGTATCGCGGTCGCGAACATGATCCGCAAGGATCCGTTGACGCCCGGACTAGGCACGTTTGCTCAATTCGCGGCACTGGCCGAGTAGCCTAAGGCAAGCAAAACCGTCGCCCATTCACCGCGAATGTTTGCGACAGAGCCCGGCCGCAGCACCAAAGATCAACACCACCGCGGACTTCCCCTGAGGCATCCCAAGCCGCGCCAATGAGCGAACCACAGGGCTGAGCGTCAGCGCCACCATCACGCCGATGACGATCGGCAAGAACATGTCACGCGCAAAGTAGACCGCGCTGAACGCCATGAGGCTGAAGAGGCCGACCAGCAGGTTTTTGATGGTTTTCGTGTCATCCGACATAGCTCTCCTGCTGGAACCCAGTCGGGACGTATGGCGCGGCTATCGAAATCAACGCAAGGCAAGGGTCCCTGGTTCCCAAGTCTCTTCATGTGGCCCAACGAGAGTGGGCGGTGAACACCAATCCGCAGTCAGCCTGATTCACACCTTTTCTTTGTCGGCCTGCAGAAAAAAGCGCACCATCTCGGCACTGGCGTCGGGCCCTTTCGTATCGGTGTAAGAGCCTGCATCCTGACCGCCGGACCAGGCATGGCCCAGACCCTCAACGACCCAATGCTCGACCAGCTGGCCGGGGTCCGATGAGGTGATTGCGCGGCTGAAGCTGCGGCCCCCTGTGCGGCCGTGCTCCACAGTCTGAACCTGTGCCATGCCATGCGACGTCGCATCTTTTGCGATGCGCTGGCCGTTGTTTGGATGCACAGTGGTGTCTGCCGTTCCATGAAAGACAATGGTGGGTGATTTGATGCCGGATGTGGTCGTCAGCCCGCCTTTGGTCGGGTGCCCTGCCATGGCGGAAAATGCCGACGCCACGTCAGAGGCCACGCCAAAGGGCAGCGCTGAATGCGCGCCCACAGCGGCGAACAGATCAGGATAAGCCTCGCCCAAAATCACCGCCATCGCCCCCCCGGCAGACAGGCCTGCAACATAGATGCGGCTGGGCGGAATATTCTGATTTGCGACGATCTGCCGGGCCATGCCCGACAGGATGGCCGGCTCGCCGCGGTCGCGGCGCTGATCGGCCTGGCTGAACCAGTTCCAGCAACTCTGCGCATTCGCCCCCCGGGATTGAGCGGGGTAAAGCACACTCAGGCCATGGCGCTCGGCATGCTGGTTCATACCTGTGCCTGCCGCAAAGTCCTGCGGTGTCTGGGTGCAGCCGTGCAGCATCACGACCAACCCCGCGCCGCCATCCTTGGCGGACCCCGGCGTGTACAGCCAATAGTCGCGCTGCCCCGCGCCACAGGCAAACTGGTCGCGGTCAAATCGCGCCCCTTTGGGCAGGTCTGAGGGCATCTGGGCAGGGTGACCGCCCAACAGACCGGGTGCTGCCAGCCCATGTTGCGCCAGTGTCTGCTGAACCAGCGCGGCCGCACTGCCCGGTATGGCACTGGGGGCAAGGGGTATCCTCCGGCCGTTTGGGCCGTTCGGGAATAGTTTCATCGCAAGAGTCCCTTCGTGAGGGCAGATCAGAATATTCTGTCCGCCAAAGCTGTTTTGATCTCCGCCGACGCCTGCAAGGCGCCCAGAACGGTGATTGAGCCTATCGTCTGCAAGGCAAGGTCCACCGGAACATCCGGCGCAATCCGCACCAGCCCGACGACCTTGACATGCAAGATTTCGCCCGCATCGCGCAGCGCCTCAAGATCGCGGCAGTGATAGTCGCGCAGACCCAGTTCCATGGTGTGCCGTTCGATTGATCGGGTGACGATTTCATCATGACCCGTAATCTGGCTGCGGATCGCCGCACGGATGAAATCCGAGCGGTTTGAGTAGAAACCCTCCTGCACCAAAAGGTCGATCCGCCCCAGGTCGACATACCCCAGATTGATCGTGATCTTCTCGGACTCTGGGCCCTTGTCTTTGAACTTTACCACCGTCGACATGTGTTTCTCCATCCATGTGGATGTTATACAGATGATCTTAAGATGGTCAAGTTGCCTTCTGGCGATGCGGGTCACCCGCAAACCAGACCGCCCGTCAATCCAGCAAGAACCTGCCGTCGGCCCCGGATGCCGCCGCCCCATTCAGGGTGATTTGCCAACCATCGCCATTTCGACTGACCGCTATGTCGTAATTCCGTCCGGCGTGGCGCAACCGCGCCGAATATCCCGGCCAGTCGCGCGGCAGAGCGGGCGTGATCCGCAGATGCGTTCCGCCTTCAAGTGCTATACCCAGCAGCCCCTCAACTGCCGACCGATACAGCCAACCGGCAGACCCGGTGTACCAGGTCCAGCCGCCGCGCCCGGTCTTGTCTTCGGCTCCGTAAACATCGGCCGCCACGACATAGGGCTCAACCCGGTAGTGGTCGGTATCTTCCGGCGTCAGGGCATGGGATATCGGGTTCAGCATGTCGAACATGGCATGGGCATCGTCGCCGCGCCCCGACAGGGCCAAGGCATAGACCACCCAGGTCGCCGCGTGGGTATACTGCCCGCCATTCTCGCGCACACCCGGCGGATAGCCCTTGATGTAGCCGGGTTCCTTTGGCGTCGATTCAAAGGGTGGCGTGAACAGACGCAAGATGCCCGCTTGGCGGTCGGCCAGATTCTCCAATGCTGCCTCCAGCGCCTTTGCCGCCCGCTTGGGCCGCGCCGCGCCTGAAATCACGGCCCAGGATTGCGCGATGGAATCGATGCGGCATTCTTCGCTTTGCGCCGAACCCAACGGCGTGCCGTCGTCATAATAGCCACGCCGATACCAGTCGCCATCCCAACCGGCCTTTTCCAACGCAGCCCCCAAGCTGTCTCGATGCGCCTGCCACTGCGCCGCCCGGTCGGCGTCGCCGCGTGCTTTGGCAATGGGCACAAAAGCATCCAGCGTGGCACACAGGAACCAGCCCAGCCAAACCGACTCACCCTTGCCCGCCTCGCCCACACGGTTCATGCCGTCGTTCCAGTCACCCCCCAGAATCAGCGGCAGGCCATGCGCCCCGGTCCGGGCGATAGCAAGGTCCAGCGCGCGGACGCAATGGTCATACAAAGAAGCGATCGTGCCAGACTGCTCGGGCAGAAAAAACGCATCGTGCTGGCCGGGTTCCAAGGGGGCCGCATGCAAAAAGCTGACCGGTTCATCCAGCACCGCCGTATCCCCGCTGCGCTTTATGTAATGCGCTGTCAGATGGGCCAGCCAGACGACGTCGTCAGAAATCATCGTGCGGACGCCTGCGCCGGTGCCGGGTAACCACCAGTGCTGGACGTCGCCCTCTTCAAACTGTCGGGATGCGGCGGCAAGGATCTGGCGCCGCGCCAAAGTGGCGTCTTGCAGGATCAATGCGCTGGTATCTTGCAACTGATCGCGGAATCCATACGCCCCCGACGCCTGATAAAACCCGCTGCGCGCCCGGATCCGGCAGGCCAGGTTCTGATAGGGCAGCCAGGTGTTCACCATCAGGTCCAGCTTCGGATCGGGCGTGGTCACCTGCAGCGCGCCCAGAAAATCGTCCCATTCCGCGGCCACGGCAGACATCGCATCTGCGGTCTGGGTCGGCGCGGTGGTCACGCGAACCAAATCGACGATCTCGGCAGCAGGGGCATTGGCCAGAATGAACACCACCTCTCCAGACTCGCCTGGGGCCAACTGCATTTCTGTCACCAGCGCGGCACAGGGATCGCCATTGACCGGATTGCGGGTATCGGCATCGGGCCAGACGCTGGTCAGCGCCGCAGGTCGGGTGATACTGCCGCCCTGCCCCAAAAACGCCCGGCGCGTCAGGCAAAAGCCGCGGGGTGGACGGTCGCAGGCCAGCGCCGTCACCCGCCCCGCATAATCCTGACTGAAGGGGTTTTCCGCCAGCACGGCGCGCAGATCCCCATCGACCTTGACACGGATCATTGCCGCATTGCGGCCTGCATCGTTGCCCAACACCAGTTCCGCATAGGCTGCACAGTCCAGCGTCACCGCCCGCTGTCCGGTATTGGTCACGCGCAGGCGAGTCAGCTTGGCCGCGCCTGACTGCGCCAGGCACTGCACCGCCTCAATCTCAATCCAGTCAGTCCATGAGCGGAACTGCGATTGGCCCAACCCGTGCCGCGCCTCAAAGATCGCCCCGGGGTCTGTCGATAGCGAAGCAAAGGGCGTCGCAATCCTGCCGGTTTGCTGATCGCGGATATAAAACGCCTCACCGGGCCGATTGATGACCGGATCATTCGACCACGGCGTAATCTGATAGTCGCGTGAGTTTGCGGCCCAAGTATATCCCGCCCCTTCGGCAGAAATGTGAAAGCCGAAATCAGGTCGCGCGATCACGTTGATCCACGGGTTAGGCGTGTGCTGGCCGTGGCGCAAGCGCACAACATATTCGCGCCCGCCTTTGGCAAAGCCACCATACCCATTCCAGAAATCCAGCGGTTCGGGCGGAAAATCCAACGCCCTGCGCGCGATGCCTTCCATCTCTTTCGGGGCCGGCAGCAGATGTCGGCGCGGTTGCGGCCAACGCTCGGCACTGCCTTGCGCGGGCCGCAGCCGCGCCAGTTGATCGAACAATGTCCCGTTGGCGGTATGCAGCACGATCCGTGCGGCGGCCATCAGTTTGCGCCACCCGTCATCCTGCATTTGATCGCGCCTTAGCGCAAAAACATGCGTCCGCGCGGCATCCCCCAGACCGGCGCGGGCGGCATTTTCGCACATCGCGTCAATGGCATGCTGCAAATCCTGAACATAACTTGACGCCCGTTCGTTCACGATAACCAGATCGCAGGCGACACCGCGTGACTGAAAGAATTCCTGCATTCTCAGTGCTTTGCGTAAAATCGGCAGATCAGCCTCGCTGTCCGTCCGGATCAGCAGGATCGGGTAATCTCCCGAAATTCCAAACTGCCACAGATCAGATTGCGGACCCAGCGCATTGCGGATGTCATCATCCTGCGCGGCAAGGCGAGTGTCGGGATAAACCAGATAGGCGGCATAGTCACGAAACAGTGCTGCCTCTTCCAGGGTAATGTCCAGATGACGCAGCTGCACTTGTGACCGGGTCCAGGCCAGCCGCGCCTCATGGTCAAAGGTTTCGGGCTGGCAGTAATGCGCGACTGCGCTGTCCAACGCCTCTGCGCTTTCCGCAACCACGGTCCAGAATGTCAGCCGGACCGTCTTGCCCGGAGCCAGCCGCACCCGGCGGCGCAGAGCGAAGATCGGATCAAGGGTAAAGCCGTCGCCACCACCAAGATCTGCCCCCGCATCAAACACGGCCGCAGTTGCCAGATCACGGCCTCGGCCGATGAACGCTCGGCGATCGGTTTCCGCCTGCGTCTCTTGCAGATCGGGCCGTCCGCAGATCAGATGGGCCAGATGCAGGATGCGGTCCTCGGCCGTCCGGCGATTGCGCCGGGCCGTAATCAGGCTGCCGTCCCGGCCGATAGAGGTTCGCACGAACATTTTGGAAAAGGCCGGGTGGGCAAGATCCGCCGCATCACTATCCAGCACAATCTCGCCGTAGGACGTCACTTCGATCAGCCGCTCGGACGCGGTGGTGTTGCGCAGGGTCAAGCGGTGCCCTTCGCCATTTGCCTCAGATGCAACAATCACCTCCAGATGGCTGTCAATTCCCAGCGCCGTTTTCAGAAATTCCGCCTTGTGATCGGAAAAGATCGCCTTCGTCATTTCGGCAGGGGCGGCGCGCGGCGCGGCTGTCGCCGACCACCATTGCTGACGCTCCACGTCGCGCAGAAACAGAAAGAGGCCGCATGTGTCGCGGGTAGGATCGGGGCGCCAGCGGGTCACCGCCCGATTTCCCAGCCGCGCCGAACCCGCCCCGGTTGCGGTCAGCATCGCCGAAAACACGCCGTTGGACAGCACCGCGACGGCCCGGGGCGACGTCGCAGGATCATCCACCATGGTCTGCGCCACCGGGTTCATATCGCTGTCTGCAGTGCTGGCGCGTTGCGGTTCGACCGACCTCGTGATGGGCACGATCTCTCTTGGTGCACGCTCTTGCAACAGCAACTCGGCGGCCTGAACCACAGGATCGTCATGAAACCGCCTGCGGTGAATACCGTCCAACACGGTGTTCGCAATAGCCGCGATAGTCATGCCCTGATGATGCGCCATCACCGTGCGCACGACCACATGGCTGACCCCGTCAGGCAGCCGTCGTGGCGTGAAATCGACGGCATCGAAAAAACCAAATCGCCCGGCGGCGCCCAATGCGGCCAGCCGCGCCAGATTGGCAACCGCGTCGCGAGGGCGGAACTGGCTGGCCAGCGCACTGGCATAGGGCGCCACCACGCGGTCATCGGGTGCGATGCGCTTCAACCCCAACGTGGGCACGCCAAAGGCGTGATACTGATAGTTCATCTCTCGGTCGCGCGCATTAAAGGCGCATTCCGACACGCCCCATGGCAGGCCATGTTGGCGGCCATGCTCTATCTGCCGGGCCACCGCCGCCAAATTCGATTGGCCCAGAATGCCGCCACGGCGTTCCTGCATCACCAAGGGCGGCATCAGGTATTCGAACATCGACCCCGACCACGACAGCAGCATAGGCGACCAACCCCGCGTCGTGATCGGACGGCCCAGCCGGAACCAGTGCCGGTTCGACACGTCGCCCTTGGCGATGGCGAACAGACTGGCCAGTCGGGCCTCGGATGCCAAAAGATCATAGGTCGACGTATCCAGCTGCTCTGTCTCGGTGCGGTAGCCGATCGACAGAAGGGTGTTTTCGGGGTTCAGCAAGAAAGCAAAATCCATTGAGAATGCCACCGACCGTGCCCGTTCAGACAACCGGTCCAGCCGCTGACGCAAGGTACGCAAAGGTAACGCGCTGTCGGTCGGCTGGGTCAGCAGAACCTCGCAATTTGCCTTGAGTGCATCGACCCACCACAGCAGATCGTGCGTCGCCTCACTTTCCGATTCTACATTCAACGCACGGGCCAGTTTGCGGATTTCATCGGCAATCACCGACAGGCTGATTGCACGCACCGGCGCCAGCTGCGGCTCTTTCAAAAAGATGTCATGGGTGCGCTGAAACCCCTCGATCCGCTCTTGCAACCTTTGGCGCAGCGGGCGCAAGACCCGGCGTTCGTCCGGCACTGCATCCAGATGGCGGCGCACGATCCGCAGCGTATCGCGCACCCCTTCGGGATCGGTCATCTGGTGTATCACCGGATTGCGCGCCCAGGTTTTCAATGCCGATGAGACGGCAACCAGATGCCCCGCCAGATTGCCACTATCGACCGAAGACACGTAGTGCGGTGGCAGAACGGAAAGGTCGCGGGTGTCATACCAGTTGAAGAGATGGCCGCGAAAGGTCTCCATCCGCTCAACGGTGCTTAACGTGCGGTCGATGCGGTCCAGCGCGTCTTTCATGCTGATCCAGCCGAAATCCCGCGCCGAAATCACCGACAGCAGGTATAGCCCGATATTGGTTGGAGACGTCCGCTCGGCCAGTTTCGGCGCCGGGTGGTCCTGGAAATTGTCCGGGGGCAGATGGTTGCTTTCGACGGTGACAAATTCTTCGAAATAGCGCCAGGTGATCCGCGCCACCTCCCGCAGCGCAGTGACGTCAGCGGGGCGGATGGACAGGGCGTCACTGGACTCCAGCGTGCGGCTGGCGGTCTGCGCCACCAAAGGTGCAATGATCCAGATCGCTGCGAATGCGCCCGCGAGGATCAGCGTCTGCGGATTGATCACGGCCACAGCCAAGACCACCACGACCGCGATGGCAGGTGAGGCGATCATTGCTTTCAGGTAGGTTTCCACTCCAGCAGCGGGTCCTGCCGCGACCTGACGCGCGGTGTGCCATTGCAACAGGTTCCGACGGCTGATGAAAACACGGTAGAGCGTGCGCAGGATGGCGTCGGCCATCAGCGCCGACTGATGCGCCATGAAGGTGATCCGCAGTGCCATCGCAGACAGATGCATTCCGATTTCTGCGGCCAGATTGCCCAGATGCCAGAACTGCGAGGTCGTTGGCTGGGATGGCTTCAGCCCGGTATTGACCGACATGATCGGCGTCAGAATGGTCGACAACACCAACAGTGTCTGCCAATGCACCGCCTGCTGCCAGGGCAACAAAAACCAGCCAAGAATGGATGCCACCATCCAGACCGGTGCGGTCAACGACCGGCGCAGATTGTCGACCATCTTCAGCCGCGCCAGCGCCGAAAGTCCGCTTTTGGGGTTCAGAATAAAAGGTAGCAACTGCCAGTCGCCACGGACCCAGCGGTGCTGGCGCGACGTCTCGACCAGATAGTCAATCGGAAAGTCCTCGACCATCTGCACATCCGAAACCAACGCCGCGCGCGCGAATGAGCCTTCCAGAAGATCATGTGAAAGCACGGTGTTGTCCGGGATTCGACCCCGCGTCGTCGCCTCAAAGGCATCGACATCATAGATGCCTTTGCCGGTATAGGTGCCCTCGCCCAGCAGGTCCTGATAGAGATCCGAGGCGGTGAACACATATGGATCCAGCCCGCGGTTTACCGAGAAAATCCGCTGGAAGAGAGACGCTTCTGTCCCCACCGTCAGCGAGGGCGTCAGACGGGGTTGCAAAATTCCGTGGCCCTTGACAATCCGCCCCGTAACAGGATTGACAACCGGACGGTTGACCGGGTGCGCCATCTTTCCCACCAGAGCGGGAACGGCATCGCGGGTCAGTCGGGTATCGGCGTCCAGCGTCACGACAAAGCGAATATCCTGCGGCGGGCGCGGCCCGGTCTCCATGAACGATGTGTCGGCATCACCGCGCAAAAGCTGGTTCAGCTCAACCAGTTTGCCGCGCTTGCGTTCCCAACCCATCCACAGCCCATCTTGCGCATTGAACAGCCTGGTACGGTGCAGCAGATAGAACCGGCGGATGCCATCGTCGTCATAACGTTGTGCCAACGCATCAAGACCGGCTTTGGCATAGGCCAACAATTCCGCGTCCCCTGCTGCGGTCTCAGTCGGGCTGTCGCGCCAATCGCTGAGCAGGGCGAAAGAAACCGCTCCGCGAGGGTTGCTAAGATAGTGAACCTCCAGTGCCCGCAGCAGATAATCTACCTCATCATAGCCGGTCAGCAGACAGGGGATCACCACCAGCGTGCGGGCCGAGTCGGGCACCGCATCAAGATAATCATAGGCGGGCAGGCGCTGAGGGGCCAAAAGCCGCGCGCCAAACAGGTTGACCAGACCCATCGCCACCTCTGACGCGGGAACCAGCGCCAAAAGAAAGAACAGGACCATCCCACCAGAGGCCAGCCCCTGCGGCATCACCTGCAACATCAGGGCCGCAAAAAGCAGGGTAAAGCCCAAGGCTGGCAGGAAAATTCCCAACCACCCCAGCCGACGATAGGCGCTGAGCAGCACCTCTGCTGGGCGCCGGCGCGACCCCATGGACCGTTGAAAATCGCGCAATCCTGCACCCAGCAGCACTTCGCCCGCGCCACTTTCGGGTCCCGATCGCGCCAGGGCCGCTTCGGCCACCGCAACTTCGCTTTTGCCCGACCGGCGGGCAATCTGCTCGATGATCTCGCGGTAGGCGTTGCGCGTGGTCTTGTCCAACTGCGGATAGTCGTCGCCTTGGCGCAACGCCCGATCAACACCACTCACGGTTTCAAACCATTTGAACCAATCTATCTCATCACTGGTGCGCAGGCTGCGGATGATGTTGCCGACGGTGACATTGCCCGAAGACTGACGTGCATGCTCGGCGGCGACCACATGTTCGGGATCAGACGTGCGCTGGCGCAGATTGTTCTCGATCCAGTTCAAGGCGGCGGGTGAGGCGTTGCTGCCGTCATGCAGCCTGTATAGCAGCTGCAAGGCAAAGGTCTCATTGCTGCAATGCTGGGAATGCGGGTCCAGCAGCGCTGCAACATCGACTGTCGGCGATGCCAGCAGCCGGTCGGCCAGCGCGTTCGCCTCCATCCGCCGCTGTCGGGCATGCTCTACCCGATCCGATAGTCGGCGCAGGTTTTCCAACAGGACAAAGCGCAAAAGAGCCGGGATCGCCCACAGTTCGCCGATGGTCAGCACCTGCTGTTGCTGAAACCCCTCGATCAGGTCCGACAACCCACCCAAGGTCATCTCGGAATTGGTGACCGCTACAAAGTGCCACATCAACAGCAACGCTCGGGGAATCCCGGTTCCGTCGGCCAGTTTCACCTGTGGAAGGTTGCGGTAAACGCGGGTGCTGAGATCACGGCGCAGGTGGCGAAAGCTTTCTTCGACGATGTGGTGGTTATCCAGCAACCATTCCGCCGCCGGAGTAACGATCGCATCGTCACGAACGGCACGCTGAATACCAAGATAGTTTTTCAGGATTGCCCGTTGATTTTCGTTAATTCGATTGCTGTATCGGAATTTTTCGAAAAACGGCAGGGCCCGGGCATCAGGCTTGGCCAGATCAATACCGACATCACGCAGCGACCCGCCGCGCCAAAATTCAAAACGGATCGGAACGGCAAGACCATCATCCGGACCATCCAGCCGACCTGCGGCCGAGTGTTCAGCGGTGTCAGAATAACTATCCAATCTTGCCCCCGTGAATTCAGGCGCGGGGGACATTGCGCCGCGCTTTGCCAATTCTATCAGCGCCGCAAAATCTACGGCTTGCCCAGCATGGTCTTAACGCCCGCAGCACCCTTTGGTTCCCGGCCGCGCGGATCATCGCCGTCGGCGGGGCTGGCAGCGGAACCGTATGCCAGCTTTATCGTTGAGACATCACAACCATCAACGAAAGGATCAATACCATGGATCATCAACATCACCAACGTCTCGACCCGGCCGAGTTGAACGCCCAGAATCTGGAAGGGGCGACGATCTACGACCGGGAAGACCGCAATGTCGGATCCATTTCGCACCTCCACGGCCAAGGCAGCGGCAGCCTTGTGGTTGTTGACGTGGGCGGGTTCCTGGGAATCGGGACCAAGCCGGTTGCGCTGAATTTGGCTCAGCTGGACGTGATGCGTGACGATCAGGGGACCGTCCATGCCGTCACCCAGATGGCACGTGAGTCGATCGAGGCGTTGCCCGAGCATCACCACTAAGGCGGTGGGTAGGTG
>JBATPI010000083.1:0-12010 GCA_049291415.1 Paracoccaceae bacterium | reverse complement strand
CGCCAAACCCGCGTCAAAGCCGGGCAGCACCGCGCGGGGCGCATCGACTGCAGCCAAGCCTGCGGCGCGCCGCGTGCCAACCCGGACCCAAGGCGGCAAGCCCCCGTCAGGGCGGCCCAAGCGCAGTTGAGCGTTACCGAGGCGCAAAATGGGCTTTTTTGCCCCGCCTCACCCCGACGTGAACGCCCAGACTGACATCGGGGGAATAAACCCGCGCATTCCCTTGCCAAGCGGCTGGCAGTGCGTGCGGGGCTGCGATAGGATTGCGGCAACAGTCTGGCTACCCTCTTTTTGCCGGGCCAAGGTCTAATCTGAATGAATCCAGCGCCTTTCGGGATGAAAAATGTCTGAAACCAGTCTCAGAACCCTGTCGCTCGGCCTGTTGGTGGCTCTGATCCTGTATGTCGCCGGGTCCGGGGGCGTGTGATGGCGCAAAGGTTTGGTGGCAAGTTCAGCCCGCAGGGTGCCGTCGTGCCGGGCAATGGCCCGGTGATGCAGCCTGTCGTAAAGGTGTCGGGGTTGTGGCGCACGCGGGTGGTGTTTCTCAGCGCCTTTGCCTTTCTCTTTCCAGCCTTTGGCGATGCGCCGGGGGCGATGCTGATGGGCCTGTCGGCGGGGGGTCTCTTGATCCTGTCGGCCTGGACCGCACGGGAAGGCCTGCGCGCCCGTGCCGAATGGACCGCGCGCAAAGTGGCCCGCCGTCCGGCCCTGCCGCGTCTGGCGCTGTCTGCGGTGATCTGTGGCGCAGCGCTGGCCGTAGGGGGCATCATCGCACATGGTCTGTCGCTCTATCCGGCGCTTTACGCGCTGGCCGGGGCAGCACTGCATGTGGGCGCCTTCGGGCTGGACCCGATGTCCGACAAGGGCATGGAGGGGATTGACCGCTTTCAGACCGACCGGGTCGCCCGTGTGGTGGATGAGGGTGAGGCCTATCTGACCGCCATGCAGGACGCCGCCTTGCGGGCGGGCGATCGCAGCGCCGAAACGCGGGTGGCGCAATTCGCCACCCATGCGCGCGCGCTGTTCCGGCAGGTGGAATCGGATCCCGGCGATCTGACCGCCGCGCGCAAGTATCTGACGGTTTATCTGATGGGCGCGCGCGACGCGACGGCGAAATTCGCCGATCACTGGGCGCAGACCCGCGCCGCAGGTGCCCCCGACACCACCGCGCGCGCCGATTGGGACAGCCTGCTGACTGATCTTGAAACCACCTTTGCCGACCGCTCAAAGGCGCTGATGGCCAATGACCGCACCGATCTGGACATTGAGATTTCTGTCCTGCGCGACCGGCTGAAACTGGAAAACCGTTGACCCAAGGCGGCCTCTACGGCCCCACCGACAGGAAAGAGTTCCCGATGTCCGATACCCAGACCAACGCGCCCACCTCCACGTCCGAGCTGGAAAAGGTGGCGGCCGTGATCCTGCCCGAACCGATGGCCGAAATCGTGCCGCTGGCATCCGCGCCCACCGCCAAAGCCACAGAGATCCGCAAACGGATGGCAGAGCTGGACCTGTCCAACACCCAGTCGATCATCTCTTTCGGGTCGGGCGCGCAGGCTGAATTGCAGGTGATCAGCCAGGAAATGCTGCAGGATGTGAAAAACAAGGATGCGGGCCCAGCCGGGGATTCCCTGCGCAACATCGTCACCACGATCCGTGGGTTTTCCGTGTCGGAACTGGATCTGCGGCGCAAGGCCAGCTGGTGGGAGCGGCTGTTGGGTCGCGGCGCGCCCTTTGCCAAATTCGTTGCGCGCTATGAAGACGTGCAAGGCCAGCTTGACCGCATCACCGACAATCTGAACACGCATGAGCATACGTTGTTGAAAGACATCAAATCGCTGGATGTCCTTTACGGCAAGACGCTGGATTTCTATGACGAGTTGGCCCTCTATATCGCCGCAGGTGAGGCCCGTCTGGCCGAGGTGGACGCAAACGACATTCCCGCCAAAGAGGCCGAAATTGACGCAGCCGCCGAGAATGATCAGGTCATCAAGGCGCAGGAATTGCGCGATTTGCGCGCAGCCCGTGACGATCTGGAGCGCCGGGTGCATGACCTGAAACTGACCCGCCAGGTCACGATGCAAAGCCTGCCCTCAATCCGGCTGGTGCAGGAAAATGACAAATCACTGGTTATCAAGATCAACTCGACCCTGGTGAACACCGTACCCCTGTGGGAAACGCAGTTGGCGCAGGCGGTGACGATCCAACGCTCGAAAGAGGCAGCCGTAGCGGTGAAACAGGCCTCTGACCTGACCAATGAGCTGTTGGAATCCAACGCGCGGAACCTGCAAGAGACCAACCGCGTTGTCCGCCAGGAAATGGAACGCGGGGTGTTTGACATCGAGACGGTGAAAAAGGCCAACCAGACCCTGATCGACACGATCAACGAAAGCCTGGCAATCGCGGACGAAGGCAAGGCCCGTCGTGCCGCTGCCGAAGTCGAATTGCAAAAGATGGAGGTTGATCTGCGCGACACCCTGGCCTCGGCCAAGGCGCGCAAGTCAGCCCCCGCCCAACCGGCCGCGCAGGCCTGAGGAGACGATCCTGTCCCACCCAACCCGCCTGATCCGCCTGATTGTCGCCGCAGCCCTGGTTGCGGTGGCTGCCTGCGTGCCCGTCGATAGCGCCGCCCCGCCCGCAGCGCCGCGGCCGAAACCCGTGGCCATCGCCCCCGCGCCGGTGGTCAGCGTCACCGCCAAAAGTGCCACTGCCCGCGCCTATTATGCGCAGGTGCAGCAGGCCCTGCTCAGCCAGGATTTGTTGCGCACCGATGGCGGCGGCGTGGACACGCCGTTTGACGACCGTATCCTGGCCGACAACTTCATCCGCATCGCGCTATATGACGAATACTCGCGGTCCGGTGGGGCATTCGTGCGGACCGAGACGCCCTCTATCCTGCGCAAATGGGTGGTGCCGGTGCGGGTAGGCCTGCGGTTTGGCGACTCGGTCCCGGCGGATCGGCGGGCGACGGATCGGGCGCGGATCGGATCCTACCTCGCGCGCCTCAGCCAGATCACCGGACACCCGATTGCGCTGTCAGACAGCGCGCCCAATTTCTGGGTCTATATGGTGTCGGAAGATGAGCGTGAGGCCCTGGGCCCGCAGCTTAGCGCGGCGCTGCCCGGGCTGTCGGCGTCAGACATCAGCGATGTCACCCAGATGTCGACCAACACCTATTGTCTGGTCTATGCGCTATCGGGCAGCAATCCGGGGATCTATACCCGCGCCGTCGCGGTGATCCGGGCCGAACATCCCGATCTGTTGCGCCTGTCCTGCGTCCATGAAGAAATCGCCCAGGGTCTGGGCCTGCCGAATGACAGCCCGCGCGCGCGGCCCTCTATCTTCAACGATGATGAGGAATTCGCCCTGTTGACCAAGCAGGATGAATTGATGCTGCGCATGCTCTACAGCCCCGCGCTGCGCCCCGGAATGTCGGTGGAAGAGGCCAAACCCGTGGTCCAGCGACTGGCGACCAAGGTTCTGGGAGGGCCGAGTTGAGCCGACTTGCGCTGGCCTTTCTGCTGGCATTGCCCGGCGCAGCGGCAGCAAAGGACAGTCCGACCGGCGCGCTGCGCTGGATGGCCGGGCAATCGGCCACCCAGCTGATCTTTCAAGAGGTTGCGCAACTGGACATCGCCCCCGGCGGGGTGATCGTGGTTGATCCCCTGACCTATGGCCCCGGGCTGGACTGGCCCTTTGTGCCGGTGCCTGCAGGCGCTGCCCGGTTCATCGTGGCGCTGGAGCCGGATGACTCTCGGGTTTCCAAGGCGCTGCTGGTCTTTTCGGATGCCGAAGTATCTTGCGGCCATGATGAGACATCGGTGGGCGTGGACAGCGGTCTTGCCGCCTTTCTGGACCAACCCCGCGCCAAGGCGCTGCTGGACGCCAGTGACGCTTTGGGCGACGGCAAGGATATCTACAATGATTGGTTTTCTAGCCTGCCGATCAACGCAAAGCCTGTGGTTTCCGACATGGCCCCTTTGCTCTCGGGCGTGACATTTCCGATGATGTCATCCGGCTGGGGCGATGGCGGCTATCCGGTGGCCTCATTGCGTGACAAGGACGGCGCCATGGTGGCGTTATATGTCGATTTCATGGGCAAGGATGACGACGCCAACTGGCTGTTGCCACCGGAATGCGACGGTTTGCCTGTGACGTGGCTGGATTTGCGGTCGGTTTCCCCTTCACCCCTGTGACGGGACGGCTATGATGCGGCATAGGTATCCCCCGGCATATGCCGGTTTGGTGGAAAGGTCTGCGACAATGGTTTTCGATTTCCTCAAGGGTGAGTTCATCGACGTCATCTCCTGGCTGGATGACACGCGCGACACGATGGTCTGGCGGTTTGACCGCCGCGATCAGGCCATCAAATACGGCGCCAAGCTGACGGTGCGCGAAGGCCAGGCGGCGGTGTTCATCCACGAAGGCCAGCTGGCCGATGTGTTCACCCCGGGCCTGTATATGCTGGAAACCAACAACCTGCCGATCATGACGACGCTGCAGCACTGGGACCACGGCTTTTCCAGCCCGTTCAAGTCTGAGGTGTATTTCGTCAGTACCACCCGGTTCAACGACCAGAAATGGGGCACGAAAAACCCGATCATGGCGCGTGACCCGGAATTCGGCCCGGTGCGGCTGCGGGCCTTTGGCACCTATACCATGCGTGTCACCGACCCCGGCAAATTCATGACCGAAGTGGTCGGCACCGATAACGAATTCACCTCTGATGAGATCTCGGACCAGATCCGCAATATCATCGTGCAATCGGCCAGCCAGACCTTGGCCAGCGCGGGGATTCCCGTTCTGGACATGGCTGCGAACCTGACCGATCTGGGCAAGATCATCGCCACCGCAATTGCGCCAAAGGTGGCGGAATACGGCATCTCTATCCCGGAATTCTACATTGAAAATATCAGCTTGCCAGAAGAAGTTGAGAAAGTTCTGGATAAGCGCACCTCAATCGGCGTGGCGGGAGATCTGAACAAATACATGCAGTTCAACGCCGCCGAAGGCATCGCTCAGCCGGGCAGTGGCATGGGGGCCATGCTGGGCGCTGGCATGGCCGCGGGAATGGGCGTGCAGATGGCCCAGTCAATCGGGCCATGGGGCAGCGCCCCCGCGGCACCTGCGGCAGCCCCGCCTGCTCCGCCACCAGCGCCACCCGCCGCAAAGACCTGGCATGTGGCCGACAATGGCACGACGCTGGGGCCCTATGCCGAAGGCGATCTGGCAGCGATGATTGCTGCTGGCACCATCAGCGCCACCTCGCTGGTCTGGACCGCCGGTCAGGACGGCTGGAAAGCCGCGTCCGAGACCCAGCTTGCCACCCTCCTGCGGCAGGTTCCCCCGCCCGCCCCCTGAACCGGACCCTGACCGACCATGTCTGACAGCCTTGCCACCAGCTGGCCCTGCGATCAATGCGGCGCGCAACTGCGCTATGCCCCCGGTCAGACCGAACTGGTCTGCGAGCATTGCGGCCATGTTCAGGCCATTGCCCCCAGCGGCCCGCGCCGCCAGAGCCGCGCCTTGCAAGAGCATCCCCTGGCCAAGGGCCTGGCCGATGATCTGCCCGGTGCGGCCATGGCCGATGTGCGCACCGCGACCTGCACCAATTGCGGCGCGCAGATTGACTTTGACGGTGCTTTGCATGCCACGCAATGCCCGTTCTGCGCCTCGCCGGTGGTTCTGGACACCGGCGCGCATCGGCTGATCAAACCACAGGCGCTGGTGCCCTTTGTGCTGTCCGAACCGCAATCGCGCAAGGCGCTGGCAGACTGGATGGGCAGCCTGTGGTTCGCCCCCTCAACCTTGCTGGAATATGCCCGCAAGGGGCGCAAGATGACGGGCGTCTATGTGCCCTACTGGACCTTTGATGCCGACACGCAGTCCAGCTATACCGGCCAGCGGGGCGAGTATTACTATGAAACCCGCACCGTCACCGTGCGGGTGAATGGCAAAACCGAACAGCGTCAGGAACAGGTGCGCAAGACCCGGTGGTATCCGGCCTCGGGGCGGGTGGCGCGCGATTTTGACGACGTGCTGGTAACGGCGTCAAACAGCCTGCCGCGTCGGCTGGGGGATGAGCTGACCCCCTGGGATCTGACCGCCCTGCAGCCCTATGCGCCCGACTATCTTGCCGGCTTTCAGGCCGAAGGCTATACCGTCGCGCTGGCCGATGCCGACCTGACCGCCAAGGCGCAGATGGCCCGGGTGATTGAACGCGACGTGCGCCGCGACATCGGCGGGGACGAGCAGCAGATCAGCCGCGTGATCACCGATTACAGTGCTGAGACCTTCAAGCACATCCTGCTGCCGATCTGGATGGCGGCCTATAAATATAACGGCAAAAGCTATCGCTTTCTGGTCAACGGCCAGACCGGCGAGGTGCAAGGGGAACGCCCCTGGTCGATCTGGAAGATCGGCTTTGCGGTGGCCTTGGTGGTGGTGATCATACTGGGTGCAGTCTATCTGAATGATCCCGAAACGCTGGGTTTGTCGCGACCAGACTGGCTGAACTGACCAGCCACCTTGACTCATCCGCCCTCGCGCGCCATCACGCCCCAACCGCTGCCGGAGGCCATGATGACGCCCGACCTGACCCGCGTGTTGCCCCACGCCCGCATTGACGAATTGCCGAACCCCTATTTCGGCAAGGTGCGCGATTGTTATGACCTGCCCGCCAGCCCTGATGCGCCCGAAGGCGCGCGGCTGTTGATCTCATCGGACCGGATTTCGGCCTTTGACCAGATCCTGGCGGCCATTCCCGGCAAGGGCCAGGTGCTGACCCAGGTGGCGCGGTTCTGGTTTGACCATACCGCCGACATCTGCCCCAACCATGTGCTGGCCTACCCTGACCCCAATGTGGTCCTGGGCCGTCGCCTGACCATCCTGCCGGTTGAGGTAGTGGTGCGCGGCTATCTGGCGGGGTCCACCTCTACCTCGATCCTGACGCGCTACAAGGCGGGCGACCGGCAGATGTATGGCCACACCCTGCCCGACAATTTGCGCGACAATCAGGTGTTGCCGACCCCGATCATCACCCCGACGTCAAAGGCCTTTGACGGTGGCCACGATGAGCCGCTGACGGCAGATGAGATCGTGTCGCAGCGCCTGCTGACGGCGGCGCAATGGGATCAGGTCTCGGCCTATGCGCTGGCATTGTTTGCGCGCGGGCAGGCCATGGCGGCGAACCGCGGTCTGATTCTGGTCGATACCAAATACGAATTCGGCACCGATTCGGTGGGCAAGATCTTTCTGGCCGATGAGATCCACACCCCCGATTCCAGCCGCTACTGGATCGCCGATGGCTACCCGGACGCATTGCACAATGGCACCCGCCCGCCCAGTTTTGACAAGGATGTAATCCGGTCCTGGGTCGTGGCGCGCTGCGATCCCTACCGCAATCCGATCCCCGAGATTCCGCCTGATATGATCGCGCAAACCGCGCAGATCTATGCCGATGCCTATCAGGCGATCACCGGCCAGCCGTTTCAGCAAGACCTGACTGGTGCCACGGTGCTGGACCGGGTGCGCGCCAATCTGGTCGGCTATTTCATCTGATATGTTTGCGCTAACACCCGCTATTATGGCAAGGTGCCCGGCAAAATCAGGAGGGGTTTGATGATTCTCAGCTGTGGAGAGGCGCTGATCGACATGCTGCCCCGGGTCACGACCGCGGGTGAGGCGTGTTTTGCCCCCTATGCGGGTGGGGCTGTGTTCAATACCGCGATTGCGCTGGGGCGGCTGGGTGCGCCTTCGGCGTTCTTCTCGGGTGTCTCCACCGATATGCTGGGTGAGATTCTGGCCGATACGTTGGCCGCCTCCGACGTCGATACGCGATTTCTGGCGCGATCAGCCCGGCCCACGACCGTGGCCTTTGTCAAACTGGTGAACGGCCAGGCCACCTATGCGTTCTACGATGAGGGCACGGCGGGGCGGATGCTGGCGCTGGATCAGTTGCCTGCACTGTCCAGCGATGTTCAGGCGCTGTTTTTCGGCGGTATCAGCCTGGTGAACGACCCCGCCGCCAGCACCTATGAGGCGCTGCAGGCGCGCGAAGCACCCCGCCACGTCACCATGATCGACCCCAATATCCGCCCCGGATTCATCGCGGGTCAGGAAGACACCTACCGCGCCCGGATCACCCGGATGGTGGCAAAAGCCGATCTGGTCAAGCTGTCGGATGAGGATTTGCACTGGCTGGCCGGCCCCGGCGATCTGGGAACGCTGGCACGTGGGGTTCTGGCGCAGGGGCCAAAAGCGGTGTTCATCACCGAAGGCGCCAAAGGCGCGCGCGCGATCACCGCGACGCAAGACCGCTTTGTCGCCGCCACACCGGTCACGGTCGCCGATACGGTCGGCGCGGGCGATACTTTCAACGCGGGCGTTCTGGCCGCCCTGCATCAGGCGGGCGCGCTGACAAAATCGGGTGTGGCCGTCCTGCCCGACGCGGTGCTGGACGCTGCCCTATCCCTGGGCACCCGCGCGGCGGCGGTGACGGTTAGCCGCGCCGGAGCCAACCCGCCCTGGGCGGCAGAGCTGTGAGGGCGGTTCTGCAGCGCGTCACCCGGGCGCAGGTCGTCGTTGACGGGCAGGTCGTCGGGCGCTGCGCGGCGGGGCTGATGATCCTGATCTGCGCCATGCAGGGCGATGATGCCACCACCGCGGCCAAAATGGCCGCCAAAGTCGCCAAGATGCGGATTTTCAAGGATGATCAGGGCAAGATGAACCTGTCGGTCCGTGACATCGCCGGCAGTGCGCTGGTGATCAGCCAATTCACCCTGGCCGCCGATCTGCGCGGCAACCGGCCCGGATTTTCCACAGCCGCCACGCCCGATCTGGGCAACACCCTCTATCAGGCCTTTGCCGCCGCCCTGACCGCCGAAGGCGTGCCGGTTGAAACCGGCATCTTCGGTGCCGACATGGCGGTTGATCTGGTAAATGACGGCCCGGTCACCATCTGGATCGACAGTGCAGGCTAAGCCTATTTGAACGGGTTCTTCGGGATCTGCTGGGTGATAAGGTCGCCACAGTTGATCAGCGCGTCAATCGACGCACGCGACCCGGCCAGCGAATAGTTCTGCACATCGCCACCGTCCCCGGTCCGCAGGAACAAACGGTTGCCGCCGGCCACCTCCATGATGAATTCGATACCCGCATCACTGTCGGGCAGGTTGAACAGCACCGAGTTTCGGTACAACTCGGCGTCATTCAGGTTCCAGCGTGGCTTTCTGTCGATCTGCACCTGCAGGTTGGCGGTGTCACCTTCGCCAAAATCCCAAGCCTTGGAATAGAACTGCATCTGAACGCCACCGTCCTGAAACGTCCACAAAGAAAAGCTTTCCTGACTGTCGCCCACGGTGGCCTGACATCCCATGACGCCATCATCCCAGGCAACCAGCTCTACCTGCCAGTTCTTATGTGAAAACAGTATTTCCGACTGTAGCGCCACAGCAGGCGCGGCAAATATGGTTGCGGCCAGAGCCGCAAAAATGGCTTTTCTGAACACCATGGCAAGAAACCTTCCTGTTGCGATGTGTTTTATCGCCCGATTGTGGGCCAGACGGGGCGGAAAAGGCAAATGAAACTTGCCGTCATCCGGCAGTTGGTCGGGCTGGGCGGCCGATCAGTCCTGCCATTCCCAAGGCCGGGTAAATCCACCCAGAATCGCTTCGACCGGCTGCGTCTCAACCGTGCCGTCCCGGGCCACCCGCGCCACCAGACCGCGCTTTTTATCCTCGATCACCTCGGCCACATGGGCGGGTAGCCCGGCCTTTTTCAAGGCGGCATCATAGGTGCGGGTGATGGCCATGCGGCGCAGATCTGGCTTGAACACCTTACCCACGGCGGTTTTGGGCAGTTCGGGCAGGATCTCGATGTATTTCGGTATGGCCGCGCGTTCGGCAATATGCTTTTCGGCATGGGCCAAAAGCTCGGCGACCGTGACGCTGGCGCCTTTCACCAATTCGACATAGGCGCAGGGCAATTCACCGGAATGGATGTCGGGCTGGCCAATGGCCCCCACCATGGCCACCGCCGGATGGCCCATCAGCGCCTCTTCGATCAACGCGGGGTCGATGTTGTGACCGCCGCGGATGATAAGATCCTTGGCGCGGCCGGTGATAAACAGATACCCGTCCGCGTCCAGCCGCCCCAGATCGCCGGTGCGCAAAAACCGGCCGTCGGCGAACAGCTCACGGTTCTTGTCGGCCTCGGTATAGGTCGATCCCTCATAGACCCCGGGGTTTGACACACAGATCTCCCCCACCTCATCCACCGCGCATTCGCGAAAGCCGATGGCACCTTTTGACGTCAGGATCCGCACTTGGGTATGCGGAAACGGCAGCCCGACAGAGCCGATCTTTTTCGTCCCCCCCGGCGGGTTGACCGAGACCAGACAGGTGCATTCAGTCAGGCCATAGCCTTCGACAATATCAACCCCGGTTTCCGCCTTGAACCGATTATACAGCTCAATCGGTAGCGGGGCCGAGCCGGAAAAAGCGTTCTTCAGGCTGGAGATATCGGCGTTTACCGGGCGTTGCATCAACGCGGCCAGCGCCGTGGGCACGGTGATCAGATAAGTCACTTTCCAGCGATCAATCAGCTTCCACAGGTTGTCGAAAACACCCTCGCCCCGATAGCCCTGCGGGGTGGGGAAAATCACATGTGCGCCAGAGGCGATCATCGACATCAGGATCGGATAGGCGGCAAAGACGTGAAACAGCGGCAAGGGGCACATCACCACATCATCGGGGTTGAACAACAGCCGCTGCCCCAGCCAGCCGTTATAGACCATGCCCGACAGTTTATGTTGCGCCACCTTTGGCATGCCGGTGGTGCCGCCGGTGTGGAAATAGGCGGCCACGCGGTCAACCTTGGGGTCATCAAACGCCAGCCGGTCGCTGGGTTGGCGGGCAACCTCGGTATGGAAATTGCGGATATCGGCATGGTGCGAGACCGGATTTTTTGGCCGGATCAACGGCACGATCAGTCGCTTCAACCCGGTCAGGTAGGTCAGCATGTCGACCTCCAGCACGGTGCGGACCGAAGGCGCGTGTTTGACCGCCTCGGCCACCTTTTGCGCCAGATCAGTCTTCGGGAACGCCCGCAAGGTAACCACCACCTTGGCCCCGGTTTCGCGCAGGATAGAGCTGATCTGTTCGGGTTCCATCAAGGGGTTGATCGGGTTGACGATGCCCGCCACAGCACCCGCGATCAGCGTGACCACCGCCTCCATGCAGTTGGGCAGGATATAGGCGACCACATCGGTGGGCCCGACCCCAATACTGCGGAACAGGTTGGCGCTGCGGGTGACCTCGCCCTGCAGGGCCGTCCAGGTCAGGGTGCGGGCGGGGTCTGTGGGGCCGGACAGCAGCTGAAAGCTGACCGCCGGGCGCGCACCATGGGCAGCGGCGGCGCGAGCGATGAAATCATACATGGTGCGGGCGGTATCACGCCCTTCCCAGGTCGATTCCGCCTCAATCGCGCGCAGGTCGGCCAGATTTGCGAAATTTCCCATGACAGTCTCCCCTTTGCCACCCCTCTTTGCCGGGGATGTCGTGATCCAAGATGGGCATGTGTCAGGACTTTGCCAACTGTTTTCCGGGGTTTGGACGCAACGTTGCCGCCAAAAGGGGGAAATTCGATCAAGAATTCCCCCCTTGTCTGACGGGGGTCGGTCAGGCCCGCCAAGTCAGGCCCGCCGAGTCAGGCCCGGCCGTCGGTGAATTGCAGCCGTGCCAGTCGGGCATACAGCCCACCCTCGGCGACCAATTCGTCATGCGTGCCGATGGCGGCAATCTGGCCATGGTCAAAGACCACGATCCGGTCAGCGCGTTTCACGGTGGCCAGCCTATGCGCGACGACCAGCGTGGTGCGGCCCTGCGACAGCCGCTCTACCGCGGCCTGCACGGCGACCTCGGATTCGGCGTCCAGCGCGCTGGTCGCCTCATCCAGCAGCAGCACGGGCGCGTCGCGCAGGATGGCGCGGGCGATGGCGACGCGCTGGCGC
>JBATPI010000082.1:0-6872 GCA_049291415.1 Paracoccaceae bacterium | reverse complement strand
GGCCCCAGCAGCGCCGCCTCAACCCCCGGCACCCGGCGCGCGACCGGCGAACACGCACCCACCGCCACAGCAGCCGCAGTGATCTGGCCGCCCTCAACCTGCAGCCGCACCGCGACCATTGCGATCGAGATCACCAGATAGGCCCGCGCGCCCAGCTTTTCAAAAGCAGACCGTCCCGGCAGCGCAGCCTGTGGCAGATGCACCGCCACCAGCACCTCGCCCAGCGCCAGCGCAGTGCGGCGCGGGCCGGTGATGAAGGCCGACAGCGGGATCCTTCGGCTGCCTTTTGGCCCGGCCAGCTCAACCACAGCGTCCAGCGCCAGCAGGGGCGGCACGCCATCCGCCGCCGGAGAGGCGTTGCACAGATTGCCGCCAATCGTGCCCATATTCTGGATCTGCCGTCCGCCCACCTGCAGCGCCGCCTGTTGCAGGGCGGCACAGGCAGGCGGCAGATCGGCTTCGGCCAGCGTGGTCCAATCGGTGCAGGCACCAATCCGCAACCCTTGGGCCGACCGGCTGATCCCGCTCAGCCCCGCCACCGCCGCCAGATCCACCACCGGGCCGGTCAGCCGCACCCCTGCCTGAGGATAAAGATCGGTCCCGCCCGCCAGCACGCGCGCGCCGCCCCGCATGGCCGCCAGGGCCTGATCCAGATCGACCGGGCAAAGATAGTCCATCGGCGTCCTGCAGAATTGTTTGCGCACGAACAAGATGCGACGCGGGTTCGGCCCCTGTCAACAGTCTTGCCATGCCCCCCGCCCCGGCTGTATGCCAAAGGGCATGACCCGTGCTGCCTATGTCCTGGATGACCAGATCGGCTATCTCATGCGCCGCGTCACGCAGCGCCATCTGGCGCTGTTTGCCGCCGCCATCCCCGAGGTGACGACCACGCAATTCGCCGTTCTTGCCCGGCTGGCCAGCCTGGGCCCGCAATCGCAAAATGCGCTGGGCCGCGAGACGGCGATGGACGGGGCCACCATCAAGGGCGTGGTGGACCGGCTGACCCGGCAGGGGCTGGTCCAGACCTGCCCCGATGCCGCTGACCGCCGCCGCCTGACGGTAACACTCAGCGATCAGGGCGCACAGCTGTTTGACCGGCTGGTGCCGTTGGCGATGACGGTGTCGGATCGCACGCTGGCGCCGCTGACGGCGGCGGAAAGCGCGGTTCTGATGCGACTGTTGGCCCGGCTGACCTAAGGCCAAAAAACCCCTGCGGCAAAGCGCCCGCCGGCCGCATCCGACCTTGAACTGTCGCTTTCTTGCCCGCTTTTTCGCAACCATCCGGGTAATTTGCCCCAAACCCAGACCGGAGCCCCAAATGTCGAATGATCCCCTGCTGCAGCCCTATCTGCTGAAACATCTGACCCTGCGCAACCGGATCATGACGACCAGCCATGAACCCGCCTATCCCGAAGACGGCATGCCAAAAGACCGCTATCGCCTGTATCATCTGGAACGCGCCAAGGCCGGCGTCGCGCTGACCATGACCGCAGGCTCTGCCGCTGTGTCAAAAGACAGCCCGCCCGTCTTCAACAACATCCTGGCCTACAAGGACGAGGTGGTTCCATGGATGAAGCGGCTGGCCGATGATTGCCACGAGGCCGGGGCCGCCGTGATGATCCAGCTGACCCATCTGGGCCGCCGCACCCGCTGGGACAAGGGCGACTGGCTGCCCACGCTGTCATCTTCGGCGTCGCGCGAACCCTCGCACCGCGCCTTTCCCAAGGTGATTGAAGATTGGGACATCACCCGCGTCATCAGTGATTTCGCCGATGCCGCCGAGCGGATGAAAGAGGCGGGCCTCGATGGGATCGAGCTGGAATGCTACGGCCACCTCTTGGACCAGTTCATGTCGCCCTTTACCAACACCCTGCCCGCCCCTTATGGCGGCAGCCTGGAAAACCGCGCCAGATTCGCGATGGAAACCGTCGCCGCCATCCGTAAACGGGTGGGGGACAAATTCCTGATCGGCATGCGCTATACCGCGGATGAGGATGATCCCGGCGGCATCGACGCCGATGAAGGCATTGCGATCGGGAAAATGTTCCGCGATTCCGGCAACGTCGATTTCCTGAATATCGTCAAAGGCCGCATCCACACCGACCCCGCGATGACCGACCTGATCCCGATTCAGGGCATGAAATCGGCGCCCCATCTGGATTTCGCGGGCCGCATCCGGGCCGAGGTCGGCATGCCCACCTTTCACGCCGCCCGCATCCCCGATGTAGCCACCGCGCGCTATGCCATCCAGTCCGGTCAACTCGACATGGTTGGCATGACCCGCGCCCATATGGCCGACCCGCATGTGGTGCAAAAGATCATCGAAGGGCGCGAGGATGACATCCGCCCCTGCGTCGGCGCCACCTATTGTCTGGACCGGATCTATCAAGGTGGCATGGCACTGTGCATCCACAACGCCGCCACGGGCCGCGAAGAGACCATGCCCCACACCATCACCCCCGCTTCGACGCGCAAAAAGGTGGTGATCATCGGCGCTGGCCCTGCGGGGCTGGAAGCCGCCCGCGTTGCCGCCGAGCGCGGCCATGCGGTCACAGTGTTCGAGGCCAGCGCCAAACCCGGCGGGCAAGTCGCCCTGACCGCCAAGACCAAACGCCGGGCCGAGATGATTGGCATCATCGACTGGCGCATGGCGCAATGCGCCGCGCGCGGGGTGGAATTTCATTTTAACACATGGGCCGAAGCCTCTGACGTTGCAACACAATCCCCTGACGTGGTCATCGTCGCCACGGGCGGCATGCCCGAAAAAGACATCCTGTCCTTCGGCAATGACCTGACGATCTCGGCCTGGGATCTTCTGTCGGGTGACGTCAAACCCGGTTCAAATGTGCTGATATTCGACGACGCAGGTGACCACACCGCCCTGCAAGCCGCGCAAGTGGTGGCCGAGGCGGGCGGCAAGGTTGAGGTGATGACCTCTGACCGCACCTTTGCCCCCGAAGTCATGGCAATGAATCTGGTGCCTTACATGCGCGCGCTGCAGGGGTGCGATACCACCTTCACCGTCACCCATCGCCTGACCGGCGTGGAGCGTGACGGCAATCAACTGCGCGCCACCATCGGCTCGGATTACATGAAACTGGCGAAAACCGCCCACTACGACCAGATCGTGGTGAACCACGGCACCCAACCCCTGGCCGACCTTTACTTTGCCCTGAAACCGCAGTCTGAGAATCTGGGCGCGGTGGATTATGACGCGATGATTGAGGGGCGCCCCCAGTCCGCAGGCGATGGCCCCAAAGGGTTCCGCCTTTACCGCATCGGCGACGCTGTCGAGGCCCGCAACACCCATGCCGCAATCTATGATGCGCTGCGGCTGGCGAAAGACATCTAAGGCAACACACGGCCGCGCCTTTCGGGGCGCGGTCGGGGCGCGGTCAAACCACCTGCCCCGCAGCCCAGCCCGACGACCAGGCCCATTGGAAATTATACCCGCCCAGCCAACCGGTTACGTCCACAACCTCACCTATGAAATATAGTCCCGGCACCGATTTGGCCTGCAGGGTACGGGCATCCAGCGCGTCAGTATCCACACCACCCAGCGTCACCTCGGCGGTCCGATAGCCTTCGGATCCAACCGGCACCAGACGCCAGTCCTGCAGATCGGCGGCGATGCGGTCCAGCGTGGCGCGCGGCACTTCCGCCAGCGGGCCGGTGACGCCGCTGACCTCTTCCAGATGCCGCGCCAGCTTTTCAGGCACCAGCCGCGCCAGCGCTGTGCGCAGGGCGGCGCGGCCCGAGGCTTGCTTGGCCCTGCGCAATTCCGCCGCCGCATCGCGCCCCGGCAGCAGGTTCAGCGACAGCGCGTCCCCCTCGCGCCAATAGCTGGAGATTTGCAGGACCGCCGGCCCCGACAGCCCGCGATGGGTGAACAGCATCGCTTCGTCAAAGCTCACGCGCCCGCACGACACCCGCCCCTGCAGCGCCACTCCGGCCAGCGGTTTCATCCAGGTCAGTTCCTGCTCGGCAAAGGTCAGAGGCACCAGCGCGGGGCGGGTTTCGGTCAGGGGCAGCCCGAAACTCTCGGCCAGTTTATAGCCGTAGCCCGTGGCCCCCATCTTCGGGATGGATTTGCCCCCGGTGGCCACGATGACCGCCGCCGCCTCTTGCACACCGCGCGCGGTTTCCACTGTGAATCCCTGGGCTTGGCGGGCAACCGCCCCCAGCGCGCAGCCGGTCCACAGGGTGACCCCGGCCGCATTCATGTCGTCCAGCAACATCTGCACCACCTGCGCGGCGGATCCGTCACAAAACAGTTGCCCGAGCGTCTTTTCGTGCCACGCGATCCCGGCGCGGTCCATCCGCGCGATGAAATCCCATTGCGTGTAGCGTTTCAGCGCCGACAGTGCGAACCGCGGATTGCCTCCCAGAAAGCGGTCGGCCGCAATGCCCAGATTGGTGAAATTACACCGCCCGCCGCCTGAAATGCGGATCTTTTCCCCCGGTGACGCGGCATGGTCGATGACCAGCACCCGGCGGCCCCGACGTCCCGCCTCGATCGCGGCAAACATGCCGGCCGCACCCGCCCCCAACACAATCACATCCCAAGTCATGCCATCTCACTTTTTCTCAATCGCCCCCCTTGCGGGGCCGGAAACGCTTCGCTAAACACCCCGCACGGTTGGGGCGTCGCCAAGCGGTAAGGCATCGGTTTTTGGTACCGACATACCCAGGTTCGAATCCTGGCGCCCCAGCCAAATCCTTTCCCTCGGGGAAGAAACTCGGGCCCCCTTTGGGGGCCCTTTTCATTGCCCCCCACCGCATCGTGCAGCCAAGCCGCCGCACCCCATGTTCGCAACGCATAACCAAAGCCCAAAACGGCCCGACCCGATGTCGCGCGCCATACAACCATTCGCACCGGGCATGGCAAGACCCTTCGTCAGACTTGACCGGTGCGGGCACCAACTGCTCCAACGACTGCCCCATCCTTCGACGCTGGCATACGTTGCGGAATGTTATTTCTTCAGCGCCATGATGGCGATCGGATACGACCCTTTTCCCGTGATTCTGATGGGGTGTAGTGGAAGAGGTTAGCTGTATAGGAGTGGCGATGAGGTTACCTGCCTACCACCCTCTCCTCCTCCACCTCTCATGCCTGCTAAGATACCTTCCGCAACGCGCTGTCTCGCGCCACCACTGGAAGTCGAGCATAACATCCCGCTCAGCAGACATCTCATCCAGACCCGGCCCTGAAGCGCAACAAAGCCCCTTGCAGGCAATGCAGGACTGACACAAACTCCAGTCGGAATTGTCCCAAAAGCAGCCCTACCCCCTACCGGGATGCGAAACGTACACCTGAGTGGAGACGCGGACCGATGAGAATCTCCAGCTCGCACAATTTTATCTTCGTTCATGTGCCAAAAACTGCGGGCTCAGCTATCAGCAATGCATTGGCCCCCTTCACAACCAATCCAAAGCGCACGATTCTGCGATCGTTCCTGCGACGGACGCCGCTGGTCGAAAGCCATGAAAAGGCGCATTTCCGTATTCACGAACGAGCTGTGCACATCCGGGCCAAGTTGTCTTCGACAGTCTATGATCGCTTCTACAGCTTCGCTGTGATCCGCAATCCCTACGATCACGCAGTGTCGCATTACGAATTCATGAAGCAATATCGGATCAAAAGTACAGCCATCCGCGTTGGCAATATGAGCTTCTCGGAATACCTCGATTACCGGATGAAGCGCCCGCTGTGGAATGACACGCTTTTTGCCCGCCAGCCGGCGCAAAGCTGGTTCGTGGCCGATGACGATAACCGCCTCTTGGTCAACCGTCTGTTGTACTATGAAAGCCTTCAGCAGGATTTCGACCAGCTGATCACCGATCTGAGTCTGACCGGTGCGGTGCTGCACAAGTTGAACCCGACAAAAACAAAAACCGGGACAACCTCTTTCTCAACCTATGCTGGCTATTACGATGGTGACAGCGAAACCAAGGTACGCCAAATATATGCCCGCGATTTCCGTAACTTCGGCTATTCCACCGATATCTGCCAACGCGAAGCGGAATGGAAGGTTTCTCCCACGCCATTTCGCACTGACCAGCAATAAGATGGGTCAGTCGATGTTGGTCACATTTGTCGGCCGTAATCTTCCCCGTCTCGGTAAGTATTGCCCAGCATAGTGCAATTCACACAGATGATATATTGGCACGATATCAACAATCTACGAACTATGCCCGCGTTGGGCCGGGTCCTTTTCCATCGCGGTCTGGTTACGCATGGGGTGGTAATCGGCGGATTAAATTTTTAGGTACAACTGCTTTAGGGTCAGGACCCATTGATTTAAGGCTTGCGGCATGATTCAGGCTCCGCAAGGAGACTCAACAATGAGCAACCTTTTCTGGCTGGCGGACGCACAAATGGCGCGCCTGCAACCCTTTTTCCCCAAGAGCCACGGCGTGCCGCGTGTCGATGATCGGCGCGTCTTGAGCGGTATTATTTTCATCAACCGCAATGGTTTACGTTGGTGCGATGCCCCCAAGGAGTATCCGTCCGGTGTCGGGGCGGTTTCAGGCTTTTTCTGGCTTCCAGCTCCACGGCATGAGTTCGTCGATGCGATTGATCTTGTGATCGGGTAGGCGCTGGAGGACCCATGTGAGCCATGCCTCGGGGTCGACGCCGTTCAGCTTGCAGGTTTCCATGAGCGTGTAGGCGATTGCAGCGGCGTTCCCGCCTTCGACGGACCCCATGAATAGATAATTTTTCTACCCAATGCAACGGGTCGCCTGACCTGCGACTGAGAATTTCCTCCAGTTTGGACTAGAGTCCGACCCAAGAAGGGGGACGGACGATGAAGCGAGCGCGATTTATGGAAGAGCAGATCATCGGCATTTTGCAAGAGCACGAGGCGGGC
>JBATPI010000081.1:0-3086 GCA_049291415.1 Paracoccaceae bacterium | reverse complement strand
TCGTGACCGAGATCTGGCAAGTCTATACGCTGATCTTTCTGCTACAGGCCGCCTCAGCCGGGTTCACGCCGACATTTCAGGCGACAATCCCCGATGTCTTGCCGGACGAGTCCGACTATACCCGCGCGTTGTCGCTCTCAAGGCTTGCCTATGATCTGGAAAACCTGCTGAGCCCGATGCTGGCGGCGGCGCTGTTGACAGTGGTCAGCTTTCCGGTGCTGTTCGGCGGCACGGTGATCGGCTTTCTTGCGTCAGCGGCACTGGTGCTGACGGTGACGCTGCCAAGCCCGCGACCCACCGTGCCGCGTGGTGTCTGGGACCGCACGACCCGGGGCATCCGGATCTACCTTGGCACGCCCCGGTTGCGCGGCCTTCTCGCGTTGAACCTTACCGTGGCGGCGGCGGGGGCGATGGTGATCGTCAACACAGTGGTGATCGTGCAAGCCGGGCTTGGTCTGGGCGACACCCAAGTTGCGCTGGCGCTGGCCGCTTTCGGCGCCGGCTCAATGGTGGCGGCGCTGATCCTGCCACGGCTGCTTGACCGTATACCCGACCGACCGCCGATGATCGCTGGGGCGGCGCTTCTGGCCGCGGGCATGCTCTTAGGGCCAATGGTCGGATCGCTGCCCGCACTTGCCGCCCTCTGGCTGACCTTGGGCTTTGGTTACAGCCTGACGCAAACCCCCACTGGCCGTTTGCTGCGCAGGTCCGCACAACCCGAGGATCGACCGGCGATTTTTGCCGCACAGTTCGCCTTGTCGCATGCCTGCTGGCTGCTGACCTATCCGCTGGCCGGATGGGCGGGGGCGAGGTTCGGGCTGGACAGCACCTTCCTGATCCTGGCGGGGTTGGCCGTGATTGGCGTCGTTGCCGCAATTAGGCTTTGGCCCGCCGATCTGGTCGATGACATGGCCCACACCCATCCCGAGTTGGCGCCAGATCATCCGCATCTGCTTGAGCATGGAACCGATCCACATCGCCATCCGGTCATCATAGACGATCTGCATCGGGTGTGGCCCTCGCACACAAGGTCGGCCTAGCCATTACCGTCAACGCGAACGGCTGTGGTTGAGCCGCCGCCTTTACAACAGACCCAGCGCAACGCCCCCCGCTGCGGTGAAGGCGACGTTGATCCATGGCCGTGCCTTTCAGACGGCAAGCAGAAGAAATGCGGTCAGGGTCAGCGCGTAATCCAGGGGTGTCAGGACCGCGCTTTGTCAGACCGGACCGTAAAGTGCTGCCCCAAGGATTCCGACGACAACCGCCTTCGCGCCGCGCATGGCTGCCTGTGCCAGGAGGCGTGACCGGAATTCACCTCAGAAGGGCAACACGCCGATCAACAGCAGAAAGCCGGGAAGGACGATGGCCTTGAACGCAATGGCGGCACCGAGGATGCCGTTCGGTGCGGACCCCGTTACCACCCCGAGATAGGCGGCAAAGCTGAAAAGCGGACCGGGAACGGCATGCGCCGCACAGTATCCGGCAAGGAAGGCGTCATTGCTGTCCCATCCCGGTTGCGCCACCTCGGCTTGCAACAGAGGCAGCACGACATGGCCGCCCCCGAAGACCAATGACCCGGATCGGTAGAACGCATCGAACAGCGCCACGCCTAGCGACATGCTGGCGGCCAGTAGCAGCAAGACCAGCAACAGGCCGAAAAATGCGAGCGCGCAGATCACAGGAAAAGAACGAAAGACACTCGTGATCGCCGTCGATCCGGACACACCGGTCTCGGTCGCGGCACCGCTTGATTCATGCGTAGACGCTATCGAGATACGTTTGAGAGGACCTGCGGCCCGACCAATTCCTATCCCAGTCACAACAGCCGCATGCGTGACTGCGGTCGGACCCAACTCAAAACCGGACATTAACCAATCTATTCAATCTGTTGCAAAAATTCACCAAAACAGCCAAAGCAACAGGTCTGGAGAGTATCGGCGCAGAGAGGACGCTTTCTTGCCTTCTGGGGAAAATGCCGGCTAACGGCCCGTCCCGCATAACCCCTGAAAACAACGGAACAATCCGGTCGTAGCCGGATCAGGAGAACAGTTTTCCATGGGCAAGTGGCGGTGCTGTCAGACTAATGCAAACTCGTCTCAGTTCTCCAGACTTGGCAATCGGTTAGGCTGCGAAGAGGCTGGGCCACTCAGTGAGAGCGGCGGCACGGTTGGCCCTGAAATTCTGTCGGCTGTAGAGGGCGCGCTCCTGGTTGAAATGATTATGCACTGAGGCATGGACGAACACGAACTTCTGTAATGTTGGCATGCGCCGGAAGCGAAGCATTCTGCGCTCGCGCCTTCGAAATGGCTGGTGCGAATTCTCGGCGCGATTGTTTGTCCAGCGCCCGACTTCACGATTATCGCCACGCCCCATCGCTTTCAGCACCGCACCATATGAACGAAGGCCGTCGGTTACAAATACCTCGACCTGGCCGTGCCGCTTCAGCGTTTTCTTCAAGAATTTCAATGCAGCTTTCTTGTTGCGCTGTTTGGTTACAAAGCTTTCCAAGACCTCGCATTCATGATCAACGGCTCTCCACAGATAGTGCTGTTGGCCGTTTATCTTCACGAAAACCTCGTCCAGCTGCCAGCGCCATTTGCTCGACCGCATGCCAGAAACTCGACGTTTCCGGATCTCAGCGGCAAACATCGACCCGAACCGGTTCCACCAAAACCGCACCGTTTCGTGGCTGATTTCGATGCCTCGTTCATGCAGCAGATCTTCCACGTTGCGCAACGACAGCGGACCGAACGTACATCATCACCGCCAGGCGGATGATTTCAGGCGAGGTCTTGAAGTACCGGAACGGGGATCACTGGGTCATCCAGAAACGCTACGAAACCACCCTACTCAGCTCAACCGGATTTCCTCTGACACTGCCTGCATACGCCCAAGACGCGCGGCGGCCAGCTTGAACATACGGTCAATGAGGATTCCGACCAAGCCAAGGCAGAGGACGTGACGTTGCCCCCTGCGGCTAATCCAGTTTGATGTAGACTCTGGCCCAACAGAAAGGGCCAGAGATGAAGCGCAGCAGATTCACCGAAGACCAGATCATCCATTGCCCGGCAGGCGATTTGTGAAAC
>JBATPI010000080.1:0-13614 GCA_049291415.1 Paracoccaceae bacterium | reverse complement strand
GACGCCGAAGATCCGGGCGATGTCCCCGCAGCCGTGGTGAGGTTCAAATGAGCGGTGGCAACAAACTCCCGGTCCGCGTGGCCGAAGTCGTCAAGGTCAACGACCTGATCACCCGCTTTCGCTTTGTCGCCCGCAACGGCAGCCCCTTGCCCGCTTTCTCAGGTGGCGCGCATACCATTGTGGAAATGGACGATCACGGCACCCGCCGGCTGAACCCCTATTCCTTGATGTCCAAGCCCGAAGATACCTCGGGCTATGAGATCTCTGTCCGCCGCGATGACGAAGGCCGGGGCGGCTCTCTTTATATGCACCAGCATGTGAAAGAGGGGATGGAGATGACGCTTTCCTACCCCGTCAACCTCTTCGCCCTCGATACCCGCGCGCGCAAACACCTGATGTTCGCAGGCGGCATCGGCATCACGCCGTTCCTGTCGCAGATCGCCCAGCTGAACCAATTCGGCGGCAAGTGGGAATTGCACTATGCCGCCCGCAACCGCGCGCTTGGTGCCTATATGGATCGGCTGACCGCCGCCGATGCCGACAAGGTGCACTGTTATTTCGACGAAGAAAAGCAGGCCATCGACCTGGCCCGTGTGCTGTCGATGCAGCCCATCGGCACCCACCTCTACGTCTGCGGCCCCAAGGGCATGATCGGATGGGTTCTCAAGACCGCCGAATCGCTTGGCTGGCCGAAAGCCGCGCTGCACCATGAGGAATTCCTTGCCCCCGGCACCGGGTTGCCCTTCACGGTGGAACTGGCGGCGTCTGGCAAAACCATTACCGTCGGCCCGACCCAATCCCTGCTTGAGGCGATGGAGGCGGCGGGCGTCGATGCCCCCTATCTTTGCCGCGGCGGTGCTTGCGGCCAATGCGAAACCGCCGTCGTCAGTGCCGATGGTGTTATCCTGCACCGCGACCACTGGCTGACCCCCGAAGAACATGCGGCTGGCGCGCGCATCATGCCCTGCGTCTCCAGGTTTGAGGGCAAATCCCTCGTCATCGACAGATAGGATCCCCCCATGAGCCTTGATTTCAAGCCCGGCGCCTTCAATGATTTCTTCCGCGACGAGACCTTTCGCGATGATTTCACATATGCCAACTCGCCCGAAGGCATCCGCCGCTTTCCGTTTCCCTTTGACCGCGACGACTACATGTATTCGGTCAACATGGAGCCGCACACGCCGGGCCGCAAAGGCAGCGTGTTCGAGCATGAATTCGACGTGGATGAACATTACGTCGCCGAGATGATCGACCGCGCCAAGGTCTTGGCCGACGATCCGCTGCGCTGCCAAAGCCTGCCGCATATGACGCTGGCCGGTTGGGATTTGCTGGAACTGATCATGCAGGCCAAGGCCCGCGATTACCCGCAATGGTTCAGCCTTGAGAAGAATGGCAATCAATGGCGCTGGATCAACCGGCCGCTGGGCATCGACCACAGCTTTACCTTCCTTGACGAATCGACACTGCCCTACAGCCCGTTCGAATACATTACCCGCCAGACCCAAGGTGATTTCACCCTGCAGGACGAACGCGATGGCACGTTGTGGATGGATGCGGGCATCGCTACCTCTCAGGCCGATTGGTCGGTGGATTTCGACGTCGGCATGAACTTTCACGAATGGCACGCGCCCGTGCCGTTGGCGCATGAAAAGGGCATCTTCGACCGCGCGCTGAAATTCCTTCTGAAGATGCAACACGGCGCGCCCGTGCGGCGGTTCAACTGGACCATGACTGTCAACGCCTTGCTGGACACGGCGCCGGAAACCTATCCGAAATGGGGCCCCACCAAGACCGCGCTGACACCTGAAAACCTGGGCCAAAAGCAACATATGCGGATCGAGTTGCAGACGATGTATCGCCTGCCGCGATCGAATGGGATTGCCTTTGACATCCGCTGCTATCTTGGCAAGTTTGATGAGATCGTTACCCAGCCGAAATGGGCGCGGCGCCTGCACCGCGTGCTGCGCGATTTGCCTGAAGAGCTGGCAACCTATAAGGGCTTTGCCCGAAACCGCCCGATGATGGTGGAGTGGCTGTCAAAATACGACGACGGCGCGCCGACCTCGGTGGGCTGGTGGCCTGAAGACTGATGGGACAAGCCGCGCCTCCGTTTCGTCTGGGGTTCCTGATGTTTCCGGGCTTTCCGATGGCCTGCCTGACATCAGCGATTGAACCCCTGCGCGCCGCGAATGAGATTTGCGGCCGTCAAGAGTTCATCTGGAAGCTGGTGGCCGAAAGCCGCGATCCGGTGCGATCCTCGGCCGATATAGGGTTTGAGCCGGATGAGTTGTTGCAAACGGTTGAGGGGCTGGATCATCTCTATCTGCTGGCCCCACCCACCGCCGAATTTTCCGATCCGCGCCGCAGCCCGGCCCGGCTGCGCTGGCTGGACCGCACGGGGATAACGCTGGGCGCGTTTTCCGGGGGCATCTTCCCTCTGGCCCGGGCCGAGCTGATGGAGGGTCGCAACTGTTCGGTGCATTGGTGCTATGAGGCGGCGTTCAAGGCCGAATTTCCGCAGGTATTGCCCAGCGAATCGGTGATCCTGCGGGATCGTCGCCGCATCACCGCCAGCGGGGCAGGGGCAGTGTTTGACCTGATGCTGCGGCTGATCGAGGAACGGCTGGGCCGCGATTGCATGACCGAGGTGGCCTGCTGGTTCCAGCACCCCTTTGTGCGCGACGAAGATGCCAGCCAGAAGGTACCGGTTGCGCGCGCGGGCAGCACCGCCGACAGCCTGCCCTTGCAGATCCGCGACGCGATCCGGCTGTTTGAAACCCATGTCGAAGACCCGCTGCGCATCCCCGATGTCGCCGCCGCCGTGGGCCTGTCGGGCCGCCATTTTGAGCGGCTGTTCAAGCGCGAAACCGGGCAGAGCCCGCTGCGCTATTACCACCATATGCGGCTGTCCAAGGCGCGGCAGAGGGTGCTGTATTCCAACGACAGCCTGCGCGACATTGCGGCCTCGGTCGGGTATCTGACGTCTAGTCCGATGATCCGGCATTATACGGAATTGTTCGGCGTCAGCCCGCGGGATGAGCGGCGGCTGACCTTGTCGATTCGCCAAAGCCGTAACGCGTCACCCAGGGTTGAGGCGGCGGAATAATCAGCCCTGCAACGACAGGGTCGCGATCCCAGCAAAGACGACTGCGATGCCAGCCCATTGAACGGCTGCAACCTTTTCACCCAGAAACCGCCAGGCCAGAACGATGGTCAACACCCCGAACAGGGCCGCTGCCACTGCGGCATATTCCGGGTGTGGCAACCTGGCTGAGGCGGTTACCAGCGCCAGCGCCAGCGCATCCAGAAGGCCCATCCCGATCAGCGCCCGGCCCATTCCCGGTGCGGCCCGCAGTGGGGAGCGGGAGGCCAGGCTCAGCACCAGAACGCCCGCCAGCGCGGTGACCCGCGTGATCGCCATTGTGGGCAATTCCGCCCCCGCCCGCGCGGCGGCCTGCCCCAGCGCAAAGGTCGCTGCAAAACCCATGGCACCCAGCACGGCCCAACCCAGTGCTGCTCCCAAACTGCCGCGCAGCTGGCCGTGTCCGCCGCGCCCGCTCAGCGCCACCCAGGCGATGCCCGCGACGATTGCGGCCACTGCCAGCCACTCGACCAGCCCCACCGCGCGCCCTTGCGCCGCTGCGATTCCCAGCGACAGCATTGGAAAGGCGCCCAGAACCGGCGCCACCACCCGAACCGGCGCGCGGCTCAGCGCCTGATACAGCCCGCCCATTCCCGCCATGTAAGTAACCCCTGCCGCCAGCGCGGGCCAAATTGCGGCCCAGTCCAGGGTCTGCCAGCCGCCAGTCAGCACGGAGGGAATCACCAGGGCCAGCGACCCTACGGCCAGCACCGTCAGCATCAACGGCAGTATCGCCGCCGATTGGGTCAGCTTGCGCACCAGAAGATCATGCACCGCCCAGGCCAGCGCGGCACTAATCCCGAATCCCAAAGACAACATTTTCACCCTTTCCCGCATCGCGCCGCTTGTGCGACTGTAACTCGGTGTCTATTCTTGCGAATGAACAAGTTTTACCTGCACTAAAGTTTCGCGCAAGCGTAACAGGGGGCTGCCATGCTTGACACTGCCTATCCCAACGTAATTCCGGGCCCGCCGCGGCCCAGCCGCATTCTGACCCCGGGCAGCCTGTCGCGCCATTCCGGGGCCGAGCGCCATGTGGTGCAAGGTGGTGGGGCGATGCTGGTTGACCTGCGGCAGGGTGACAAGCTGATCCTGGTGAATGATGAGGGGGGCCAACCGGCCGAACTGATCGCCACCGCCAAGGATGGCCGCATTGATGCCGCCATTCTGGGCCAGGTTCCCAATTCGACGGCCGATGGGCTGAAGGCGATGCTGGCCTTGGGCGACGCGGCAGGGCAGGGGATGGCGCGCCTGCGCCGGGGCATGACCCAGCGCCAGATTGATCTGGCCAAGGCCGGTGCCATACGCATCTTTGCCAGCGACACGCCGGCCGGAACCCGGGTGGATCTGACTGCGCTGGATGACGGCTGGCTGATTCTGGCCGCCCCCGGCCTGCCCATGGCGCCCGAGGCGCAAGACACCGCCACGCCGCTGACCCTGCTGATCCAGCGCGCCAATCCACGCATGGTGGGCAGCCATGATCTGCCCGACCCGCTGGCCGACCCGATCCTGGACCTGCGGGTGAAATCGGCCACGGCCGAAAGCTATTTCGTCAAGGCCGGTGACTATATCCAGATCCTGGACGTCGATGGCCGCCAATGCACCGATTTCCAGTGCTTCGACGCCCGCAAACTGGACAAGGGCATCCAGCACGCGCTGGATGTCACCACCAGCCGCACTCTGATGGGCCACGCCTACTCCACGCCCGGCCAGCATTCGAAATATTTCGATCAGGATTGGGTGCCCTTGGTTGAGGTGGTGCAGGATACCGTTGGTCGCCATGACGCCTTTGCCATGGCCTGTGCATCTAAATATTATGATGACATTGGCTATCCCGGCCACGTCAACTGTTCGGATAATTTCAACGCGACGTTGGCCCAGTATGGCGTAGATCCGCGGCCCGGCTGGATGGCGGTGAACCTGTTCTTCAACACCAGCATCGACGCCCATGGCGTGCTGACATCGGATGAACCATGGAGCCGCCCCGGCGACTACGTCCTGTTCCGCGCGCTGACCGATATTGTCTGTGTCAATTCGGCCTGCCCGGATGACACCTCACCGGCGAACGGCTGGTATCTGTCGGATATCCACGTCCGCACCTATTCCGGTGAGCAGAAATTCTCCCGCGCCATTGCCCATCGCACCACCCCCGATTCGGAGCCGAAGATGACCAAGGAAACCGCCTTCCACGACCGGATCACCGCCAAGACCCGCCACCAGATCGAATATAAGGGCTATTGGTTGCCCGAGGTTTACTCCTCAAACGGCGCGATTGAGGAATATTGGGCCTGCCGCCAAAAGGCGGTGGTGCTGGACCTGTCGCCCCTGCGCAAGTTTGAGGTGACCGGCCCGGATGCCGAGGCGCTGATGAACTGGGTGCTGACCCGCGACATGAAGAAGCTGAGCCAGGGACAGGTGGTCTATTCCGCCATGTGCTATGAGCATGGCGGAATGATTGACGATGGCACCGCCTTTCGTCTGGGTCGCGACCAGTTCCGCTGGATAGGTGGCGACGATTACGGCGGCGTCTGGATGCGTGAGCAGGCCGAAAAGCTGGGCCTGAACGTCATGGTGCGCGCCAGCACCGACCAGTTACACAACCTGGCCGTTCAGGGCCCGAACAGCCGTGAAATCATGCGCCGGGCGATCTGGACCGCGCCGCATCAGCCCACCATTGATGAACTGGGCTGGTTCCGTTTCACCGTGGGCCGCATCGGTGGAGAGGGTGGCGCCCCGGTCATGGTGTCGCGCACCGGCTATACCGGCGAATTGGGGTATGAAATCTTCTGCCACCCCAAGGATGGCAACGCAGTCTATGACGCCGTCTGGACGCATGGGACCGATCAGGGCCTGCGCCCGATGGGTCTGGCAGCACTGGACATGGTGCGGATCGAAGCCGGTTTGATCTTTGCTGGCTATGATTTTTCCGACCAGACCGACCCGTTTGAGGCAGGCATCGGCTTTACCGTGCCCCTTAAATCGAAAACCGATGATTTCATCGGGCGAGAGGCGCTGATCCGCCGCAAGGAAACTCCGTCGCGCAAATTCGTCGGTCTGGATATCGACTCAAACGTCGATGTTCACCACGGGGATTGCCTGCACATCGGTCGCGCCCGGATCGGCGAGGTCACCTCGTCGATGCGCTCGCCCCTTTTGGGCAAGAACATTGCGCTGGCGCGGGTGGATGTCGCCCACTCGGCCGTTGGCACCCAGATCGAGGTGGGCAAGCTGGATGGCCAGCAAAAACGCTTGCCAGCAGTGATCGTGCCCCTGTCGCATTACGACCCGAAAAAGACCCGTCCGCAAAGCTGAGGTGTCTGATGGAACCGATGATCGAAAAGATTGGCGGCGAGGACAAGATCCTCGACCTCGTCGGCCATTTCTATGATCTGATTGAGTCGCTGCCGCAGGGCCGCGCGATCATGGAGATGCACCTGAAGGGGCATGGCCTGGCCCATGTCCGCCCCGCGCAGTTCGAATTTCTCTGCGGCTTTCTGGGCGGGCGGCGCTACTATCACGAACGCCATGGCCACATGAACCTGCGTGAGATTCACGCCCATGTTGAAATCCAGACCGTTGACGCCGAGGACTGGCTGCAGGTGATGGACATGGCCATGGCTGACAAGGATGTGCCCCAGCCTGAGCGCGGCCAGATCATGCAGACGCTGCGCCGCGCCGCGCTGAGTTTGGTGAACGCCTGAGGCCAGGGCTGGCCAATTTCCCCCACAGCCGCCATCCCAGCGCCAGAATTACCCGATAAAACAAAAGGTTGAAACCTGGATGTTGCCGGGCGAAGATGCTGAAACTGATCGTGAACAGCCGCAGGTATGTGGCACTATTCCTGTCACTGGTCGTTGTTGGTTTGGCAGGTGTTGTCTATCAGGGCATCCAGAAGGATGAGATCGAAAAGGCTCTGGCCCTGCGCCAGGGTGTCCCTTCAGCCGTCTCGTTGAACGCGTTTGATCCCGGTCGCGACATCCACGCGGCGGCAGACAACCGTGATGCGCCGGTCGCTATGTCCGTATCAAACCCGGTGCAGCCTGATTCGGTCTCGGCTGCCGCGGCATCCGAACCCATGACAGAAGCGGTGGCCGCTTTGGCGGAACGCGCATCGCCCCCGGTTGCGCCGGCTGTGCCTGCTGCCGATCGGATCGAGACGTCGCTGATCCCTGCAGCGGCCGCTTTGCGGCCAGCGGCTCCTGCTGCGGCACTGGTGGCCTTTGTCTTGCTGGCAAGGATCCATGGGTCGCTCTGGCCCGTCAGGTGCGTGCCGGGTCCTGACCTGTGGGACGACCCCGCCTGATCGGCAAAACCCGGCTGGCAGTGACCGCAAGGCGGGACTTTCCGGCCCGAAGACTGCAGGGCCGGGAATCGCAGCGCTTGAATTCCCGACCAGAAGGCCGTATCCCGGCGCGGATCCCAGATATCGGAAAGCGCCATGGCCCGCACCAACCCTCTTCAGTTCATCCAGCAGGTCCGCGGCGAGGTTGCCAAGATCCATTGGCCGACCCGGCGTGAAGTGGTTCTGACCACGATCATGGTGTTCATTCTGGCTGCTTTGGCCGCAACGTTTTTCAGCTTGGTCGATCTGGCGATCAACACGGGCGTAAAGGCGTTGTTCGGCGCCTGAAACGCCGCGTCGGGCCCGGTTGCCTCTTGATCAATCGGTCAGTGCGGGCTATGCCCGCGGCAATCAAAGAACAACCGGCGCGCATCGATTCGGGGTGCGCGCTGTTTTTTGTTCCGGGAACGGACCAAAGGGGCGACACAGCCCCGACTGACAAAAGGTGGACGTGAGGCATGGCAAAGCGCTGGTATTCGGTAAGCGTCCTCTCGAATTTCGAGAAGAAGATTGCCGAACAGATCAAGACCGCCGTTGCCGAGGCCGGGCTTGAGGATGAAATCGACGAGGTTCTGGTGCCCACTGAAGAGGTGCTGGAGGTCCGTCGTGGCAAGAAGGTGACGTCCGAGCGGCGCTTCATGCCCGGCTATGTGCTGGTGCATATGGAGATGTCCAGCCGTGGCTATCACCTGATTTCGTCGATCAACCGGGTCACCGGCTTTCTGGGTCCGCAGGGCCGCCCGATGCCGATGCGCGACCATGAGGTCAACGCGATCCTGAACCGCGTCGAAGAGGGTCTGGAAGCGCCGCGCAACCTGATCCGTTTCGACATCGGCGAAAAGGTCAAGGTCACCGACGGCCCTTTCGAGGGCTTCGATGGTATGGTCGAGGAAGTGGACGATGGCGCCAGCCGCCTGAAAGTATCGGTCTCGATCTTTGGGCGTGCGACGCCCGTGGAATTGGAATTCACTCAGGTCACCAAAGGGGCCTGAGTGACGCATGTGGAAGGCGAGCGCCCATTGAATGGGTGACGGACCGCACCACTAAACCGCACCGCATGGGTGCAGTGACAAGGAGAAGGCCAGATGGCCAAGAAGATTATGGGCAGCCTCAAGCTGCAGATCAAAGCGGGGCAAGCCAACCCGTCCCCGCCCGTCGGCCCGGCTTTGGGTCAGCGCGGGTTGAACATCATGGCGTTCGTCAAGGAATTCAACGCGAAGTCCGCTGACCTGCCCCCCGGCACCCCGACGCCGACCGTGATCACCTATTACCAGGACAAGTCGTTCAGCATCGAGCTGAAGACGCCTCCGGCCTCTTTCCTGGTCAAGCAGGCAGCCGGTCTGCCTGCTGTGGGCAAGCGGTCGCGCGCCAAAGGCTCGATGAAGCCGGGCCGCGAAGTGGCTGGCACAATTTCGGTGGCTCAGGTGCGCAAGATCGCCGAAACCAAGATGAAAGATCTGAACGCCAATTCGGTTGAAGCGGCGATGAGCATCATCCTTGGCTCTGCCAAGTCCTGCGGCATCGAAGTGAAGGGCTGAGCAGATGACAAAGATCGCAAAGCGCGTGCAGAAGGCGCAAGAGTCGTTCGCTGGCAAGGCCAACGTTTCGGTTGAAGATGCAGTCAAGCTGATCAAGGGCGCGGCCTCGGCCAAGTTCGACGAGACGCTGGAAATCGCGATGAACTTGGGCGTTGACCCTCGGCATGCGGATCAGATGGTCCGTGGCGTGGTGCAACTGCCCAATGGCACCGGAAAGACCGTGCGCGTGGCGGTGTTCGCCCGTGGCGCCAAGGCAGACGAAGCCAAGGCCGCTGGTGCGGATATCGTTGGTGCCGAGGACCTGCTGGAGACCATCCAGAGCGGCAAGATCGAGTTTGATCGCTGCATCGCGACGCCTGACCTGATGCCGCTGGTCGGCCGTCTGGGCAAGATCCTGGGCCCGCGCAACCTGATGCCGAACCCCAAGGTCGGCACCGTGACGATGGACGTGAAAACGGCTGTCGAAGCGGCAAAGGGCGGCGAAGTGCAGTTCAAGGTCGAGAAAGCCGGCGTGATCCATGCCGGGATCGGCAAGGTCAGCTTTGGCGAAGACAAACTGGCCGAGAATATTCGTGCCTTCGTTGACGCTGTGACCAAGGCGCGCCCGAATGGCGCCAAGGGCACCTATGTCAAGAAGGTTTCGCTGTCGTCCACCATGGGCCCTGGCGTGTCGGTTGATCTGTCAACCACCGCCATTGCGTAACGCATTGGTAGGATGGGCAATATTGCCCATCCTACGCAAGAATTCCTGACCCCTCGGGGAAGGGATGGCCGGGCGGAAACGCCCTGTCCTGTCCGAGACGGCCGGGGGCGCGCAAACGCCTTAATCATCCGGCCTGAGATGGGGAAAGAGACGACGTTGCCTGCAAAGGTGATCTTGGCCTCGGATCCCGGAACGGACCGAAACGCCTCTTGCAAAAGGGGCAAATGAGAGCCGGGGGGAAACCCCCAACCTTGGAGTGAAACTGTGGATAGAGCCCAAAAAGAGACCCTGGTCGACGAACTCGGCCAGATCTTCGCAAGCTCTGGCGTTGTAGTGGTTGCCCACTACGCGGGAATGACGGTTAAACAGATGCAGGACCTGCGCGCGAAGTTGCGTGACGTTGGTGGGTCCGTACGCGTTGCCAAGAACAAGCTCGCCAAGATCGCCCTGGAAGGGAAGCCCGCTGCAAAGATGGCTGACCTTTTGACGGGCATGACCGTGATGTCCTATTCGGAAGACCCCGTGGCTGCGGCCAAGGTCTGCGAAGCCTACGCCAAGACGAATGAGAATTTCGTCATCATTGGCGGGGCTATGGGCGACACGATCCTGGACCTGGCTGGTGTGAAAGCCGTGGCCGCCCTGCCGTCGCGTGAAGAGCTGATTGCTCAGATCGTGTCGTGCATCGGTGCGCCCGGATCGAGCATTGCCGGTGCCATTGGTGCGCCTGCTCAGAACATCGCAAGCATCCTGTCGACCATCGAGGAAAAGGCCGCGGCCTGATCTTTATGTCTCGCGTGTGGTTGAACATACGTCGTTGGAACCCATCTTAACTTACGGAATGAGCAAATGGCTGATCTGAACAAACTGGCAGAACAAATCGTTGGTCTGACCCTGCTGCAGGCGCAGGAATTGAAGACCATCCTGAAAGACACCTATGGCATCGAGCCGGCCGCCGGTGGCGCCGTCATGATGGCTGGCCCGGCCGCTGGCCCGGCTGCTGCTGCTGAAGAGCAGACCGAGTTCGACGTCGTCCTGACCGACGCCGGCCCGAACAAGATCAACGTGATCAAGGAAGTGCGCGCGATCACCGGTCTGGGCCTGGTCGAAGCCAAGAACCTGGTCGAAGCTGGTGGCAAGGTGAAGGAAGGCATTTCCAAAGCCGACGCCGAAACCATGAAGAAAAAGCTCGAAGATGCTGGTGCAAAGGTCGAGATGAAGTAATCACGCGTGCGGGGCAACCCGTGCTGCTGATTTCAGGCTGGGGACAGAGCGATCTGTCCCCGGCCAATTCGCGTCTTGAAAGAGGCTTTGGCGTAAAAGCCGCTTTCCAGGTGCGATGACAGGTTCGGGAGCCACCTGACGGGACAGGTGGCAGGTATGGAACCTGACGTCCCCTCTGCCCTAGCGGCGCGTCTTCCGTGGCCCGACGGAAGCATGCGCCGGGGAAAAAGAAAGGTTACGACGAACATGGCGCAAGCTGCTTACGTTGGTCAAAAGCGTATCCGCCGCTATTTCGGCAAGATTCGTGAAGTCCTGGAGATGCCGAACCTGATCGAGGTTCAGAAATCTTCGTATGATCTCTTCCTGAGGTCGGGTGACAGCGACAGGCCGCTGGATGACGAAGGCATCCAGGGCACGTTCCAGTCAGTTTTCCCGATCAAGGATTTCAACGAAACCAGCGTGCTGGAATTCGTGAAATACGAATTGGAAAAGCCCAAGTACGACGTTGACGAGTGCATGCAGCGTGACCTGACCTATGCGGCACCCCTGAAGGTGACGCTGCGTCTGATCGTGTTCGATGTGGATGAGACCACCGGCGCCAAGTCGGTGAAGGACATCAAGGAACAGGACGTCTACATGGGCGACATGCCCTTGATGACGCCGAACGGCACGTTCATCGTGAACGGGACCGAGCGGGTGATCGTTTCCCAGATGCACCGCAGCCCCGGCGTGTTCTTTGACCATGACAAGGGCAAGACCCACTCCTCGGGCAAGCTGCTGTTCGCCTGCCGGATCATCCCCTATCGCGGGTCGTGGCTGGACTTTGAGTTTGACGCCAAGGACATCGTTTTTGCCCGGATCGACCGTCGCCGCAAACTGCCGGTGACAACGCTGCTCTATGCCTTGGGCATGGATCAGGAAGGCATCATGGATGCCTATTACGAGACGATCAATTTCAAGCACGTCAAGAACAAGGGCTGGATCACCAAGTTCTTCCCCAACCGGGTTTCGGGCACTCGTCCGGCGCATGATCTGGTTGATGCGGCCACCGGTGAGGTCATTCTGAAGGCGGGCGAGAAGGCCACGCCGCGGATGGTCAAGCAATGGCGCGAAGACGGCGTTGTGACCGAGCTGCTGGTGCCCTTTGACCACATCCTCGGCCGCTATGTTGCCAAGGATATCATCAACGAAGAAACCGGCGAGATCTGGGTCGAAGCCGGCGACGAATTGACGATGGACTATGACAAGGATGGCGAAGTCAAAGGTGGCACGTTGAAGGTGCTGCTGGACCAGGGCATCACCGACCTGCCGATCCTGGACATCGACAACGTCAACGTCGGCCCCTACATCCGCAACACCATGGCGGTTGACAAGAACATGGGCCGTGACACCGCATTGATGGACATCTACCGCGTCATGCGGCCGGGTGAGCCGCCGACGGTCGAAGCCGCCAGCCAGATGTTCGATGCGATGTTCTTTGACAAGGATCGCTATGATCTGTCGGCCGTGGGCCGGGTCAAAATGAACATGCGTCTGGATCTGGGCAAGCCAGACACCCAGCGTACGCTGGACCGTGATGATATCATCAAGTGCATCAAGGCTTTGACCGAACTGCGCGACGGCAAGGGCGAGATCGATGATATCGACCACCTCGGCAACCGCCGGGTGCGCTCGGTCGGCGAATTGATGGAGAACCAGTACCGCGTTGGTTTGCTGCGTATGGAACGTGCGATCAAAGAGCGGATGTCTTCCGTCGAGATCGACACGATCATGCCGCAAGATCTGATCAACGCAAAGCCAGCGGCGGCTGCGGTGCGTGAATTCTTTGGCTCTTCGCAGTTGAGCCAGTTCATGGACCAAACCAACCCCTTGTCCGAGGTGACGCACAAGCGCCGCCTGTCGGCCCTTGGGCCGGGCGGTCTGACGCGGGAACGCGCAGGCTTTGAAGTGCGTGACGTTCACCCGACCCACTATGGCCGGATGTGCCCGATCGAGACGCCAGAAGGCCAGAACATCGGCCTTATCAACAGCTTGGCCACCTTTGCGCGGGTCAATAAGTATGGCTTCATTGAGACCCCGTATCGCAAGGTGATCGACAACAAGGTGACCGATGAGGTCATTTACATGTCGGCGACCGAGGAAATGCGCCACACCGTGGCGCAGGCCAACGCGGCGCAAGACAGCGAAGGCCGGTTCACCGATGACCTGATTTCCAGCCGGAAAGCGGGCGAATTCATGCTGAACCCGCCGGATGCGATCGACCTGATCGACGTCTCGCCAAAGCAACTGGTTTCGGTTGCGGCTTCGTTGATCCCGTTCCTTGAGAATGACGACGCGAACCGCGCTCTGATGGGTTCGAACATGCAGCGTCAGGCGGTGCCTTTGCTGCAGGCCGATGCGCCCTTTGTCGGCACCGGGATCGAGGCGGTTGTCGCCCGCGACTCGGGCGCTGCGATCATGGCGCGGCGGGCCGGTGTCATCGACCAGGTTGATGCCACACGTATCGTTGTGCGCGCGACCGAGATGATGGAGCCGGGTGAGCCGGGGGTGGATATCTACCGGTTGCGCAAGTTCAAACGCAGCAATCAGTCGTCCTGCATCAACCAGCGTCCGTTGGTAAAGGTGGGCGACACCGTGCTGCGCGGCGAAGTGGTGGCCGATGGCCCCT
>JBATPI010000079.1:0-11011 GCA_049291415.1 Paracoccaceae bacterium | reverse complement strand
TCGCCAGCGGCCCCGCGACCAGCCCGCGCCACAGCAGCATCGTCGCGGTGGCCGCCGGATCGGCCGCCTGCCAACGGGTGATGATCTCTTCGGACGTCAGCTGAATGCCGGTCTCAATCCGGTGCAGCCGCTCTACCCCGCGCGCGCCACCGATGGTGTCGATGCAGCCAGACTGACCACAACCGCACGCCAGCGCATACTTGCCCCGGATCACCGGCCCATGCCCCCACTCGCCGGCAAAACCGCCCACACCACCGACCATCCGGCCATCCATCACCAGCCCACCGCCCACTCCGGTGCCCAGGATAATGCCAAAGACCGTCGCATGCCCGCGCCCCGCGCCCGCCTGCGCCTCGGCCAGCGCAAAGCAATCGGCATCGTTCAAGACCAGCGCGGGCAGGCCCGTCGCCGCCTGCACTGCCGGGCCCAGCGCCATTCCGTCGATGCAGGGAATGTTGGCCACCTTGCCAATCCCACTGGCCGGATCCACTACCCCCGCAATTGACAGCGCCAGCCCCCGCGCGCCCGACCCCACCGCGAACCCCGCCAGCGTGGCGACAAAACCACTCAGATCGGCCAAGGGCGTTGCGACCTCGCCCCGCGGCTGCAGGGTTGCACCATCCCACAGGCCCGCCCTGATCCGGCTGCCACCAATGTCGAATGCCAGGATCATTGCCCGCCCCTTGCCCGTGATTGCCCGGAGGCCAGTCTTGACAGCCCTGCCCCACGCCGTCAAACCGCCCTGAGCCTTAGAGGAGAGCCGCATGGATGACCGCCTGATCGTGGCACTGGATGTGCCGAATGTCGTGCAGGGTCTGGATCTGGCCACCCGCCTTGGCGATACCGTGTCGTTCTACAAGATCGGCCTTGGCATGCTGACCGGCGGCGGCCTGGCCTTGGCGAACGAGCTGAAGCAAGACCACGGCAAGCGCATCTTTCTGGACATGAAGTTCTTCGACATCGGCGCCACGGTTCAGGCGGCGGTGCGCGGCATCGCGCAATTCGATCTGGATTTTCTGACCGTGCATGGTGATCCGCAGGTGGTGCGGGCGGCGCGCGAAGGGGTCGGCGGATCGGGACTGAAGATATTGGCCGTGACCATCCTGACCAGCCTGGACCGCGCCGATCTGGACGCCAACATGATCCAGCCCGGCGATTTGCGCCAGATCACCATCGAACGCGCAGCCAGGGCGCTGGATGCGGGGGCCGATGGCGTCATCGCCAGCCCACAAGAGGCCGCCGCGATCCGCGCCCTGCCGCAGGCGGTGGGCAAACTGATCGTGACGCCGGGCATCCGCCCCTCAGGCGCGGGCGCCGGAGATCAAAAGCGCATCGCGACGCCTGCCGATGCAATCCGCGCCGGGGCCGATCATATCGTGGTCGGCCGCCCGATCTGGGCTGCCTCCGATCCGGCGGCGGCGGCAAAGGCCGTTCTAGCCGAACTCGCGGCGATTTGACCACAGACTGTCGCCATTTGCTGCATGACATGTAACAGCTGGGGCAGCACCGCGTATGGACCGATGGACATGACCGGATCACAGGACGATTGGGCCGCCTTGTTGCGGGCCGGAATGCAGGGCGATGCGCGGGCCTACCGCACATTCCTGCAAGCCGTATCGCCGGTGATCCGCGGCATCGTCCGGGCGCGCGGACACGCCCTTGGTGACGCGCAGTGCGAGGATGTTGTGAAAGACGTGCTACTGGCCATTCATGCCAAACGCCACACCTGGCGGCAGGACGCCCCGCTGCGGCCTTGGCTATACGCCATTGCGCGGCACAAGGTGGTGGATGCGTTTCGGGCACGCGGGGCAGTGATCGCCCTGCCGGTCGAGGATTTCGACGATGTGCTTGAGGCGCCTGCCGGGGTGGACCCGACCGAGCGTAGCGACATGGAAAAGCTGATCAACATGCTGGACAGCCGCTCGGCCGGGATTGTCCGGCTGATCGGGCTGGAGGGTGCGACCACCGCTGAAACCGGGGCGCAGCTGGGCATGACCGAAGGGGCCGTCCGCGTGGCCCTGCACCGCGCGCTGAAGGCGCTGGCGGTGTTGCGTGAAAGGCATGTGGAATGAGGACTGATGATCTGATCCAGGCTCTGGCGGCGGATGCCCGCCCCGAGGGTGCAACTGACCGCCGCGTGCTGCCCTGGCTATTGCCCGCCGTGGTGCTGTCGCTGGCGGGTTTGCTGGTAACCATGGGCGCGCGCCCCGATCTCGCGCATGCGCTGACCACCTTTGTGCCCGCCATGCGCCACGTGCTGACGCTGTCACTGTTCGGTCTGGCGCTGGCGGCGGCGCTGATCACAACCCGGCCTGAGGGCCGTGCCCGGCTGTGGCCTTTGGCAGTGGTGGCGACGGCGGCGCTGGCAATGCTGCTCTGGGCCTATGCGACCACCCCGCCCGGTGCGCGCGTCACGGCGCTGATGGGCACGTCCTACAACATCTGCGTTCTGGTAATTCCGCTGATGTCGATCCTGCCGGTGGCGGCCTTGTTCACGGCGTTGCGGTCGGGGGCCAGCACCACGCCCACCCTGACCGGCGCGCTGATCGGGCTGGCGGGCGGCGGAGCGGGCGCAGCGGTCTATGCGGTCCACTGCACCGAAAGCAGCCCACTTTTCTACGTCACCTGGTATGGGCTGGCGATTCTGGCGGTCACTGCTGTCTCTGCATTGATCGGGCGGCGCGTCTTGCGCTGGTAGCGGCCTTTGCCCGATAGTTCCCGCAAAGGGAGGGCAATCATGGCAATCACCGGCAGCACTTCGGCACGGGGGCCACGCATCCGTCTGGGCATGGTGGGCGGTGGGCGTGAGGCATTCATCGGCGCGGTCCACCGTATCGCCGCACGGCTGGATGACCGGTTTGATCTGGTGGCAGGCTGCTTTTCCGCCAGCCCGGAAAAGGCGCTGGCCTCCGCCGCCGATCTGGGCGTGCCCCGCGCCTACACCAGCTTTGCCGACATGGCGCTGCGCGAAGCCCGCCGCAAGGACGGGATCGAGGCCGTCGCCATCGTCACCCCCAACCACATGCACGCCCCCGTCGCGAAGCAATTCCTGCGCCGTGGCATCCATGTGATCTGCGACAAACCCCTGACCGCCACGCTGGCCGAGGCGAAACGGCTGGCCAAGGCCGCGCAGGCCTCAGGCGTGATCTTCGCGCTGACCCACAACTACACCGGCTATCCGATGATCCGTCAGGCCCGCGCCATGGTGCAGGCCGGAGACTTGGGCGATCTGCGTCTGGTGCAGGTGGAATATGCACAGGATTGGCTGGCAGATCCCATCGAATCCACCGGCCACAAACAGGCCGAATGGCGCACAGATCCCGCCCGAACCGGTGTCGGCGGCAGCACCGGCGATATCGGCACGCATGCCTTCAATCTGGCGGGCTTTGTCACCGGCTTGCAGGTCGATCAACTGGCCGCCGACCTGCACAGCTTTGTCCCCGGGCGCCGGGTCGATGACAACGCCCATGTCATGCTGCGCTATCAGGGTGGCGCGCGGGGGATGCTGTGGTGTTCGCAGGTGGCTGCGGGCAACGAAAACGCCCTGCGCCTGCGGGTTTACGGCACCAAAGCGGGTCTCGACTGGTCGCAGGAAGAGCCGAATGTGCTGTGGGTCACACCCCTTGGCCAGCCCCGCTATCGGCTGACCCGGATGGGCGCGGGAACGGGCCCCGAGGCGGCGCGGATGTCGCGCGTGCCCCCCGGCCACCCAGAGGGTTATCTGGAAGGCTTTGCCAATATCTACGCCGAAGTCGCGCAGGCCATTGCCGCCCGCCGCAATGGCACGGTGCTTGACCCCGGCGTCACCTTCCCTGGCTTGCGCGAAGGGGTCGAGGGTATGGCCTTTGTCGATGCCTGCGCCCGGTCTTCTGCCCGCAATGCGGCTTGGGTCAAACTGGCCCGTTAGCCCCGCTGCTTGACTCATCTTCGCATGTTACTTAACGTGCGAAGTATATCGCAGCAGGAGCCGGGCATGACCCAACTTCAGGATCGGATCGCACAGCTGGAAACCCATCTGGTGCGCTATCGCCAAGACGGCATCCTGAACCTGATCAACGGGCAGGACGTGGCGGGCAGCGAATGGTTTGAAACCCACAGCCCGGTCGATGAAAGCCTGATCGCCCGCGTTGCCCTGGGCACCGCCGCTGATATCGACGCCGCCGCCCGCGCCGCCAAAGCCGCTTTCCCGGCATGGGCCGCAATGCCCGGCGAGCAGCGCCGCACCATTCTGCACCGCATCGCCGATGGTATCGAGGCGCGGGCCGAGGAAATCGCGCTGTGCGAATGCTGGGATACCGGGCAGGCCTGGCGCTTCATGTCCAAGGCTGCCCTGCGCGGCGCCGAAAACTTTCGCTTCTTCGCCGACCGCGCCCCCAGCGCCCGCGACGGCCAAAGCCTGCCCGCCGCGACGCATTGGAACGTCACCACCCGCCATCCCATCGGCCCGGTCGGCGTGATCACGCCCTGGAACACGCCCTTCATGCTGTCCACCTGGAAAATCGCCCCCGCGCTTGCCGCAGGATGCACTGTTGTGCATAAACCGGCCGAGTTCAGCCCCCTGACCGCCCGCCTGCTAGCCGAAATCTGCCATGAGGCAGGCCTGCCCCCCGGCGTATTGAACCTGGTGAACGGCATGGGAGAAAATGCCGGAAAAGCGCTGACCGAACACCCCGACATCAAGGCCATCGCCTTTGTTGGCGAATCGAAAACCGGCAGCATGATCATGCGCCAAGGGTCTGACACCCTCAAACGCGTGCATTTCGAATTGGGCGGCAAGAACCCTGTCATCGTCTTTGACGACGCCGATATCGAGCGCGCACTGGATGCCGTGATCTTCATGATCTACTCGCTGAACGGCGAACGCTGCACCTCCTCGTCACGTCTGCTGATCCAGGACAGCATTGCCGACACCTTCCACGCAAAGCTGATCGACCGCATTTCACAGCTAAAGGTCGGCCACCCCTTGGACCCCGCCACTGAAATCGGCCCACTGATCCACCAGAGTCATCTCAAAAAGGTCTCATCCTACGTCGAAATCGGCCGACAAGAGGGCGCCACCCTCGCCGCCGGGGGCGCACGGATCGGCGACAAGGGGTGGTTTATTGAACCCACCCTTTTCACCAACGCCCGCCCCGATATGCGCATTGCGCAAGAAGAGGTCTTCGGACCTTTCCTGACCTCGCTGACGTTCTCCGACGAAGAACAGGCTCTGACACTGGCAAATGGCACCGCCTACGGCCTGGCAGCTTACCTCTGGACCAATGACCTGACCCGCGCGATGCGCTTTTCCGCCGCGTTGGAAGCGGGCATGATCTGGGTAAACTCGGAAAACGTCCGCCACCTGCCCACCCCTTTCGGCGGTGTAAAAGCATCGGGCATCGGCCGCGATGGCGGCGATTGGTCGTTCGACTTCTACATGGAAACGAAAAACACCGCCTTCGCCCTCGGCACCCACAAAATCCAGCGGCTAGGAGCCTGACCCATGCCCGTTCCCGCCCCCAACCTCTACGCCGCCTTCAACACCATCCGCCTGTCTCATGTCGAGCTTTTCGTCACTGATCTGGCCAAATCGCGTGCCTTCTATGTCGATACATTGGGCTTGCAAGTCACGGATGAAGACGCCAGCACCATCTATCTGCGCGCCATGGAAGAACGCGGCCACCACTGCATGATTCTGAAACTGGCCGACCGCGCGGAGGCAGGGCATCTGGGCTTCAAGGTCTACGACGAAGACAACCTTGACCGCGCGGCAGCGTTCTTTGCGTCCAAGAACCTGCCCGTCGACTGGGTTGATCGCCCCTATCAGACCCGCACCTTCCGAACCCGCGACCCGCAAGGCATCCCGCTGGAGTTCTACGCGCGGATGACCCGCCTGCCACCCATTCATCAGAAATACAGTCTCTATCACGGCGTAAAGCCGCTACGGATCGACCATTTCAACTGCTTTTCTCCGAACGTGGATCAAGCCGTTGCTTTCTGGAACGAGATCGGGTTTCGCGTCACTGAATACACCGAAGATGCGGTGACAGGCCGCCTCTGGGCCGCCTGGACGCATCGCAAGGGCGGCGTTCACGACATCGCCTTCACCAACGGCACCGGTCCGCGCCTGCATCACACCGCCTTCTGGGTGCCGACACCCCTGAACATCATCGACCTCTTGGACTTGATGTCCACCACCGGTTGGCTGGCCAATATAGAACGTGGCCCGGGCCGCCACGGCATATCAAACGCCTTTTTCCTGTATGTCCGCGACCCGGATGGCCACCGGATCGAGATTTACTGCTCTGACTATCAGACCGTCGATCCCGATCTGGAACCAATCAAATGGGATCTGAAAGATCCGCAACGCCAAACCCTGTGGGGCGCCCCCGCGCCGCGATCCTGGTTCGAAGAGGGCACCCTGTTCGCCGGTGCGGCGCTATCCGACAGTGACCTGCGCGCATCCCCGATCATCGCACCATGATGCGGCTGGCAACCTTTACCGCCACCGGGCGGCAGATGTGGGGCGCAGTGGGGGACACTGGCCTGATCGCACTGTCAGATACCTTTCCACAATGGCCCACCCTGCGGACGGTGATCGCGGCGGCGGCGTGGAAGACAGTCTCTGATACGGCGAAAGTGCTGCCGGTAACCCATCCGTTCGGCAGCTTCACGTGGGACATTCCGATTCCTGATCCGGAAAAGATTATCTGCGTCGGCGTCAACTTTCCCGACCGCAACGCAGAATACAAAGACGGGCAAGACGCGCCGCCGAACATGTCGCTCTTCCCCCGCTTTCCCCGCAGCTTCGCGGGCCATGAAACCCCCCTGACCCGCCCCCCTGAAAGCCTGCAACTGGACTATGAAGGCGAAATCGCCGTGGTCATTGGCACGGGCGGTCGCCGCATTCCGCAGGCGCAGGCCCTGACCCACATCGCCGCCCTGACGCTGTGCAACGAAGGCACCATCCGCGACTGGGTCCGCCACGCCAAATTCAACGTGACTCAGGGCAAGAACTGGGACGGTTCGGGTGCGATGGGCCCCTGGCTGGTGCCCTTCACCAACGACACACAGATCACCGACGCCACTCTGGAAACCCGCGTCAACGGCGAAATCCGCCAATCCGACCATACCGGCCGCATGCTGTTCCCGGTCGCTCGGCAGATCGCGTATATTTCTACTTTCACCACGTTGGTCCCCGGCGACATTATCATCACCGGCACCCCTACCGGTGCCGGCGCGCGGTTCGATCCGCCGAAATGGTTGGTTCCGGGCGACAAGATCGAGATCACCGCCACTGGCCTCGGCACCCTGACAAACGGAGTGCGCGACGAATGACACCAGAGACCATTTCCGCCTGTGCAGAGACGCTTTTTACTGCCGAACAAACCCGCAGGCAATGTGGCTTGATCTCTGCCGCCGACCCAGGCGCGACATTGGATGACGCCTATGCAATCCAATCCGCTCTGGTGGCGAAAAAGCTGGCGGCGGGCGCGCGCGTTACCGGCTGGAAGATCGGCCTGACCTCGCGCGCAATGCAAAGCGCGCTTGGCATCACCACGCCCGACTCTGGCGTCCTCTTTGACGACATGCACTTTGGCAGTGGCGCTACCGTCCCCAAAAATCGCTTTATCCAGCCGCGGGTTGAGGCGGAAATCGCGTTTGTCATGGCCAAACCGCTGCAGGGCGCAGGCACGACCCGCGCCGATGTCGTTTCCGCCACCGACCATGTCTGTGCCAGTCTGGAAATCCTGGATACCCGCATCCTGCGCGCCGATCCGGCAACGGGACGAACCCGCACCATCATCGACACCATCGCGGATAATGCCGCCAACGCCGGAATTGTGCTGGGCACAGCCCGCCACGCAATCGACGCCTTCGATCTGCGCTGGGTCGGTGCGATCCTGTCGCGCGATGGCGTGGTTGAGGAAACTGGCATGGGCGCCGGCGTCTTGAACGACCCCGTCACCGGAATTTTGTGGCTGGTCCATCGATTGGCGACCTATGGCTTGGGGATCAGAAAGGGGCAAGTGGTGCTGTCAGGCAGCTTCATCCGCCCGGTAGAGGCCCCCTCCGGCAGCCGGTTCACTGCCGATTACGGCCCTTTTGGCAAGGTTGAGATTGCCTTTGCTTAGGCGTGAACAATCCCCTTCGCCAGCCACTCATCAAACTCCTGCAGAACGGCATCGCAAAACGCCGCGTCGTTGATGTGGCAATCCAGTTCAATCAATTGAACATTTGGCGGGCAGGTCTTGCGGACCTCATCGCAAAAGGCTTCCAGCCCGATCGCATCCTGCAAAGGCGCGCCGTCACGGTCCCATTCATTACATCCCTGTCTGGGCAGGAACAGAGACGTTTTGCCGGTGGCTCCCGCCAGTTTTGTCGCGATTTCGCGGGCCATCATCCGGCGCTCATCCGGCGTCATCACAAAGGACGACAACAGCCGGTTATGGGCATGGCTGGGATGATCACGCAGGCGTTCGGGCACCGGATGCCATCCGACCACGTCGATCAGGTCATAGCAGCCGGGCGCCACCATCTGCGGAATTCCGCGCGCGCCCGCACCGGTCATCCGGTCCGGTCCGGCCGTTATGGCAGAGCCGAACAGGTGGTTACCCACCTCTTGCGGCGCGAAATCCATTACAGCGGCAAACGCCCCCTCGGCGGCCAACGATTCGAACGCCCGACCGCCCATGCCGGTGGCGTGAAACACGGCCACCTCAAACCCGCGCGCCTCCAGTGCGGGTTTCAGCGTCACCATATAGCGCAAGACGGTCTTGCCAAAGCCGGTCATGCCGATCAGCGGACGGTCGCGCAGAGGTGGTTCAACCGCCCGGGCTGCCCCCAAAATAGCCCCGGCTGCCTGTGACAGAGACGCTTTGCAAACGGAATTCAGCCCATACAGACCACCTGCCCAGAGGATCATCTGAATATCAGGCGCCAACCGTTCAGGCGGAATCATCGGGCTGAAAGACACGGTCGAGACGACATATTTGGGCACACCCAACGGCAACGCGGCACAGAGGTCCAGCGCGAGATCCGTGCCCATGCTGCCGCCCAGCGCGATAACCCCGTCAAAGGCACCCTCGCGGTGCAGCCGGGCACACAGCGTAGCCGCCCCCCGCGCCATCGCCTGCATGGCGAAATTCTCATCCTCAGCGGCAATGGCCCCTGCAATCGTGGTGCCTCCGGCCTCTATCACCTGATGTTTGGTCCAATCGGTTGGTGCCTTGGCCTCGCCCAGGATGCTGACATCCATGGTCAACGCCTGCCCGCCTTGTGCGCGGATCACGCTGGCCAGATAGATCAGCTCATCATCTTTGGTGTCATAGGTGCCTACGACCAGAATACGTTCGCCCATCTTTCCCCCGAAACAGTCTCTCTTACAGCTGGATCCACGCTGTTTTCAGATCGCAATACTTGTCCAGCGCATGCATGGATTTATCCGCGCCGTTGCCTGATTGCTTGGTTCCGGCCAAGGGCACCGTCACGTCTGCGCCGCCATAGGTGTTCACATGCACCACCCCCGCGCGGATGCCGCGGATCATGCGATGCGCGCGCGACAGGTTCGCGGTCCAGACCCCGGCTGCCAAACCGAAATCGGTGGCATTCGCCAACTGCACGGCCTGGGCTTCGTCGGTGAACGGGGTAACCGCCAGAACGGGACCGAAGACCTCTTCGCGGAACAGCCGGTGCGTGGCTTGCACCCCCGTGACGACCGTCGGCTGCATGTAATAGCCGCCCGTCTCGGTCAGTGCGCGGCCGCCACCGGTCACGATGTGCCCACCTTCGCGCACCGCGTCGGTGACAAAGCCCAGGTTGCCCTCCAACTGGGTCAAAGAGTTCACCGCACCCACCTGAGTGCCCAGGTTCAATGGGTTGCCCAAGGCCATCGTCTGCGTTGTTTTGGCTAGAATAGAGACGAACTCGTCATGCACCGACGCCTCGACCAACAGACGTGATCCCGCCACACAGACCTGCCCCGCGTTGCGAAAGATCGCACCCGCAGCAGCTTTGGCAGCTGCGGCAAGGTCAGGCGTATCGGCAAAGACGATATTGGGGGATTTGCCGCCCAATTCCAGATAGCAGCGCTTCAGGTTGGACTGGGCCGAGTATTGCAACAGCCGCCGCCCCGTAGCACCCGAACCGGTGAAAACCAGCACATCAACATCCGGCGATAGCGCCAGCGCCTCGCCCGTTGTGCGGCCTGGCCCTGTCACCACGTTGAAGACACCCGGCGGCACGCCCGCCTCCAGCGCCAAGGCACCCAACCGTAGCAGCGCCAGCGAGGCCGTCTCGGCCGGTTTCAGCACCACCGAATTGCCCATTGCCAGCGCCGGCGCAATCTTCCACGCGCCGATCATCAGCGGAAAGTTCCACGGAACAATCGCGCCGACCACGCCCACGGCTTCGCGGTGAATCAGGCCCAGAACATTCGGCGTCGTGGGGGCAATTTCGCCATAAACCTTATCCAACGCCTCGGCGTAATAGCGAAAGGTCTGCGCAGCCGATCCCGGTTCCGCCTTCAGGGCCATCGAAATCTCGGTGCCATTGTCACGCACGCCCAAAACGGCCAGTTCCGCGGCATTTGCGTCGATCAAATCAGCCAGCCGGTGCAGCACCGCCTTGCGCCCCGCAGGCGGCATCCCGGCCCAGCGCCCATCGTCAAACGCCTTGCGGGCCGCCGCGCAGGCCCGACCGACATCGGCACCAGAGGCCACAGCCAATGTCGTCAACTGACGCCCGTCAATCGGCGACAGCACCGCGCTTTCGCCACCCTCTCCCGACCTCCAGGCCCCGTCGATCAGCAACTGCCCGGGCGCAACCGGTGCTGCTGCCAGACGGTCGATTGTGGATTGTTCCAGCGACATGAAAACTTCCTAATGGTTCAATATTCAAACCGATGGTTCAAAAACAAATTGACAGCTTGCCCGCCGATCTGTCAACAAAATATGCAGGGCGCCTGATGCGTCCGCTGTTGGGGGCGCCGGAGCAGCCGGCGACGCATATGGGAACGGTTGGCAAAGCCCTG
>JBATPI010000078.1:0-9245 GCA_049291415.1 Paracoccaceae bacterium | reverse complement strand
ATCTGATAGATGGCACTTTGCCTGCGCGCCCCGGAGTGGGCTATAAACCCCAGCATTTTGCCGCGATCATGGCCGATGCGGGGGCTGTGGGCTGGCTGGAGATTCACGCAGAGAATTATATGGCGGGTGGCGGGCGGCCCTTGGCGCAGCTGCGTGCGTTGGCCGGGCGATTTGCAATCTCGGTGCATGGGGTGGGGCTGTCGATCGGCGGCGAGGGGCCTTTGGATGAGGACCATCTGGCGCGGCTGAAGGCGCTGTGTGGATGGCTGCAGCCTGCCAGCTTTTCCGAACATCTGGCCTGGTCCACCCATGACGGCGCGTTCCTTAACGATCTTTTGCCCTTGCCCTATACCGCCGCCACGCTGGCGCGGGTGGCCGACCATATCGACCGGGTCCAAGAGGTGTTGGGGCGGCGGATGCTGTTGGAAAACCCCTCGGCCTATCTGGGTTTTGCCGAGACCGAGATGGGCGAGATTGAGTTTCTGCGCCAGCTAGCGCGGCGGACGGGCTGTGGTTTGCTGCTGGACGTGAACAATGTGCATATCAGCGCGGTGAACCAGCAGATCAGTGCCGAGGCCTATATCGACGCCTTTCCCGATGATCTTGTAGGGGAAATCCATCTGGGAGGGCATCATGAGGATACGGCCGAGGCAGGGGCGCGGCTGTTGATCGACAGCCATGCCGCACCGGTCGCGGACCCGGTCTGGGCGCTGTATGCGCGCGTGCTGGCGCGGGGCGGGGCAAAGCCCACCCTGATCGAATGGGATGATGATGTGCCCGACTGGCCGGTGTTGCAGGCCGAAGCGGCGCTGGCAGGGCAGATGCTGGAGGCGGTTCGGTGAGGCAGGCAGATTTCATCGCTGCCCTGTTGGACCCCGGTCTGCCTGTGCCGGTGGGGCTGCAGGGTCCGGCTGGGCAGCCCGCGGGCAAGCGGTTTGATGTTTACCGCAACAACGTGGCTGGGGGGCTGACCCGGGCGTTGGAGGCCGGGTTTCCGGCGGTGCGCAAGCTGGTGGGGGATCAGTTCTTTGCGGCAATGGCAGGGGTGTTCCTGCGCGCCCATCCGCCGCAAAGCCGGATTTTGATGTTTTACGGCAACGAGTTCCCGGAGTTTCTCGGGGCGTTTCAGCCGGTCTCGCATCTGGGCTATCTGCCCGATGTGGCCCGGGTGGAACAGGGCATCCGCGAAAGCTATCACGCCGCCGATCATGTGCCTGCGGTGCTGGACGGGCTGACGCCCGAGGCGCTGGTGCTGCGGCGGGTGCGGCTGGCGCCATCAGCCCGGTTGGTTCGGTCGGGTTGGCCGGTGCATGCGATCTGGGCGGCGAATATCGAAGGAGGTCCCGCGCCGCAGCCGGGGGCGCAGGATGTGCTGATCCTGCGGCGCGAGTATGATCCGGTGCCGCATCTGTTGGGGCCGGGGGGCGGGGGTTTTGTGGCGGGGTTGATGGCGGGCCTGTCCTTGGGTGAAGCAATGGATGCAGGCGGTAAAGACCTGGACGCCGGGGCCGCGCTGGGTCTGCTGCTGGCGCATGGGTCGATTGTGGAGATTTTGGAATGATTGCGTTCTATCATAGGGTTAACGATGCGTTGACGCGACAAACCTGGCTGTTGCCAACGCTGGCACGCACGATTTTTGCCGCCGTTCTGTTGGGCTATTTCTGGTCATCGGCTCTGACCAAGCTGGGTGATGGCCCCTTTAGCCCATCCGTCGGGGCCTATGCGCAGATCTTTCCGCGCGCGATGGAGGCGGTGGGCTATGACACGTCCCGACTGGCCGGATGGCAGGGGCTGGTGGTGTTGGCCGGAACCTGGGCCGAGTTCGTGCTGCCGACCCTGATCGTGCTGGGGCTGGCGACGCGCATGGCAGCGCTGGGAATGATCGGCTTTGTTCTGGTGCAAAGCCTGACCGATGTGATCGGCCACGGTGCATCGTTCGGGGCGTGGTTTGACCGCGGATCTGACAGTGTGATTGCCGATCAGCGCGCACTGTGGCTGCTGGTGCTGGCGGTGCTGCTCATCAAGGGGGCGGGGCCGCTGTCGCTGGACCGGATCTTGCGCGGATTTGTGCGGCCTGCGCGAGCTTTGCGCGGAACGGCTTGATTTTCGGGGCCGCGGTGGCATCATCGGGCCCGTGACCACAGACTTTCTGACTGCCTCTCTGCGACGGAAGGCCCTGGAAGACCTGGCGGTAACGCCTGTTCGGCAATGGTGCCGAAGGGGATTTCGTAAAGGGGAGAGACGGAATGCCGACGGGCACCGTGAAATGGTTCAACAGCACCAAGGGCTTTGGCTTCATCGCGCCGGACGGCGGCGGTCAGGATGTGTTCGTGCATATCTCGGCGGTCGAGCGGGCCGGGTTGACCGGGCTGAACGACAACCAGAAAGTTGAGTATGAGCTGCTGTCGGGCCGCGATGGCCGCGCCTCGGCCGGAGAGTTGCGGCTGCTTTAGGGCCGTCAGGCCGTCAGGGCGGCTTCGGTTGCCTCGTCCCAGCCCAGATACCAGCGGTCCGCCCGAATGACGGGTCGCTTCATCACTGTGGGCTGGGATTTGATCTGATCTTCGGGATCGGACGCCTTCAGGAAATCGCTGAAGGCGCGGTAGGTGGTGGACTGGGTGTTCACCGCGCGCGATCCGAATTCCATGACGATTTCTGCGATTTCCGCCTCGGACAGCGGCTGGGCGCGGATGTCGCGAAAGCTGACGTCCTTTCCCGCAGCCGCCAGCGTTTTCAGCGCGCGCTTGCAGGTGTCGCAGGTGGAAATACCGTAAAGGATCATGGCGGGGCCTTGTCTGGGGTCCGGCACCGTATTGACGGCACCGGATGGGGGGCAACGGATCGGGCTGGTGCTAGCACTTTGGCGCCGGGGGTGCAAAGGGGGCTCAGGCCTTCGGTGCGGGGGCCCCGCCTTCGAACCGGTTGCCGTGAGAGTAATCGCAAGGCGCTTCTTGCATCTGCAGATGCAGGCCATTGCCGGTATAGGGATGCGCGCGGGCCAGATCTTCGTCGAAATCAATGCCCAGACCCGGGCCCTCGGGCGGCAGAACATAGCCGCCTTCCCATTTCAACGTGTTGCGGATCAGGGCCAGATGGAACGCGCCGCCGGTCTGGATGGTTTCAAGAATCAGCAGGTTCGGGATCGACACCGCCAAATGGAGGTTTGCCGCCCATTCCACCGGCCCAGCGTAAAGATGCGGAGCAATTTCGGCGTTGAAGACCTCGGCAATCGCGGCCAGTTTGCGCCCCTCAAGGATGCCGCCCAACCGGCCCAGGGCGGGTTGCAGGATCTTTACCCCTCCCGCGCGCAACAGCATGCCGAATTCGGTTTTGGTGGTCAGGCGTTCGCCGGTGGCCAGCGGGATGCGGACGTGGCGCGCTACTTCGGCGAATTCCAAGAGGTTGTCCGGCGGGATCGGCTCTTCGTACCACAAGGGGTTATAGGGTTCCAACTCGCGTCCCAGACGGATGGCGCCGGAGGTGGTGAATTGGCCGTGGGTGCCGAACAACAGGTCGGCGCGGTCGCCGACGGCCTCACGGATCGCCTTGCAGAAGGCGACGCTGCGGGTGATGTCGGACATCGCAGGCTCATGCCCGCCGCGGATGGTGTAGGGGCCGGCGGGATCGAATTTTACGGCCGTAAAGCCCTGCGCCACCGCCTTGGCGGCGGCTTCGGCCTGCACATCGGGGTTGACCCAGAAGTCGGCCGTTTCCTGGCCTGTGTCGGGGTAGAGGTAGGTATAGCTGCGCACGCGGTCATTCATTCGCCCCCCGATCAGCGCCCAGACCGGGCGATTGCGCGCCTTGCCCAGAATGTCCCAGCAAGCGATCTCCAGCCCCGAAAAAGCGCCCATCACGGTGGGGTCGGGGCGCTGGGTGAAGCCGCTGGAATAGACGCGGCGGTACATCAACTCGATGTTTTCGGGGTTTTCGCCCAGCATGTGGCGTTCAAACACGTCCTCGATGACCGCTTTCATCGCGTTTGGGCCGACGGTTGAGGCATAGCATTCGCCGTAACCTACAATGCCGCATTCGGTGGTGATCTTTGGAAAGATCCAGTAGCGGCCGCCCCAGCCGGGGGCGGGGGGGGCCACGACAAAGATTTCAAGGTCCTTGAGTTTCATCGCGGTCTCCTGAATCTGAGTGCCGGGGCCGGAGGCATGCGCCGCCCCCCGGACCCCCTGCGGAGTATGTCCTGAAGGGCAAGCCTAAGGGGCGCGGGGCGGATCTGTCGAGCCGTTTACGACAAAAGGGTGCCGTTATTGGGGCATTGGGTAGCGGTCAGTGGTGGCCGATAGCCTGCAGAAACGCGGTCAGGGTGGCGGCATAGGTCTGCGGCTGTTCGGCCATCGGTAGGTGGCCGACCGACTGGATCAGCTGGAACCGCGCGCCGGGGATCAGATCGGCGGTTTCGCGCACCAGATCGGGCGGGGTAGAGCCGTCATTGCCACCCGCAATCGCCAGCGTGGGCAGGCGCAGGGTGGCGGTGGTTTCATAGAAATCGGTGCCGGCAATGGCGGCGGCGCAGCCCATCCAACCCGCTGCGGGGGTGGCAAGGAACGCGCGTTGCAGCGCTGGCAGGGCGGGGTTGTCGCGCCAGTTGTGGCCCAGCCAGCGCTGCATCGTGGGCTGCACAATTGCCTGTAGGCCCTGATCGCGGACCTGCGCGATCCGGTCCTGCCATTGCGCCGCGGTGCCGATCCGGGCGGCGGTGTTGGACAAGACCAGGCCGCGCACCAGATCCAGCCGTTTGACCGCCAGCCCCTGGGCGATCATGCCGCCCAGCGAGACGCCGACCACCACGCAGTCTTTCAGCGCGAAATGGTCGATCACCCGTTCCACATCGCGGATCAGGCTGCCCATGGCATAGGGGGCGGCGGGGGCGTCACTGGCACCATGACCGCGCAGGTCCAGCCGCAGGATCCGGTGCTGGGGCAGATATGCGACCAGCCCGTCCCACAGTGTGAGATCAGTGCCGAGCGCGTGGATCAGCACCAACGGCGGTGCGGTCGTGGGGCCGCTGAGCAGGGCATTCAGGCGCAGGTCGGGCAGAAAAACGGGGGGCATGTGCGAAACCATCAAGGAACAGGGCGAAGTAGCGGTCAGATTGGCAGCGGGATGTTCGATTATTGTGGTGTGCGGTTCAGCATGTCGGCAAAAAGCGCCGCATCGACGTTGCCACCGGACAGGGTGCAGATCACGGTTTCGGGCAGGTCGGGACAAAACAAGGCTGCGGCCAGCGCGACAGCGCCGCCCGGTTCCGCCACCAATCGCAGATGGGTGAAGGCCAGCGCCATGGCGCGCAGGGCCTGATCGTCGCTGACCACCAGCCCCGGTCCGGCCATCCGCTGCAGCACCGGCAAGGTCAGCAGACCCGGGCTGGGGGTCAGGATCGCGTCGCAGAGCGATCCGGTCGCGGCTGCGTTGCGTTGCCGCTGCCCGGTGGCGAGCGAGCGCGCCATGTCGTCAAAGCCCACCGGCTCTACCGTGCGGACCCGCATGTCTGGCGCGCGGGCGGCCAGCGCCGTGGCCACTCCGGCGGCCAGCCCACCGCCGCCACATGGGACCAGAACCTCGGCCTGTGTGATCCCCAGGCCCGCGGCCTGAGCGGCGATCTCCAGCCCGACGGTGCCTTGGCCTGCAATGACCTCGGGATGGTCAAAGGGCGGGATCAGCGCCAGCCCGCGATCAGCCGAGATCTGCGCGGCCAGCGCGTCGCGATCGGTGGCCGCGCGGTCATATAGGACCACTTCGGCGCCATAGGCCTTTGTATTGGCGATCTTCACCGCCGGAGCATCGGCGGGCATCAGGATCACCGCCGTCACGCCATGTGCCGCGGCCGCCCAGGCCACGCCCTGCGCATGATTGCCCGAAGACATCGCCAGAACGCCGCGGGTGCCCGGCGGCAGGGCCGAGATGGCGGCCCACCCACCCCGCGCCTTGAATGAGCCGGTGATTTGCAGGTTTTCCGCCTTGACCAGCACGCGCCGCCCGGCCAGCCGGTCCAACAGCGGTGCGGATAGCAGCGGGGTCTGGCGAACATGGCCCTGCGTGCGGGCGGCGGCGGCCTCAATCCGGTCAATCGTTGTCATTGCATTGCCTTCAGCCAGCCCTGCAGAACCGCCACGGCGGCGGGTTCGTCCAGGAAGGGTACGTGGCCACGGTCGGGCACATCGCAGAACACCATGTCGGGGCGGCGCGTGCGCATCTCTGCCGCCACCTCGGTTGACAGCAGATCGGAATTCGCGCCGCGGATCAGCGCCATGGGCAGCCCGGCGCAGGCGTCAAACAGCGGCCAGAGGTCCGGCTCGGGGCCGGCAAAGGCCGCCAAAAACGCCTCGCGCAGGCTGGGGTCATAGGTGTTCTGCAACCCTTTGGGGGTTTCCACATAGAAATGCCCCGCCTCTTCGGCCCAACGGCTGGGCGGCACATTGTCAAAGCCTGCCATTGCATGCGGCAGACGCGCCGCCGCCTCGGCCATGGTGCGGGCCGAGGGATTGCGTCCGACGTAGTGCTTTATCCGATCCAGCCCGGGGGTGTGGATCACCGGGCCCACGTCGTTCAGGCACAGGCCCATCAGCCGGTCCTTGGCCACCAGTGCCAGAAACATCCCGATCAACCCGCCGCGGGAGGTGCCCAAGAGTGCCGCTTTGGCAAGTCCCAGATGATCCAGCAGTGCGAGCGCGTCCTGCGCCTCGGTGGGCACGGTATAGCTGGCGGCCCCGGTCCAGTCGCTGGCCCCGCGGCCCCGGTAATCCATGCGGATCACCCGACAGCCCGACAGAGCGGGCAGGGCATAGTCGAAATCGGCCATGGTGCGCGTCAGTCCGGCCAGACAAAGGACGGGCAGGCCCTGACCTTGATCGTGGTAGGCCAATCGGGCGCCATCGGGGCCGGTGAAAAACTGCGGGGTCATGCCAATGCGCCCAGTTGTGACAGGTCTGAGATGATCCGCGCCGGGCCATGTGGCAGCCGGTCCAGAGGCGCCGCAGTTCGGTTCACCCAGGCGGTGGCAAAGCCGAACCGGGCCGCCCCCGCCACATCCCAGCCATTGGCCGAGACAAAGGCGACGCGCGTGGGGGGAACACCTGTCGTCGCCTCAACCAGCGCATAGACCCGCGGGTCGGGTTTGTAGACCGCAGCCGCCTCGACCGAGATCACTGCCTCAAACCGGTCGGCCAGGTTTGATGCGGCAACCGCTGCCTGCAGCATCCGGGGTGTGCCGTTCGACAGAATCGCCAGCCGCATGCCGCGGGCGCGCAAGGCGTCCAAGGCGGCGGGGGCTTCGGGATAGCAGGGCGGAGCGTGGGCGGCGGCCAAAAGGGCGTTGCGCAGGCCGGGCACGCGCAGGGACCGCGACTCAAGCACCCAATCCAGCGCATCGGCCGTTACTTGGGCAAAGTCGGCATGCGCGCCCATGATCGTGCGCAGCCAGCTGTATTCCAGCTGCTTGCGGCGCCATTCCTCGGCTAATGCCGGCCACAGCGGGGCCACCTGGGTGTCACCCAGTGCCACGGCGCGCACCGCGCCCGCCAGATCGAAAAGCGTGCCGTAGGCGTCAAAGACAAACAGTTCTTTTGCCATCTGCGCAAGCGTCCCCCGGTGGATCTGGCGCCAAAGGTGGCACGCAGCCCCGCCCAAAGGCAACAGCCCGCGACAACCCACATGCTTGCCCATTGCCCGCGCAGGGCCTAAACCCCCCTCGCGCGACAGGAGACACCCATTATGGCCCGCAAGCCCGAGATCACCGAAGACCGGCCCCGTTCCCGCAAGGTGGGTGGGTTGCGGGGGTTGGCACCGTTCCTGCGCCCCTATCGCCTGCTGGTCATTGGGGCCTTGGCCGCGCTGACACTGACCGCGACGGTCAGCCTGATCCTGCCCTTGGCGGTGCGCCGGGTGGTGGATGGGTTCCACGCCGCCAATGTCGCCCTGCTGGATGATTATTTCGGGGCATTCCTGGCCATTGCCGCGTTGTTGGCGGTGGGCACCGGCCTGCGCTATTGGCTGGTGACACGGTTGGGCGAATGTGTCGTCGCCGACATTCGCCGCGCGGTGTTTGACAAGGTCATGGGCATGAGTCCGGCATTTTTTGAGCGCGTTTTGACCGGCGAGATCCTGTCGCGGATCACCACCGACACCACGCTGATCCTGTCGGTGATCGGATCATCGGTATCAGTTGCCTTGCGCAATGTGCTGATGCTGGTGGGGGGGATGGTCCTGTTGCTGCTGACCTCGGCCAAACTGGCGGGGCTGGTTTTGCTGATTGTGCCCGCCGTGGTGGTGCCGATCATCGTGCTGGGCCGCCGGTTGCGCGCCCTCAGCCGTGAGAATCAGGACTGGATCGCGTCCTCCTCGGGGTCAGCCTCGGAATCGCTGTCGGCGGTGCAGACCGTGCAGGCCTTTACGCATGAGGTGCAGACCCGCGCCGTCTTCGCCGATCTGACCGAGAAAAGCCTGATTTCAGCGAAAAAGCGCATCGCCACCCGGGCGGTGATGACGGTGATCGTGATCTTTCTGGTCTTTGCCGGCATTGTCGGCGTGCTGTGGGTCGGCGCGCGTGATGTGCGCACCGGTATGATGAGTGTGGGTGAGTTGATCCAGTTCGTCATCTATGCGGTGCTGGTGGCGGGCAGCGTGGGTGCGCTGTCTGAGATCTGGGGCGAACTCTTGCGCGCTGCAGGGGCCACGGAACGTCTGGTCGAGATTTTGCACACCGACGACGCGGTGCAAGATCCTGTGCGCCCGCGCGCCCTGCCGCGCCCGGTGCAGGGGGCGATCAGCTTTGACAATGTCACCTTCCGCTATCCGGCGCGGCCGCAGGTCTCGGCGCTGAATGGCATCTCGCTGACGGTCCGCCCCGGTGAGACTGTGGCGCTGGTCGGCCCTTCGGGGGCGGGCAAGACCACGATCCTGCAGTTGTTGATGCGGTTTTATGACCCGCAATCGGGCGTGATCACGCTGGATGGCGTGCCTTTGGACCAGATGGCGCGCATGGATTTCCGCGCCGCAATCGCGCTGGTGCCGCAAGATCCGGTGATCTTTGCCGCCTCGGCGCGCGACAACATCCGCTTTGGCCGCCCCGATGCCAGTGACGCCGAGGTGGAAGCCGCCGCGCACGCTGCCGCCGCGCATGAGTTTCTGGCCGCGCTGCCGCAGGGCTATGACAGCCCCTTGGGCGAGCGTGGCGTGATGCTGTCGGGCGGCCAGCGCCAGCGCGTCGCCATCGCCCGCGCCATCCTGCGCGA
>JBATPI010000077.1:0-36689 GCA_049291415.1 Paracoccaceae bacterium | reverse complement strand
CGCCCGCTATGTGCCCGGCTGGGATTGCCACGGCTTGCCGATCGAATGGAAGATCGAAGAGCAATACCGCGCCAAGGGATTGAATAAGGACGACGTGGATGTGGTGGCCTTCCGCCAGGAATGCCGCAAATTTGCCGAAGGCTGGGTCGATATCCAGCGCGAGGAGTTCAAACGCCTGGGCGTCACCGGCAAATGGGATGATCCCTATCTGACCATGGACTATCACGCCGAAGCCGTGATTGCCGATGAGTTCTTGAAATTCCTGATGAACGGCACGTTGTATCAAGGGTCCAAGCCCGTGATGTGGTCTCCGGTGGAAAAGACCGCGCTGGCCGAGGCGGAAGTGGAGTATCACGACCACACCTCGCACACGATCTGGGTGCGGTTTCCGGTGGTGGATTTGGGGCCGGGTCTCACGTCCGGCATGGAGAACCCAATCACGCAGATGAGCGAGAAGCCCTTCTCGGTAGTTATCTGGACAACGACACCGTGGACGATCCCACAAAACCGGGCGGTCGCTTTCAATCCCGAGATCGACTATGGCCTCTATGAGGTCGTACAGATCGCCGAAAACAGCTCGGCGAAACCTGGCGAACGGTTGCTCGTCTCAAAGCAGCTTGCAGCAGACGTTTTCTCTGCCGCCAAAGTGGAAGAGCACAAGCTAGTTGCTGATATCGGTGGCGGCGCTCTGGGCGCGCTGACCCTCGCCCACCCCTTCCGTGGCGTCGAAGGCGGGCAGGGCGAATGGGACTTCGACGTCCCCATGCTGCCGGGCGATCATGTCACTGATGAAGCGGGCACCGGGTTCGTGCATACCGCCCCCAGCCACGGCGATGACGACTATCAGATGGGCGTCAAATTCAAACTGCCGATGACCTACAACGTCGAGGCGGATGGGTCGTATCGCGCCGATCTGCCCTTGTTCGCAGGCCAGCACATCATTCTGCCCGATGGCAAGGAAGGCCCGGCCAACGTCAGCGTCATCAAGCAACTCGCTTATGCGGGTGCCCTCTTTGCCAAGGGCAAGCTGAAGCACAGCTACCCGCATTCCTGGCGCTCAAAGGCCCCGGTGATCTACCGCAACACCCCGCAATGGTTCGCCGCGATTGACCGGCCGATCGACGACGGCCAAGGCCAATACGGCGACACGATCCGCGCCCGCGCGCTGACCTCGATCACCGATCTGGTGAAGTTCACCCCAGACTCCGGCAAGAACCGTCTGTATTCGATGATCGCGGCCCGCCCCGACTGGGTGCTGTCACGCCAACGCGCCTGGGGCGTGCCACTGACCTGCTTTGTCAAAAAGGGCACCAAGCCCACCGATGCAGACTTCCTTCTGCGCCACCCAGAGGTCAACGCCCGCATCAAGGCCGCGTTTGAGGTTGACGGGGCCGATGTCTGGTATGTGCAAGGATTCAAGGATCGCATCCTGTCCGGGCTGGTCAATCCATCCGACTATGAACAGATCATGGATGTGTTGGACGTCTGGTTCGATTCCGGTTCCACCCACGCTTTCGTGCTACGCGACCGTGAAGATGGCGCGCCCGATGGCATTGCGGATCTCTATCTGGAAGGCACCGACCAGCATCGCGGCTGGTTCCATTCCAGTATGCTGCAAGCCTGCGGCACCAAGGGCCGCGCGCCCTATCGCGGGCTGCTGACCCACGGCTTCACGCTGGACGAAAAGGGCATGAAGATGTCCAAGTCCCTTGGCAACACCATCGTGCCCCAGGCGGTGATCGACGAATACGGTGCCGATATCCTGCGGCTTTGGGTCGCTCTGGTCGATTTCACCAATGATCAGCGGATCGGCAAGGAAATCCTGAAAGGCGTGGCCGACAGCTACCGCCGCCTGCGCAATACGCTGCGGTTCCTCTTGGGCAATCTGGAAGGCTTCACCAATGCTGAAGCGGTCGCCGCCAAAGACATGCCGGAACTGGAGCAATGGGTGCTGCACCGGATGGCCGAGCTGGACGCAGAGGTCCGCGCGGGCTATGGCGCCTATGACTTTCAGGGCGTGTTCCAAAAGCTGTTTGCCTTTTGCACCACCGATCTGTCGGCGCTGTATTTCGACATCCGCAAGGATGCGCTGTACTGCGACGCGGCCAGCAGCAACCGCCGCCGCGCCTGCCGCACGGTGCTGGATCTCCTGTATCAGCGGTTGACGACATGGCTGGCGCCGATCCTGACCTTCACCATGGAAGAGGTCTGGCTGTGCCGAAACTCGGGCGACGGTTCGGTCCATCTGCAGGATTTTGCGCCGACCCCGGCCGATTGGTTGAACCCCGATCTGGCACAGAAATGGGAGGGCATCCGCGCCGCCCGCCGCGTGGTGACCGGGGCGCTGGAGGTCCAGCGCACAGCCAAGGTGATCGGCGCCAGTCTAGAGGCGGCACCCGTGGTGCATGTGGCCGATACCGCCCTTCTGGCGGCGCTGAAATCAGTGGATTTTGCCGAAAGCTGCATCACCAGCGGGCTGCAACTGACCGCTGGCCCCGGCCCCCAAGACGGGTTCCAACTGCCCGACGTGCCTGGCATCAGCGTGGTCTTTGCCCCGGCGCCCGGCGACAAATGCCAGCGCTGCTGGCAAATTCTGCCCGATGTTGGCAGCCATGCGCATCCCGGCACCTGCCAGAGGTGCAATGACGCGCTGGGCTGATCGCTACAACATGTAAAAGGCGCGTAGGATGGGCAATATTGCCCATCCTACGGCGAGTCAGGCCCGGAGCAGACCAGGGACAGCCTGTCCGGACCGAAGCGCTGGCTCTGCGGGCTGGGGGGTGATGCCCAGGTGCATCGCCTCGATATCCGCGCGGGTCAGGCCGATATCCAGCAGCAGCCGGTCATCCGCACGTGACAGCAGGCAGGCAGTTGACTGACGCATCTGCAGACGGGCGGACAGGTGGGCGAAAAGACGGGCGAACATGGCGGCCTCCAAAGATGTTGCCCGCTTATCTTGCGAAATTTGACATTTCACAAACGAATAGCTTTAATGGGTGTTATTGAAAAAACTGATGGGTGACGCATGGCTGCCCCTTTGGACAGCGATCTGATGCGCAGCTTTCTGGCGGTGGCCGATACCGGCACCGTCACCGCTGCGGCAGAGCGCCTATTGCGCACGCAATCGGCGGTGTCGCTGCAGATCAAGCGGCTGGAAGACAGCCTGGGCCAGCCGCTGTTCCACCGTCTGGCCCGCGGCGTGTCGCTGACCCCGCGGGGCGAGCAACTGGTGCCCTATGCCCGCCGCGTGGTGGCGCTGTTGGACGATGCTGCCATCGCCTTGCGCGAAAAGCCACTGGTCGGGCCGGTGCGCGTTGGCATCCCGGATGAGTATTCGGGGACCATCCTGCCGCGTGCGCTGGCCGCGTTTGATGAGCGGCATGAAGGGGTTCAGGTCTCGGTTCTGATCGACCATTCGGCCCAGCTATTGGCGGCGTTGACCGGCGATCAGATTGATCTGGCAGTGATTTATGACTGGGCCTATGCGCTGGAGGGTGAGGTGATCTGCGTCGATCCCACTGTCTGGGTGACCTCGGTGGCGCATGAGCAACACTTGCGCCGCCCGCTGCCGGTGGCGGTTTACCTGCAGTCAGACTGGAGCCGCGACTACGCCGAACATTCGCTGGATCGGCGGGGCATTGACTGGCGTCCGGCCTGGATCTGCACAATGGCGGGCGGGTTTCGCGTTGCGGTCACCACGGGCATGGCGATTGCGCCCTTGTCGCGCAGTACCATCCCGCAGGGGTGCCGAGAGCTGACCGCCGCCGATGGCTTTGCGCCCGTCGATAACGCCCGCATCCTACTGCGCCGCAATCTGCGCGGCACCTCACCCGCGATTGAGGGCATGGCCGCGCTGCTGCGCGAAGCCTTTGCGCCCCTGACGCCGGCCCCACCCGGTGGCCTTGATGCCGCCCGGGTATGATCGGTGCCGGTGATGGTCGCCACGCTGGACACCCCTTTCGGCCCGGTCTCGCTGCGCGACGATGGGGCCTGCATCACGGCGCTGGTCTGGGGACCGGGGCAGGGGGCCGCGACGCCGCTGCAGGCCGAAGGGCTGCGCCAGCTGGCCGGGTATTTTGCGGGCAAGCGGCAGCAATTCGACCTGCCCTTTGACTGGGGGCATGGGCTGCAGGCCGCCGTGCGGCGCGCGATGGCTGCCATCCCTTATGGTGAAACGCGCACCTATGGCCAGATTGCCAAGGCCGTAGGTGCGCCGGCGCAGGCGGTGGGCCAGGCCTGCGGGGCCAACCCGATCCCCATCCTGATCCCGTGCCATCGGATCCTGGGGGCCAAGACCTTGGGTGGTTTTTCCGCCCCCGGGGGGGTGGAAACCAAAGTGGCGCTTTTGCGCCATGAAGGAGCCGCGGGGTTGTTGATCTGACGGGTTTCCTGCCTTGCCTACGCTGCGTCTTCCGTGCAAGAGGCGGCGCTGACGGTACTACCATTAACGGACGGGAACGATTCATGGCTGATCAGCAAACCACGGCATCTTATGGCAAACCTCTGGCGATCTTTGTCGCCACCCTGATCTTTGCACAGGTGGTCATTGCGGTAGGGCTCTATGCCTTCCCCAATTTCAAGTTGCCTTCGGCCACCGGTCTGATCATTGCGATGGTTGCCGCGATGGCGGCGGGCGGCGTGTTTGGCAAAAGTCTGGGCCGTCTCATGACCGCGGGCGAAAAGCTGAAGTTTGCGGTTCTGGCAACCGTTGTCGGCTTGGGGCTGCAACTCGCAATCATCGCGGGCTTTCTGATGTACTTCGGTGTGCCGGTCACCGCCAGCAATATGGTTCTTGCCGTTACCGGCGAGTCGCTTGTCAGCGATCAGGATATGGCAATGATCGGCATCGTTCTGGCCGGTGCCGCAGTTATCAGCCTTATTGTCTGTTTCTTCTTTGTCGGCATGGGTGCAAAGCAGGAAGTGAAGCGCGCTGAAAAACTGGCCGAAAAGGCCACTTCGGGGCGCTGAGAGACCGGGGCGGGCCTGCTTCGATCTTGCACCGCGGGCCGAAGCGGCTTAGCCATCGCGCAGCAGCATTTTGACAGGCCTTCCGTGTGACCTTTGGCGTCTTTCTGGCCGTGCTGGGCGCGGCCTTCCTTCATGCCAGCTGGAATGGCCTGATCCGCACCGGAAACCCCGGTGGGTCGCGGTTGCAGAATCTGCTGGTGATGGCGCTGGTGCAAGGCGCGATAGGGGTGGTCCTGCTGGGTCTTGCGCCCTGGCCCTCGCGTGCGGTCTGGCCTTGGCTGATCGCGGCGGCGGCGCTGCACACCGGCTACAAACTCTGCCTATCGGCCGCCTATGACCACGGCGATCTCAGCCGGGTTTACCCGTTGGCGCGGGGCTCTGCGCCCCTGATGGTGCTGGTGGCTTCGGCCGTGGTTGGGGCGGATGTGCTGAGCACGGGGCAGGTGATGGCCGTTCTGGTGCTGGTGGCGGGCATTCTGACCATGGCGGGCGGGGCGATCCGGGCAGGCGAAAGCCGCCGCCTGATCCCTTGGGCGTTGGCGACGGCGGCGATGACCACGGGTTACACGCTGGTAGACGGTCTGGGCGCGCGGATTGCGGGGGATCTGATCCTGTTCCTGGGCTGGACCTTTGCGCTGGACGGGCTGTTCTTTGGCCTGACGGTCGCCGCCTGGCGAGGCCCGGCGATCTTCGCCTTTGACCGGCGCGGCTGGGGCCGGGGCGCGCTGGCCGCGGTGGCCTCATTGGGGGCCTATTCGGTGGTGGTCTGGGCGATGACGCAGGCGCCGATTGCGCTGGTGGGGGCGTTGCGCGAAACCTCGATCCTGTTCGCCATGTTGATCGGCTGGCGGATTTTTGGCGAACGCATCGGGCCAGACAAGGCGCTGGCGGGCGGATTGATCCTGGCAGGAGTGGCATTGATGCGGGTGGCAGCATGACAATCGGCGTTTTTGCTGCCGTGATGGCCGCGGCGTTTCTGCATGCGCTGTGGAATGCGTTGATAAAGCTGGGCACGTCCAAGGTGGGCGGGATGGTGATCCTGTCGATGGTCGAAGTGCCGATCGGGCTGGCCGTGGCGGCCTTTGCCCCGGCCATTGACCCGGCCGCAATCCCGTGGGTCATTGCGGCGGGCTGCACCCATTTCGCCTACAAATTCTTTCTGTCCTACGCCTATGAGCGGGGCGATCTCAGCCGCGTCTACCCCATCGCGCGCGGAGCGGCGCCGATGCTGGTGGCCGTGGTCGGCGCGGCATTCCTGCATGATGCGGTGACCGGGCAGCAATATCTGGCTATCGCGGTGCTGGCGGCCGGAATCCTGCTGATGGCCCGCGGAGTCTTTACCAGCGGTGAAAACCGCCGTCTGCTGCCCTTTGCGCTGGGATCGGCTTTGGCAACCGCCACTTATACGATGATTGACGGCCTGGGTGCGCGCGTCTCGGGCGCGCCAGTGGCCTATGTGGCCTGGGTCTTTGTCGCTGACGGCATGATCTTCAGCATCGGCATGATCGCCCTGCGCGGGGTGGATGTGATCCCCCGCAACGGCCACGCCTGGCGGCTGGGGGCGCTGGCCTCTGCGGCCAGCTATGGCGCCTATGCGGTGTCGATCTGGGCGATGACCTTTGCACCCATCGCGCTGGTCGCAGCATTGCGCGAAACCTCAATCCTGTTCGCGGTGTTGATCGGCTGGCTGTTTTTTGGTGAGCGGATGGGCCGCGACAAGGCCATCGCTGCCGCCGTCATCGTGACCGGAGTCATCCTGTCACGCCTGTAAGGGGTCAGCTGACCCGGCGAATGTCTTCGGGCCACAGCTCTTGCACGATCCCCGCCAGCACCAGGTAAAGCGAGGTGATGATCAACCCCCAATGCGCCAGCGTGCCTTCGGCAAAATCCACCCAGGCCGCCCAGCCCGCACAGGCAATCCACAGAATGCACATCGCCAGCGACAGCGGACGCCAGCGCTTGGTCCGCACGGGATGGACGAATTTCAGGTTGGTGAACATTGTCAGCGTCAGCCCGATCACCACCAGCAGGGTTACCCATTTCAACGGCTCGATCGCAAAGATCACCAGAACCACCATGTTCCAGCAGGCCGGAAAGCCCGCAAAGCTCTTGTCGGTGGTCTTCATCCGCGTGTCGACGAAATAGATCACTGATCCATAGGTGATCACGATGATTGCCAGCCAGCCGGTCCAGCCGTCCAGCAGGCCTGATTTGAACAGCGCAAAGGCGGGGATGAACACATATGTCAGGTAGTCGATGATCAGATCCAACAGGACGCCGTCATAGGTGGGCCAGTTCTTTTGCGTATCATATTTGCGCGCCAGGGGGCCGTCGATGCCGTCAACGATCAGCGCGAAGACCAGCCAGAGGAACATCAAGCTCCACTTGCTTTCCGCGGCGGCCAACATGGCGAACATCGACAACACCGCGCCGGTGGCGGTGAACAGGTGAACCGATAGGGCTTTGAAACGATCTGTCATGCCTGAGGTATCGGAGAATTATGCCACCGTTGCAAGTAAGGACGCGCAGAGGTGCCAAGGTTGACCACCCTGCGCGCCCGACGTCAGATATATTCCAACGCATCCATCGTCTGCTGGGCCAGCTTGGCCGACAGGGAACTTGTCTGCTCGCCGGCCTGACTGTCGATCAAAACATTGAACAGCGATTCATAAAGCGAGGTGGTCGAACCGGGTTGGCTGTCATCGGCCCCGCCCACTTGCCCCATGCCCTGTCCCCCCGGTGGTGACCCGATTTTCCCGCCCGGAGGCGACCCGCCTTGGCCACCCTCCGGCCGTTCCGACCGGCCGCTGCGCGGTTGGACCGGCACGCCATTGCTGGCGGCCAGGGACATCTCATCCTTGGTCAACTGGCCATCAGAGTCGCTGTCGATCGTCCCGAAAGCTTGTGCCAGCAGATCCGCCGCCGGGCTGTCGGCCGCCTCGTCCACAGAGATCTGGCCGTCGCCATCAGCATCATCATTCGCCAAAAGCGCCTCAAACAGCGACTTGGCATCGGTCCCGCTGCTGTTCGTGGGCGGTGGCGGGGGTGGAGGCGGTCGCTTTGCAGACTCGGTCTTTTCGGATTTGTCGGCGCTTGCCGTCCCGCTGCTGCGGGCCGATAGGGTTTGCAGACTGAGGGCTGACGTCTGGCCACTTGAGACAGAGGAAATCAACGAACAACCCTTTCGTGACGGCCAGAAAGTCGCTGTGGTCAGCCGCCACTATCGCGCGGCGTGATGAAGAAAGGGTTTTGCCTGCCCCGGGGAAACCCGTCAAAGTTGGATAGAATGCAGCGCATTCCGGCGCAGGGCACCTCGTAAACCCAGGTCAGGCGCGCGGGTGGGTCCGGTCATACACCTCCATCAGCCGCGCGGCATCGACAGCCGTGTAAGCCTGGGTGGTGGACAGCGACGCATGGCCTAGCAGCTCCTGGATCGCGCGCAGATCGCCGCCCGCTGACAATAGGTGCGTGGCAAAGCTGTGGCGCAGGGCGTGTGGCGTGGCTGTGGCGGGCAGGCCCAGCTGCGCGCGGGCCCGCTCCATCGCCAGCTGGATCAAACGGGGGTTCAGCGGCCCGCCCCGCGCCCCACGAAACAGCGGTTGCGTCGGTGGCAGATCATGCGGGCACAGGGCGACATAGCGCGCCACCGTCTGCGCGGCGATGGGCAGCACCGGCACCAGCCGGGTCTTGTCGCCCTTGCCGGTAATGCGCAGCACGTCGGGCAGCGGATGGGCGGCAGCGGTCAACCCCAACGCCTCAGAGATCCGTAACCCGCAGCCGTATAGCAGGGTCACCACCGCGATGTCGCGCGCCTGTTGCCAGTCGTCGCGGGCCTGCTGGCCGACGGTGTCGATCATCTCGGCCGCGCCGTCCACCGACAGCGGGCGCGGCAGCTTGCGCCGGAATTTCGGCCCACGGGCGGACAGGATGGTGGTCGCCTCTATCCCTTCACGATCCGCGGCCCAGGCGGTAAAGGATTTCACCGCCGACAAGGCGCGCGCCAGGGACCGCGCCTCAAGCCCCCGCCCACGCTCGGCCGCCATCCAGGCGCGCAGGTCGGATTGCCCGGTCTCGATCACGGCACGCAAGCCGCCTATGCTGCCCCGGTGATGCGCCAGAAAGTCCAGATAGCGTGCGACATCGGCACCATAAGCAGTGATTGTGTTGGCACTGGCGCCCTTCAGCGCACGCAATTGCACCAGCCAGCCGGACAAGGCATCGCGCAGGGCTGGCGACAGGGCCAGCCCGCCCGTCGCCGCCCCCCCCGTCATGACAACCAGCGCCGCATTGTCCGCTCAAACACACCGGCCAGAAAGGCCAGGAGATCAGTGCCATGCGTCGGTTTGAACTGGTGCGGGTCCTCGGCGCCAAAGGCCAGCATGCCGGGCAGCCGCCCCTTGCCGAAATCCAGGCGAAGCAGCGCCTCAGACCGCACGAACCCCGCGCGATCGGCATAAAGCGCATCATTTTCCGGCATCACCTGGCGCAGCGTCACGGGGCGCAACGGCACGTTCCGACCGCCTGAGACGTATTCAGCCACGAACCCCGGCTCGGCCACATACAAGACGTCGCCCAGACGGCGCAATGCAGGGTCTTCGCTGTCCTGCACCGATTCCAGCACCAGCCGCACGCAATCCACGCGCAGCGTGGCGGCCACATCACCGGTCAGCGCTTTCAGAAAATCCTCAAACCCCAACGGGTCCAGCATCTGCAAAATCGCCCGATGCACCTGATTGGTGCCCGCCAGATTCTCATAGGCGGCGGCGATCACGCTTCGATGGGTGTCTTCCAGCCGGTCCAGCCGCGTCTCCAGCCGCTGCATCGCGATGCCGCGCAGATCGACGATATTGGCCCCCATCGCGCGCTCATTGGCCGAAACCAGCGCATTCATCAGGTCGCGGTCTTCGAGAATCGTCTCGGGTTCCGCCAGAATGCGGTCGCGCAGGTCAGGTTCGATCATGATAGGCTTGCCCGGTTTTTATTCGTGATTTGCCCAGCAGTATAACAGGCCCTGTGGATAAAAGGGCAAACCTTTCCCGCGCGCTGCCGGGATTTTCGCATCCAGCGTTGCAATGCTGCACGAACCGGTCAGATGTCAGACCTGTGCAAGCCGCTTCATCTTGGCAAAATATACTGGGAGAAGCGCGAAGGCGCGGCCTTCGCGCGCGGGGGCAAAGCCTCCGGCCTTGCCCCCCAAATAAGCGGTCAGAGGATATTCTGACCCGTCTTGGCCCAATCCTTCATGAACTGCTCAATCCCCTTGTCGGTCAGCACATGGCCGGCCATCGCCTTGATCACCGACGGAGGCGCGGTCATCACATCGGCACCAATCAGCGCGCATTGCGAGGCGTGGTTCAGCGTGCGGATTGACGCGGCCAGGATGTTGGTTTCAAATCCGTAATTGTCATAGACCTGCCGAATGTCCGAGATCAGCTCCAGCCCGTCCAGGTTGATGTCGTCCAGCCGCCCGATAAAGGGGCTAATGAAGGTCGCCCCCGCCTTGGCCGCCAACAGCGCCTGATTGACGCTGAAGCACAAGGTCACGTTCACCATCTTGCCTTCGCCCGACAGCACCTTGCAGGCCTTCAGGCCGTCCCAGGTCAAGGGAACTTTCACCGCGATGTTCGGCGCAATCTCGGCCAGTTTGCGGCCCTCGGCGATCATCTCATCGGCCTGCAGCGCCACCACTTCGGCCGAAACAGGGCCTTCGATGAACGAACAGATCTCTTTCGTGACCTCGATGATATCGCGGCCCGATTTCATGATCAGAGACGGGTTGGTCGTCACACCATCCACCATGCCCAGATCGTCCAGCTCGCGGATGGCTTCGACATCGGCAGTATCAACGAAGAATCTCATGGCTTATGTCCTTTGCGTTCTGGCAGGGGTAGAGGTGTCCCGGTTGCGGCGGTAATACCGCAAGATGGGCGCGGGCGAAAGATGCGTCAGACAGCAACGTGAGCGCTAACAGTGGTTGAACGGCAGTTTCAGGCGGGCGAGACGGTGGGGGTTCTGACAACAGAACCCCTGGGCCGCGTGCTGGACTATCGCGCCCCCGAGGGTGGCTGCGGCACCGGCGATTTTGTCGAGGTGCCCTTGGGCCCACGCCGGGTTCTGGGCGTCGTCTGGGGACCGGGGATCGGCAATTGGGATCCGGCCAAGGTGCGCCCTGTGGGCCGCGTGCTGGATGCGGCCCCGATGCGGGGCGAATTGCGCACGTTCCTGACCCGCGCCGCCGAATACACTCTGACGCCATTGCCCGCGATGCTGCGGCTGGCTACCCGCACGCCGGGACTGGCCGATGCCCCCACCACGCGCCGGGTTTATCGGCTGACAGGTGCCGTGCCCAACTCTCTGACAGAGGCGCGGCACCGGGTGGTTGACGCCCTGCGCGGATATGGCGGTGCGGCCGTCACTTTGGGTGAGTTGGCCGAGGCGGCGGGCTGTTCAACCAGCGTCATCAAGGGGCTGGTCAAGCTGGGCGTCCTGTCCGAGGAGGACGCGCCCAAGGATCTGCCCTATCCGCCCCTGTCCCCCGCCGGGCTGAAACAGCTGCAGGGTGATCAGCAAGCCGCAGGCGACGCGCTGGTTCATGCCGTTGCCGCGGATGCCTATCAGGCGATCCTGCTGCGCGGCGTCACCGGATCGGGCAAGACCGAGGTCTATCTTGAGGCCGTGGCCGAATGCCTACGCCGGGGCCGCCAGGCGCTGGTGCTGTTGCCCGAAATCGCGCTGACCGCGGATTTTCTGGCCCGGGTGGAAACGCGCTTTGGCGCGCGCCCCGCCGAATGGCATTCCGGTGTGACCATGACCGAGCGGCGACGGCTGTGGAGGATGGTGGGGCAGGGCGAGGCGCAGCTGGTGGTCGGCGCGCGGTCAGCGCTTTTTCTGCCATTTCAGGACCTTGGCCTGATCGTGGTCGATGAGGAACATGACACATCCTATAAGCAGGAAGAGGGTGTTCTCTATAATGCGCGCGACATGGCGGTGTTGCGCGCGGCGATCACCGGCTGCCCGGTGGTGCTGTCATCGGCCACGCCATCCCTGGAAAGCTGGGCCAATGCCGAGGCCGGGAAATACCTGCGTCTGGATCTGGGCGCGCGGTTTGGCGCGGCCGAAATGCCGCTGATGCGCGCCATCGACATGCGGGCCGAGGCGCTGCCGGGCAACCGCTGGATCTCTGAGACGCTGGCCGCGGGCGTGGCTGAGCGCATCGGGCGGGGTGAGCAGGCGATGCTGTTCATCAACCGCCGCGGCTATGCGCCGATCACGCTGTGCCGGGCCTGCGGCGAACAGGTCGGCTGCGATCATTGCGACGCGCGGATGGTGGAACACCGGTTCCTGAAACGGTTGGTGTGCCACCAATGCGGGGCCTCCAAACCGGTGCCCGAAGCTTGCCCGTCCTGCGGCGTGGCAGGCCGCATGGCCGCCGTTGGCCCCGGCGTGGAACGGCTGGCCGAAGAGGTGGCCGTACGCTTTCCCGATGCGCGGCTGGCGGTGCTGTCGTCTGACCTGTTCGCCTCATCCCGCGCGTTGAAAGAACAGATTGCGGCGATTGCCGAAGGGGGCGCCGATATCATCATCGGCACCCAGATCGTCGCCAAAGGTCACAACTTTCCCTTGCTGACTTTGGTGGGTGTGATCGACGCCGACCTTGGCCTGCAAGGGTCAGACCTGCGGGCGGCTGAGCGCACCTTTCAACTGATGCGCCAGGTCGCGGGCCGCGCGGGCCGTGCCGACAAACCGGGGCAGGCCTGGCTGCAAACCCACCAGCCCGAGCATCCGGTGATCCGTGCAATCCTGTCGGGTGAGGAAGAGGCGTTCTGGCGAGCCGAAGCGGCCGAGCGCCGCGCTGCGGGCGTGCCGCCTTATGGCCGCATGGCCGGGATCATCCTGTCAGGCCCCGACGTCGCGCAGATTTTCGATCTGGGCGGTGAGCTTGCCCGCCGCGATGGCCCCTTGCGCGACATCGGTGCCCAGATCTTTGGCCCGGCCCCCGCGCCCATCGCCCGGATCCGTGGTCGCCACCGGGTGCGGCTGTTGGTCAAGGCTGCCAAGACCGCAGCCCTGCAACCCGCCCTTGCAGCCTGGGTCGCGCAGGTCAGACTACCGCCCAACGTCCGTCTGGCCATAGATATTGACCCGCAGAGCTTTTACTGACCACGCAAGGAAATAGAGCGGCTGCGCCGCACGCCTTTTGCCAGCAAAGCCTCCGGCGGGAATATTTTTGCCAAGATGAAGCCGCGTGTCAGGATCACCGGGGGCGGTGGATATGGGCGCTTTGCACCAGCCCAAAGCCGATCAGGATCACCAGCATCGCCGAGCCGCCGTAGCTGAGCAGCGGCAGCGGCACCCCCACCACAGGGGCCATCCCCATCACCATCGACAGGTTCACCGCGAGGTAGAAAAAGAAGTTCGCCGCCACGCCCATGATCAGCAAGGACGAGAACCGGTCCTTGTTCTGCATCGCCGAGACCAGGCAAAAGCCGATGATCAGCGCGTAGAGGATCAAGAGTGAGAAGGCTCCGACAAAGCCGAATTCTTCGGCCAGTGTGGTGAAGATGAAATCTGTGTGCTTTTCGGGCAGAAAGTTCAACCGGCTTTGCGTGCCTTGCATAAAGCCCTTGCCGGACCAGCCCCCCGATCCCAGCGCGATCTTGGCCTGCATGATGTTGTAGCCCGCGTCCAGCGGATCGGCGGCCGGATCAAGGAAGGTGTCGATCCGGCGATACTGATAGTCATGCAGGAGTTGCCAAGGCGTGCCGCGGGTCAGGAACACCCCGGCCACTGCGGCCACTGCCACCGACAGCACCGCCGCAAAATACCACAGGCTGACTCCGGCGGCGAACATCACCGCCGCCCCGCCCAGGATCAGCATCAGCGAGGTGCCGAGGTTAGGCTGCATCAGCACTAGCACCGTCGGCGCCACGGTCAGCAAGACCGGCACCAGCACCCACAGCGGGCGCGAAATCCGCTTGGTGTCCAGCCAGTCGTAGTAACTGGCCAGCAACATCACCAGCGCAAATTTCATCATCTCGGACGGTTGCAGGTTGATTGGACCCAGCTCAATCCAGCGCTGGGCGCCCATGCCGATCTTGCCCTTGAACTCAACAAAGATCAGCAGCGCGAAAGACACGAGGTAAGCCACGCCGGACATGTTGCGCCAGAACCAGATCGGCACCATGGCAACGATGAACATCAGCACCATTCCCACCATGAAAACCTGGGTTTGACGCCGGGCCCAGATGTCGAAATCACCCCCCGCGATGGAATAAAGCATCAAGATGCCGACAGCCGCCACGGTGGCCACCAGCACCACCAAGGGCCAGTTGATGAACAAGACCTTGCGAAACCCGGTTGGCACCTGTTTCAGGCGGCTTTCCAGAAAGCTCATCCCTTGCCTCCCTCAGGCCCGTGATGCGCCGGGCGGCGCGCCGGTTTCAGGGTCGCGCAAGCGCAGGCCCTTCAACATGGTTTCGATCCGGCCGCGCTGGCTGGCAGGGTAGGCCGACAGGGGCGGCAGCCCGTCCGACATGGCGCGCAAGAGGATGTCGCGCGCAATCGGGGCCGCAGCGGTCGAGCCGCCTCCGCCATGTTCGACCACCACCGAGACCGCATAGCGTGGTGACTCAACCGGGGCAAAAGCCACGAACAGCGCATGATCCCGACGGTTCCACGGCAGCTGATCGTTCGAAACCACGCCCCGCGCCCGTTCCGCCGCCGAGATATTGCGCACCTGGCTGGTGCCGGTCTTGCCGGCCATCAGCATGGTCGGATCGACGACCCGGCTGCCTTTGCCGGTGCCATGCGCGCCGTTCATCACCTCATTCATGCCGCGGTGAATGGCCGCCAGATGCTGGTCCGACAGGCCCAGCGAAGGTGCCTCGGCCACCGGGACCTCTTCGGAGCCGATCATCCGCACCAGCCGCGGCTGCACCGCGCGACCAGTGGCAATGCGCGCCGCCATCACCGTCAGTTGCAGGGGGGAGGTCAGCACATAGCCCTGACCGATCGAGGCGTTGATGGTGTCGCCGATCCGCCATTCCGCCTTATGCCGCTCTTGCTTCCAGGCCTTGTCGGGCATGTTGCCGTCAGTCACCGCAGACATCGGAATGTCAAAGCGGTGGCCCAGACCCAGTTTGCGCCCGGTTTCGGCGATCTTGTCGATGCCCACCTTTTGCGCGACGTCGTAATAAAAGACATCGCAGCTTTCGGCAAAAGACCGCGTCAGCCCGACGGTGCCGTGGCCACGCCTGCTCCAGCAATGGAACTTGCGGCCGCCGATCTCGACAAAGCCGGGGCAGCGCACCGTATAGTCCAGCCCGATTGCGCCCGCATCCAGCGCGGCCAGCGCCGTCACCATCTTGAAGGTTGACCCCGGTGGATAGGCCCCGGATACGGCCTTGTTGGCCAGGGGCCGGTGGTCATGCTCGGTCAGCGCCGAATAATCGGCGTGACTGATGCCGCGGACGAAGAGGTTGGGGTCAAAGGACGGCGATGAGGCGATGCTGATGATGTCGCCATTGGTCACATCCATAACCACGGCGGCGGCGGATTCGTCCCCCAGACGGGCTTGGGCAAAATCCTGCACATCGGCATTTATGGTCAGGCGGATGTCGTCACCGGGCTCACCCTCGTTGCGCTCCAGCTCGCGCATGACGCGGCCCAGCGCATTCACCTCGATCTTTTTCGTGCCTGCGGTGCCGCGCAAACTGTCTTCCATCCACTTCTCGACACCGATCTTGCCGATCTGGAATTTTGGCAGGCGCAGGACTGGATCGGGGTTTTCAACCGCCTCCAGATCCTTTTCCGACACCGGGCCGACATAACCCACGATATGGGCAAAATCGCTGTCACGCGGATATTGCCGCGACAGGCCGACCTCTGGCACCACGCCGGGCAGGGCGGGCGAGTTGATCGCCACCTTGGAAAATTCATCCCAGCTGAGCCGGTCCTTGACGATGATCGGCACAAAGGCCGAGTGTTTTTTCACCGCCGCTATCGTCTCGTCCAGCTCTTCAGAGGTCATCGGGATCAACGCGGCCAGACGGTGCAGCACCAGATCCACATCGCCGGCCTCTTCGCGGGTAATGACGACGCGGTAGTTCTGTTCGTTCTCGGCGATGATCTTGCCATTGCGGTCATAGATCATTCCGCGGCGCGGCGGGATCAGACGGATGTTGATGCGGTTTTCTTCGGCCAGCAGGCGGAATTCCTCGGCCTGATCCACCTGCAGGAACCGCAGGCGCACGCCCAAGGCCGCGACCATTGCCGTCATCGCGCCCCCCATCATCAGCCCGCGACGGGTGATGGTGCGGGCCGATTCTTCGGTATCTTTCTGCGTGCGTCTCACATCCGCCTCCCCAGATCGTCAGTCTCTCCGGTGCCGGGTTTGTGCAGGTTCAGCGCCAATTGCGACAACCCCACCACGATCGGATAGGCCAGGGCAGACCACAGGATCTGTACCACGGAAAAGCCAAAGGCGGGTTGCGGCAGCAGGGCCAGGGCGAAAACCAGCCGATAGGCCAGCAGCATCGCCATCATCAGCCCCGTCACCAGCATCCATTCGATCACAAAGTTCAATTCGCGGGTCAGAGCGGCGCGCGAGCGCAGGAATTCCGACGCCATCACCACCAGCGCCGTCCACAGGCCCGGTGGGCGCATCAGGATCAGATCCTCGGACAGCACGACCAGCACGATCAGGCCCAGCGGCAGGAAATCGGGCCGCCGCACCACCCAGGCCATGATCACGCACAGCAGCAGGTCCGGCCCCGGCAGGGCCCCCGCGATATTGCCCAGCGGCAATAGGCGGATGAACAGCAAGACCAGCGCCAGCCCCAGAAAGACCAGTCGAAAGCCCCAAGGTGACTCGCGGAAAAAGCCGGTCATTCGGTGGCCCCTGCGGCGTCGGTGCCTTCGGTATCGCCTGACCCGCCTTCGCCCACATCGCCCCCTGCTGCAGTGGGCTGGGCGGCGGCTTCACCTTCGGCATCAATCACCGGAGCAGGTTGCGACGGCTGCAGCGGTGGTGCCACCAGCGCGCCGGGATCGGTCAGCGGGGCCAGTTCATGGCTGCGCAGCACGCGCAGGAATTCCAGCCGCTGATAATCGGCCGACAGGGCGACGCGCAGCCGCTTGTCACTGCCGCGCACCACCTGACCCACCAGCAGGCCCGCGGGCAGGACCGAGCCATCGCCTGAGGTCACCACCCGGTCGCCCGGTGCCACATCATCGGAATTCTCGACAAATTCCAGCAAGGGCAGCGGAGAGTTGTCGCCCGATAGCAACGCCCGTTGCCCCGCAGGCTGCACGGTCACCGGAATGCGGCTGTTGGAATCGGTGACCAGGATCACACGGCTGGAGCGTTCCCCCACGCCCGAGATGCGGCCGACATAGCCCAGGCCGTCCATGCAGGCCCAGCCGTCGCGGATGCCGTCACGCGCACCCACATTTACCAGCACCGATTGGCGAAACGGGCTGCCACTGTCGGCCAGAACCTGCCCGGTGATATAGGTCAACTTGGGATCCAGCCGCACCTTGTTCAGGTCCAACAGGCGGGCGTTCTGTTCGCCCAGCTGACGCGCCGCCTCTTTCCAGGCGGTCATCTTCTGCAGCTCGCGCTTCAGCTCTTGGTTCTGCTCATAGATCCGGGTGTAGGATTGGAAATCGTCGATCATCCCCATGACCTTGGTCACCGGCACCAGCGCCCATTCCATATTCGGCACCACCGCATCGACCAGTGCTGCGCGAAACCGTTCCACCCGCGGGGAATCAATGCGCCACAGCACGAACAGGCCCAAGAGCAGCAGCACCATCATCCCCACCAGCAAACGCCGGAGGGGGCGGGAATAGTCTTCCGGTCCGATGCGGGGTTTGGCCACGCGCGCCTCTTTCTTCGGGCCAACTGGCTATGGGGCCGACCGGCCCGTTCAGTCAGCTGTCATAGTCAATGACGTGACGCAGTTGCTTTTCATATTCCAGTGCCTTGCCGGTGCCCAAGGCGACACAATTCAGTGATTCATTCGCCACCGAGATCGATAGGCCGGTCTGCTCGCGCAGCGCCAGATCCAGATCGCCCAGTAAAGCGCCGCCGCCGGTCAGCATGACGCCGCGGTCGACGATATCGGCGGCCAGATCCGGCGGGGTGGTCTCCAGCGCCTGCATTACCGCGTCGCAGATCTGCTGCACCGGTTCGGCCAAGGCCTCTGCGACCTGCGCCTGATTGATCTCGGTTTCTTTCGGTACGCCGTTCAGCAGATCGCGCCCCCGGATCGTCATCGACGCGCCGCGCCCGTCATCGGGCATCCGCGCGGTGCCGATGGATGTCTTGATCCGCTCAGCCGTGCTTTCGCCGATCAACAGGTTCTGGTGCCGGCGCAGATAGCTGACAATCGCGTCATCCATCCGGTCGCCACCCACCCGGACCGAGCGGGCATAGACGATATCGCCCAAAGACAGCACCGCCACCTCGGTCGTGCCGCCCCCTATATCGACCACCATGTTGCCGGTGGGTTCGGTGATCGGCATGCCGGCGCCGATGGCCGCAGCAATCGGCTCGGCGATCAGGCCCGCGCGCTTGGCGCCTGCCGACAGCACAGACTGCCGGATCGCGCGCTTTTCCACCGGCGTCGCGCCATGCGGCACGCAGACGATGATCTTCGGTTTGGAAAACGTTGACCGTTTGTGAACCTTGCGGATGAAATGCTTGATCATCTCTTCGGCGGCTTCGAAATCGGCGATCACCCCGTCGCGCATCGGGCGGATCGCCTCAATGGTGCCGGGGGTGCGGCCCAGCATCAGTTTGGCATCCTCACCCACCGCCAGCACGGCCTTTTTGCCATCCTTGACGTGATAGGCCACCACCGAGGGCTCATTCAGCACAATCCCCTTGCCGCGGATGTAGACCAGCGTATTGGCTGTGCCGAGGTCAATCGCCATGTCTGACGAGAAAAGGCCTGAGAAAAGGCCGGAGAGTATCGACATCAGGTGGTCCCCACGAACAAGCAGCTTTAGCCCAGCGACTCAGGCTGAGAGGCGGGCGCCTTCATATAAGGACCTGCACCGATGAGCGAAAGGCCTTGTAGCACGGCACGCGGGGGGCCGCCTACACAATCGCTTGCTTGGGAAAACCTTGTATTTATTGCGTGAACAATGGCGAATTCAGGCGCAGATTTGATGTGATCGAACAATCAATGGCGTAGGCCCGCAGGTCGCAACAGCGAAGGAGACGATATGACAGGTGTGCAGGGGCGCGTGGCGCTGGTGACCGGGGCGGGATCGGCGGGGGGAATCGGCTATGCCATCGCCCGTGCCTTGATCGCTGGTGGGGCCAGGGTCTGCATTACGGCGACGTCCGACCGCATTCATCAGCGCGCGGGTGAATTGGGCTGCATGGCCCATATCGCCGATCTGACCGACCCCGCGCAGGTGACGGATCTGTTCGCCGCCGTCACCGCAGAACTGGGTCCGGTTGAGGTCTTGGTGAATAATGCCGGCATGGTGCAGGTGGGCAAAGACACCGGACGGGGCAACCTGGGCGCGCTGAGCGATGCCACCTGGGCGCATCACATGGCGCTGAACATGAACACCACCTTTCACTGTTGCCGCGCCGCCCTGCCGCACATGGCCCAAGGGGGCTATGGCCGCATCGTCAACATCTCATCGGTCACCGGCCCGGTTGTCAGCATCGACGGCTCATCCGGCTATGCCACTGCCAAGGCCGCCGTCACCGGCATGACCCGGTCGATAGCACTGGAATATGGGCCACAGGGCATCACTTGCAACGCAGTGTTGCCCGGCTGGATCGAAACCGAATCCTCCAGTCCGCAGGAAATCCGTGCCGGGCGCGCCACCCCCGCAGGCCGCCCCGGCACCCCTGATGAGGTCGCCGCCTGTGCGCTGTTTCTCGCCAGCGCAGAGGCCAGCTATGTCACCGGTGCGATGCTGGTGGTAGATGGCGGCAACACCTTGCAAGAGTTCAAACGCGCATGACCGATCCCACCTTCCTTTCCGGCGTCCCGGCGCAGGCCGTTACAGCGGCCCTGCGCCGCGCGCCGGGAAACGAGCTTGCCAGCGGCAAATTCTCGGGCCCCGAGTCGTCCTCTGCCCTGGTCGCCAATGCCTTTGGCTGGTTTCTGGACCGCCCCACCGCCCTGCCGTCCCTGCCGGGCGTGCCGATGGGGCAGGCCGAGGCGGTCGATCTGACGGTTGAGATGCACTTTCCCTGGCAGGGCGGACGCCACCCCTTTGCCGATGTGGCGATCACCACCCCCACCACTCTGGTCAGCCTGATCTCGAAACGGTATGAGCCGTTCCGCCCCGCCAAACGCGCCGAGTTTACCGAAGAGTTCGAAGCGCGCGAATGGGGCGTCGGCATGGCCAATTATCACGCCATGCGCCGCGCGTTGGTTGACGGTCAGGCCAGCTATCGCCACCTGGATGCCGTGCAACTGGTGAAACACGCCTACGGGCTGCGCACCCAGGCCTTGAAACGTGCCCGCGGCGCCGTGCTGGTTTACCTGCACGCCAGCCCTGCCGAGTGGGCGAACGGCAAACCTCTGAACCCCGCCGCCATTGCCAGCCATCAGGCCGAGATTGACAATTTTGCCCGCGCCGTCAAAGGCGATGTCGTCACCTTCGCCCCGGTGCGCTGGATCGACCTTTTGGCGCAATGGTCCCGGATTCCGGAACTGGCGGTCCACGCAAAAGCGGTGGCCAATACATTCGGGCCGATCTGAAGGTTTTGGCGGCAAGTTGGCGGCAGACCTACAGCCGGCCTTGCTTGCAAACCGCTTCGTTTCGCATTGCGCGCTGGGACACGTTGCTTTCATGAAAGACCAGGATCGCGGACACAGCGATTATGACCGCCGCAACATTTCAAAGTCATAATTTGGCTGGGTTTTTCCTTTAGCTTGCCGTGCAAGACGAAAAGGAGCCGCAATGTTCGGCCAGACTTTCCAAACCAGAACGGACACAAGAAGAATTCTAACCGAAGAATTTGATGGTGGGCGTCGTTTTGTTCAACGACGCGACATCGGATTTACGTTTGGAAAGCTGTTCGGCGTTGTCTTCAGCCTGTTCTGGATCGGATCGGGCCTTGCCATGCCGTTCCTGTCTGAAGCCACGGTACCGGGGATGAGTTTGTTGCTCAAAGCCGCAATCGGCATCTTTTTAGTGCTTTTCGGAGCGTTTATCCTAAGCGCGATCTGGCGCCAACTTGGCGGCGTGCTGGAGATTGATCTTGCCAAAGGATGCCTTCGCCATTTCACCATCGACAGAAACAACAAACAGCACGGCTTCCGTGAGATCGCTTTTCAAGACGTTCGGGGCGTCTTTACCGAGGGTGAACCGGTCGACGACAACACTGTTGGTCAGAAAGACAGCCTTATCATCGCTTACCATGGCCGCCCGGGCCGTCTGGTCGCGCTGAGTGCGCCTGGTGATCAAATCGCCACTGTCCGCGATTTCATCCTGACCGAGGCACTTCACCGCCCGGCTGCACCGCATGTTGACGGGCTGGTGTCATTCGCTCAGCGCGCCAAATGGGAGTGTCTACAACGCATGAACTGACAGGAATTGCGCAATTTGTGCGACGGGCTGAAGATCGGACGGCAGGTTTTCCCGCACATTTGTCATCTCGAACCCAAGGCATCAACACAGGTCGCTATACCCGCCAACCCATTGAAATTCTTTGCGTGGACGGGGCGCCCTATTTTCGGACGCCCCCAAGCTCTATCGCCCGTGATAAGAGACCGTCTTCACATCCTCGCCCGGCGCGGTCTTTTGCCGCCGCACGATCAGCCGGTTCAGCGCGTTGATATAGGCGCGGGTGCTGGCCACGATGGTATCGGTATCGGCCGAGGCACCGGTCACCATCCGCCCGTCTTCCTCCAGCCGCACCGACACCGTCGCCTGCGCATCGGTGCCTTCGGTCACCGCATGCACCTGATACAGCTGCAGCCGCGCCTTGTGCGGGAACAGCTTTTTCACGCAGGCAAAGGCTGCATCCACCGGGCCATCGCCGGTGGCGTCGATCTGGTGATCGACCCCGTCGACCGCCATCACCATCTGCGCCTCTTGCGGCCCATCCGTGCCGCAGACCACACGCAGCTTTTTCAGCTGCAGGTATTCATAGGCGTCATTGGTCTGCTCATCGCTGACCAAGGCAATCAGGTCTTCGTCATAGACCTCTTTCTTGCGGTCGGCCAAGGCCTTGAACCGCACGAAAACATCGTTCAACTGATTGTCGGCCAGATCAACGCCCAGATCTTTCAGCTTGGCCCGCAGAGCGGCGCGGCCCGAATGCTTGCCCAAGGGCAAAGAGGTGCCGGACAGGCCGACATCCTCGGGGCGCATCACCTCAAACGTCTCACGGTTTTTCAGCATGCCGTCCTGATGGATGCCGGATTCATGCGCAAAGGCGTTCTTGCCGACAATGGCCTTGTTGAACTGCACCGCAAAGCCCGAAACCGTGGCGACGCGGCGTGACAGGCCCATGATCTTGGTGGTGTCGATGCCGGTCTGGTAGGGCATGATATCATTGCGCACCCGCAAGGCCATCACCACCTCTTCCAGTGCGGTGTTTCCGGCGCGCTCGCCCAGACCGTTGATCGTGCATTCGATCTGCCGCGCGCCGGCTTCGACCGCGGCGAGGGAGTTCGCCGTGGCCATCCCCAGATCGTTGTGGCAATGGGTGGCAAAGATGATGCTGTCCGCACCGGGAACCCGCTCCAAGAGCATGCGGATCAGGGCCGCACTTTCGCGGGGCGCTGTGTAGCCGACGGTATCGGGGATGTTGATGGTGGTGGCGCCTGCCTTGATGGCGATCTCGACGACGCGGCACAGATAATCATGCTCGGTCCGGGTTGCATCCATCGGCGACCATTGCACGTTGTCGCACAAGTTGCGGGCGTGGGAGACGGTCTCATAGATGCGCTCGGCCATCTGGTCCATGTCCAGATTTGGAATGGCGCGGTGCAAGGGTGAGGTGCCGATAAAGGTATGGATGCGCGGGGATTTCGCGTGCTTAACCGCCTCCCAGCAGCGGTCGATATCTTTGAAATTCGCCCGGGCCAACCCGCAGATCGTGCTGTTGCGGGCGCGGCGGGAAATCTCCGACACGGCGGCGAAATCGCCCTCGCTGGCGATCGGAAAGCCCGCCTCGATAATATCCACGCCCATCTCATCCAGCAGGCCGGCAATCTCCAGCTTTTCGTCATGGGTCATGGTGGCGCCGGGCGATTGCTCGCCGTCACGCAGGGTGGTGTCAAAGATCAAAACGCGGGGTTGCGGGGTGGATTTGGTCATCAGGGAGTTCCTTCGGTCTTAGCCATTTTGCCAGTCCGGGCGCTTTTCACCTCTGAGCGGTCGCGCCCAAGGGCACGCTCAGCGGCGGCTAAGAAGAAGCAGGCCAAGGGCAGTCGCCGGGCAAATGCCCGTCGAGACGCTGGAATGGGTGATGGCCTTGGTCATGACGGCGACTATACGGGCGATTTTGTCGAAGGGAAGGGGGGTAATCACCAAAAAATGCGCCAAGGCGGCGATGTGGTGGTGCGGGCAGATGCCTCCGGCGGGAGTAGTTGGCCCAAGGTGAAATGGCCGGGACTTCATCTTGGCAAAAATATCCCGGGGGGAGCGCGCCCGCGCGCGTGGGGGGCAGCGCCCCCGTTCTTGCGGTCCTGCCACAGGGTCAGGGTGCTGCGGTGGGTTCGGTCGGGGCGGCACCGTCCGCGGGCGGGGCCGGCGTGCCTGCGGGGGGCGCCGTCAGGATGCCGTCTTGCCAGATCCCTTCGGTGATCTGCCCGGTGCTATAGGTCATCTTGCCCTGACCGCTGCGCTTGCCTGCGGCAAATGCGCCTTCATAAATGTCGCCCGAGGGATAGGTGGCCTTGCCCACGCCATCAATCTCACCGGCCGACCAGGCGCCCACATAGCTGAAGCCGTCGGGCATGGTGATCTCACCCTGACCATCGCGCACGCCAGCGCGGAAGCTGCCCTTGTAGACGGTGCCATCCGGGTAAGTGGCGGTGCCGACGCCCGATCTCTGGCCGCTCTGCCAGTCGCCCTCATAGCGGTAGCCGTCGGGATAGGTCATGGTGCCGGTGCCGTTCGGCTGGGCCGAGGTGAAATCGCCCTCATAGACCAGACCGTTGGCATAGGTGGCCTTGCCTTTGCCGTTGATGACGCCGTTCTGCCACGCGCCTGAATAGGTTGCGCCATCGGGGTAGGTGATTGCCCCCTGACCATTCGCCTGATCGGCCAGCATCGCGCCGACATAGACCGAGCCGTCGGGATAGGTCACCGACCCCGTGCCCTCCATCCGCCCTTCGACCCAGGAGCCATCGTATTTGAAGCCGTCCTTGGCAGTGAAAACCCCGGTGCCCTGACGGCGGTCGGCCTTGAAGTCGCCCTCATAGACATCGCCCGAGGCATGGGTGATGCGGCCACGCCCGTCACGCTGGCCGTTGACGAAGGGGCCTTCGTAAACATCGCCGCCGGGTTGGGTCAGCTTACCCGTGCCGTTGATCTGGCCATCGGCCCACTCACCCACATAGGTCAACCCGTTCGGCATGATCAGCGTGCCGGTGCCAGACCGCTCACCGCCCAGCATCATGCCGTCATAGGTGGCGCCATCGGGATAGGTGATCTTGCCCTTGCCCTCTTTGACGCCTTCGACCCAATCGCCGTCATAGCGGTAGCCATCGGTGTTCTGGATCGTCCCCTTGCCGTTCTGCTGGCCGTTCAGGAAGGTGCCGGTCGCAACCGCGCCATTGGCATAGGTGGCAGTGCCTTCGCCGGTCATCTTGCCCATGACCCAGTCACCGTCATAGGTGCCGCCATCGGAAAAGGTGATCTTGCCCTTGCCCTGCGGCTGGCCCTGATCGAACGCCCCTTCATAGGTCGAGCCGTTGGGATATTTCGCAACCCCCTGGCCGATGATCTGGCCATCAACCCAATCGCCGGAATATTCATAGCCATTGGGCAGCCGGTAGGTGCCCTTGCCATGCTGGCGGCCCTGCCGGAACGTGCCCTCATAGACCGAGCCGTCCTGGTATTCCTTGGTGATGACCTCGTCATCACTTTGCGCGGATGCCGGGCCCGTTGCGGGGCCTGCAAGGGCAAGTGCCGTGGCCAGGGCCAGTGCCGATAGGGTGCGCATCGCGGGGAACTCCTTGGGGCGATTCCAGCGTCTAGGGTATGCTGTGGCGGTAAGGGCTGGCAAGGCGGGCGGTTTCGGGCGGCTATTGCGCGCGGCCTTTCCACCGGGCGCGGCGGCGGCTAGAACCGTTCGCGTGGCGACAGGAGACCCGCGATGACCGATATCTTCCGACTGATGCTGGTGCAGGCGAACCCAACGGTCGGTGATATCGTCGGAAATGCCGCGCGGGCGCTGGCCTTTTGGCAACAGGGCCGGGCGGCGGGGGCCGACATGGTTGCGCTGACCGAGATGTTCATTACCGGCTATCAGACCCAGGATCTGGTCCTGAAACCCGCCTTTCACCACGCCGCTATTGCCGCAATCGAAAGGTTGGCTCGCGATTGCGCCGATGGCCCGGCCTTGGGAATCGGCGGGCCTGCGCTGAAAGAGGGTAAGGTTTTCAACGCCTGGTGGGTGTTGCAGGGCGGCCGGGCGATTGCCACGGTGCTGAAGCATCACCTGCCGAATGATGCGGTTTTTGACGAAAAGCGGGTGTTTGGGTCGGCCGATGTCGCGGGCCCCTATATGGTCAACGGCGTGCGCATCGGTTCCCCGATCTGCGAGGATGCCTGGCATTCGGACGTGGCCGAGACGCTGGAGGAAACCGGCGCCGAGATCCTGCTGGTGCCCAATGGCAGCCCCTATCATCGCGGCAAGCCGAACCTGCGGCTGAACCTGATGGTGTCCCGCGTGGTGGAAACCGGCCTGCCGCTGGTCTATCTGAACATGGTTGGCGGGCAGGACGATCAGGTGTTTGACGGATCAAGCATGGTGCTGAATCCCGGCGGGCATCTGGCGGTGCAGATGCCGCAGTTTGACGAAAACGTGACACTTGTGACCTTTCGCCAGCGGCCTGAGGGCTGGCGCGCTGATCAGGGTGAAATCGCATCTCTGCCTCCGATTGGCGAGGCGGACTATCGCGCCTGCGTCATGGCGCTGGGCGATTACATGCGAAAAACCGGGTTCAAAAAGGCGCTTCTGGGTCTGTCTGGCGGCATCGACAGCGCTATTGTTGCCGCCATTGCCTGCGATGCCCTGGGGCCGGAAAACGTGCGCTGCGTGATGTTGCCAAGCGAATTCACCAGCCCCCATTCGCTGGAGGACGCCACGCTGTGCGCCCGCGCGCTGGGCTGCCGTCTGGACACCGTGCCGATTGCAGGGGCTCAGGATGCGGTGGGGGCGGCACTGGCGCCGCTGTTTGAGGGCAGTGAGTCGGGTGTTACCGAAGAAAATATCCAATCGCGCCTGCGCGGCGTGATCTTGATGGCGCTGTCGAACAAGTTCGGCGAGATGCTGCTGACCACCGGCAACAAATCGGAAATGGCGGTGGGCTATTGCACGATCTATGGCGACATGAACGGCGGCTACAATCCGGTCAAGGACATGTACAAGACCCGCATGTTCCTGACCGCAAGATGGCGCAATGAGCATCACCGCGACTGGATGAAGGCGCCTGCAGGAGTGGTGATTCCTTCGCGCATCATCACCAAGCCGCCAAGTGCCGAATTGCGCGCCAACCAGCGCGATGATGACAGCCTGCCGCCCTATGAGGTGCTGGATGCCATTCTGGAAGGGCTGGTTGAACGGGACGCATCGGTGGCCGATCTGGTGGGCGAAGGCCATGATCTGGCCACGGTGAAACGGATCGAGCATCTGCTGTATCTGGCGGAATACAAACGCTTTCAATCCGCCCCCGGCGTGCGTTTGACGCAAAAGGCGTTCTGGCTGGACCGACGCTACCCGATCGTCAACCGCTGGCGCGACCCCTCGGGCAGCTAGGGAAATGAACAACCGCGTGAGGGCGCGGCTGTGCGCCCGATGTCTTGCCTCTGGCCTGTGGCCAACCGGCTCGGGGATGGTGTCAGATCTGAACCGCGGCGGTCTGGGTGCGCAGTCGCATCACGTCATCCAGACGGCACAGTTGGGTGGCATCGGTCATCACCGCGGCTGCGGCTGCGGCTGCGGCCATCGCCAGGGCCTCGTCATCTGCCTGCCCCCGCGACAGGGCCAGCACAAGGGCAGCAACAAAGCTGTCCCCCGCCCCGACAGTGGATTTCACGGGCACCTCAGGCGCGGGAGAGAACAGCCGCCGGTCCGCCGTGGCCAGCACATTGCCATCGCGGCCACGCGCCACCACGATCTTGCGCGCCACGCCCGCCCGCGCCAGCCCTTGGGCGAAATCGGCGGTATCGGCGCGGCTGTGCAGGATGTGGCCGGTCAGCTCTTCGGCCTCTTCGCTGTCCATCCGCAGCACCTCCAGCCCCGGGATCGGCTGATGCACCGCCGCGGCGAGTGGTGGGCCCGACGTGTCCAGCACCACCAGACTGCCGGGCATCGACAGGGCCAGCTGCGCAGGGAAATCGGCCGGCACGCCCGGCGGCTGGCTGCCCGAGATCACCGACAATCCGCCGGGCCGGGCGGTGGCGCGCAACAGGGTAAAGACCTGTCCCCGCTCGGCCTCGCCCCAGATCGGGCCGGGCAGCATGAAGCGGTATTGGCGGCTGGTGGCCGCTTCGGTCACAGTCAGTGATTGTCGCGTCTCACCCGGCCCCAGGATCGACAGAAAGGTTATGCCGACACCGCGGATCAACCCGGCCAGCCGGTCACCGGTCAACCCGCCCAAGGCCACCAGCGCCAGACTGTCGCCCCCCAGCGCGCGAATGGCGCGGCTGACATTCAGACCACCGCCGCCCGGATCCAACAGCGGGTCGGTGCAGCGCAGCTTTTGCCCGGGCCGCACCTCGGCCACTTCGGTCGCCATATCCAAGGCGGGGTTCAGCGTCAGGGTCAGGATGGGTTTTGCGTCTGTCATGATCGGGCCTGTGGGTTGTTACCGCTACCATAGCGCAAAACCGGGGTGGGGTGAACACCCGGGCTGGCCCGCATATTTTCGCACCGATCCTGCGCGTGGGCGCATAATTTCACCGCTGACGCGCAGATGCTAACTTCGGTCCGAACAGTATTGGAGAGACAAATGCCCCCCGTCAAACTGGCGATCATCTATTATTCCACCTATGGCACCAACCATGCGATGGCAAAGATTGCCGCCGCTGCCGCCCGCGCGGCCGGGTCCGACGTGCGCCTGTTGCGGGTGGCCGAGACCGCGCCGGAAGCGGTGGTGAATGCGCAGGATGGCTGGAAAGCGGCAGCTGCGGCGCAGGCCGCCGATCCGGTGGCAACGCCTGCGGATATGGAGTGGGCGAACGCCTATCTGTTCTCGGCACCGACCCGATTTGGTCAGGCCCCCAGCCAGCTGCGCGCCTTTATCGACACGCTGGGCGGGATCTGGTCGCAGGGCGGGCTGGCGAACAAGGCGGTCAGCGCAATGACCTCGGCGCAGAACCCGCATGGTGGGCAAGAGGCCACGATTCTGGGCCTTTACACCACGTTTCTGCATTGGGGCGCGATCATCGCGGCGCCGGGCTATACCGATCCGGCCATATTTGCGGCGGGCGGAAACCCCTATGGCTACAGCCATACCCAAGGGGCCGAAATGGGCGAGAAGACCGATGCCGCCATTGGCCATCAGGTCAAACGTCTGATCGAGATTGCAGGCAAACTGGCGGGATGAGGGGCCAAAATTCTTGTAGCAAGAATTTTGACAAATTCCTTTCTTCAAGGAATTTGGGCCGGGAGGGGCGGCGGTGTCGTCCCTATTCCCACCACGGGTCGATTGCGGCGATATCGGCGTCTGACCAGCCAAAGTGATGCGCCAACTCATGCACCACCACATGGGTAACCAATTCTCCGATCGAGACATCACCCCGTTCCGCCCATTCATCCAGAATCGGACGGCGGAACAGCCAGATCAGGTCGGGGTGGGTGGGCTGATCTGAAACCGATTTCTCGGTCAGGGGGATGCCTTCGTATAGACCTGTCAACTCAAACGCATCCGTCAGGTCCATTGCTTCCAGCATCTCGTCTGCCGGAAAATCCTCAATCCGCAACACCACCTGGGTAGCGGGAACGCGCCAAGGCTCGGGCAGGGTGGAAATCGCCTCATGGGCCAGCTGCTCGATCAGGGCCAGGGACGGGGCGATGGTGTCGGGCGAGGGGTTTGTCATGCGCCAAGGCTAGCGGGAAATGCCGGGGTGGGAAAGCGGGCAAAAGCGCGCGAACTGGACAAGAGCGGGGCCTTGTGACAGGAGATGCTGGTTCAAGGAGCCAGTCCCATGTCCACTGCCAGCGTCCGCCCCGTTGTCACCCGTTTTGCGCCGTCCCCCACCGGATATATCCATGTGGGCAACCTGCGCACCGCGTTGATGAACTATCTGATTGCCCGCAAATCGGGGGGCCAGTTCATCCTGCGGCTGGATGACACCGATCAGGAACGCAGCAAGCAGGAATATTCCGACGCCATCATGGCCGATCTGGAGTGGTTGGGCCTGCATTGGGACCGGGTTGAGCGGCAGTCGCTGCGCTATGACCGCTACCGCGAGGCCGCAGACAGTTTGCGCGCTGCCGGCCGGTTCTATGAGTGTTTTGAGACGCCGACCGAGTTGGACCTGAAGCGCAAGAAGCAGGCGGCGATGAACCGCCCGCCGGTTTATGACCGGGCCAGCCTGAAGTTGACCGAGGCCGAGAAACAGGCACTGCGCGATAGCGGCACGCACGGCTACTGGCGGTTCCTCTTGAATCAGACCCGCATCGAATGGGTTGATGGCATCATCGGGCCGTTGTCGATTGATGCGGCTTCGGTGTCTGACCCGGTACTGATCCGGGCCGATGGGCAGGTCTTGTATACCTTTGCGTCATCGGTCGACGATATCGAGATGGGGGTTTCCCACATCGTGCGCGGGGCCGATCACGTTACCAACACCGCGACGCAGATCCAGATCATGGAAGCCATGGGTGGCACCCCGCCGACCTTCGCTCACCACTCGCTCTTGACCGGCGCGCTGGGCGAAGAATTGTCCAAGCGGCTGGGCACGCTGTCGTTGCGTGACCTGCGCGCGCGCGGGGTCGAGCCGATGGCGTTGTTGTCGCTGATGGCGCGGCTGGGGTCGTCAAAGCCGGTTGAGCTGTTCGGATCCATTGATGAGCTGGCCGCGGGGTTCGACGTCGGCAGCTTTGGCGCGGCCCCGACCAAGTTTGACGCCGAAGACCTGTTCCCGCTGACCCGCGCCTATGTGCAGGGTCTGTCCTATGCCACCGTGCAGGCGCGGATTGCCGCGCTGGGGGTGCCTGACGATCAGGCGGCGGCCTTCTGGGCCGTGGCAAAGGGCAACATCACAGTTCTGGCCGATCTGGAGGGCTGGTGGCACCTGATCCGCGACGGGGCGACGCCGCTGGTCGATGATGTTGACCGCGAGTTTGTCGCCCAGGCGCTGGCCCTGCTGCCTGCGCAGCCCTGGACCGGTGACAGTTGGGGCCAGTGGACCGCTGCGGTCAAAGAGGCCACCGGCCGCAAGGGCAAGGATCTGTTCCGCCCGCTGCGCCGCGCCCTGACCGGCCGCGACGCGGGCCCCGAAATGGCAGATCTGATGCCTCTGTTGCATCGGGTTCCATCGCTGGGCTGATGTGCTGGCGGGCTCGGTCGTGCGGTATACGACTGCATCCCGAATTTCGCTTGCCTGCCCCGGTGTCGATAGGCTAACCATTCCGTGTCAGATCGGGAGAATCCGGGGTCCGCAAAGATGCCCGGTGCCGAAGGAGCAACCGCCCCGGTAAACTCTCAGGCGCAAGGACCGTTCTGGCACAGAAACTCTGGAGAGTGGCGCGCAAGCGCCCGCCGAAGGGATAACGATCTCAGGCGCCCTGCGCAGGGCAAGGACAGAGGGGGCACCGTGCGGCAGGGGAACTGCCGCGTACGGTGCCGGTTTGTTTTCCGGCCGAAAATTGGGAAAGGCGGCATCATGTCCGACCTGCAGCGCCTGGGACTACACGATCTGCATGTGGAACTGGGCGGGAAAATGGTGCCCTTTGCGGGCTATGAGATGCCGGTGCAATACCCGGCAGGCGTGATGAAGGAACATCTGCACACGCGCGCCGCCGCCGGGCTGTTTGACGTTTCCCACATGGGGCAGGTGATCCTGCGGCCCAAGGACGGAATGGATGCGCTGATAGCGGGCTTTGAGGCCCTGATGCCGGTTGATGTGGCCAGTCTGGCGCAGGGCCGCCAGCGCTATGGCCTGTTCACCAATGACGCGGGCGGCGTGCTGGATGACCTGATGTTCGCCAATCGCGGCGATCATCTCTTTGTCGTGGTGAACGCGGGCCGCAAGGGCCATGACATTCCCTATATGACGCAGCACCTGTCGGCGGCGGCCGAAGTTATCCCGGTGACCGATCGTGCGCTTTTGGCGCTGCAAGGACCGCAGGCCGAGGCGGTTCTGGCCCGGATTGAGCCGCAGGCGGCGGCGATGAAGTTCATGGATGTGGCGGTGTTTGGCGATCTGTGGCTCAGCCGCTCGGGCTATACCGGCGAGGATGGCTATGAGATCTCGGTGCCGCAGGCGCAGGCCGAGGATTTTGCCCGCAGCCTGCTGGCGATGCCAGAGGTGATGCCGGTGGGCCTTGGCGCGCGTGACAGCCTGCGGATGGAGGCGGGCATGTGCCTTTATGGCCATGAACTGGACGAGACGATCAGCCCGGTTGAAGCAGGCCTGAACTGGGCGATCCAGAAATCCCGTCGGGCCGGGGGCGCACGTCAGGGTGGCTTTCCCGGAGCCGAGCGCATCTTGCGTGAACTGACCGACGGCCCCGCCCGCAAACGGGTGGGCCTGCGCCCCGAAGGCCGCGCGCCGATGCGCGAAGGCACGGCGCTGTTCAATGCCGAGTCGTCAGCCGGCATCATCACATCCGGCGGCTATGGCCCTTCGGTTGAGGCCCCCATCGCCATGGCCTATTTGCCAACGGGGCTATCCGCCCCAGGAACCCGGCTGGAGGCCGAGGTGCGCGGCAAACGCCTGCCCGCCACCGTGGTCGAAATGCCTTTCTTTGCAACATCCTACAAACGCTGAGGGACCAACATGAAATATACCAAAGATCACGAATGGCTGCGCGTTGAGGGCGATCTGGTCGTCGTCGGCATTACCGAACATGCCGCCACGGCGCTGGGCGATGTGGTGTTCGTTGAGTTGCCCGAGACCGAAACCCAGGTGGCCGCAGGCGATGAGATCTCTGTGATCGAAAGCGTCAAGGCGGCCTCTGACATTCTGGCCCCGGTCGATGGCGAAATCGTCGCGGTGAATGACAAGCTGACCGATAGCCCGTCCTTGGTTAACGAAGACCCGACAGGCGCTGGCTGGTTCTTCAAGATGAAGCTGGATGACCTGTCGGTGCTGGACCAGTTCATGACCGAAGACGAATATAACGAGCTGGTTGGATGATGCCCGACGCCCGGAATTTTTGAAAATTCCGGGCAATTTTCTTGCAAGAAAATTGCAAATTCCTTGCAAGGAATTTGGCCACCGCACCTGTCTCTTCCCCCTCTCAGAGGTTTGACCCATGACCTTCTCGCCCACCGCCTATGACGCCTATGATTTTGCCAACCGCCGCCATATCGGCCCGTCCCCGGCCGAGATGGAAGAAATGCTCAAGGTGCTGGGCACCCCCACGCTGGCAGCGCTGATCGAAGAAACTGTGCCGCAATCGATCCGCCAGGCCAAACCGCTGTCCTGGGCGCCGCTGACAGAGCATGAGTTGTTGGCGAAGATGCGTGCCGTGGCCGCCAAGAACCGGGTGATGACCAGTCTTATCGGGCAGGGTTATTACGGCACCGTGACGCCCCCCGCGATCCAGCGCAACATCTTGGAAAACCCCGCGTGGTACACCGCTTATACCCCCTATCAGCCCGAAATTGCCCAAGGTCGGCTTGAGGCCTTGTTGAACTTTCAAACCATGGTTTGCGATCTGACCGGTCTGGATGTCGCCAACGCCAGCCTGCTGGATGAGGCGACTGCCGCCGCCGAAGCGATGGCCATGGCCGAGCGTCTTTCGAAATCCAAGGCCAAGGCGTTCTTCGTTGACAGCTTTTGCCATCCGCAGACCATCGCCGTCATTCGCACCCGTGCCCAGCCTTTGGGCATCGAGATCATCGAAGGTGCGGTTGAGGATATGGACCCCGCAAAGGTTTTTGGCGCGATCTTCCAGTATCCCGGCAGCTATGGCCATGTTTGCGACTATACCGACCAGATTGCGGCCCTGCATGCCGCAGGGGCGTTGGCCGTGGTGGCGACCGACCTGTTGGCGCTGTGTCTGTTGAAAGAGCCGGGCGCGATGGACGCCGATATGGCCATCGGCTCATCCCAGCGCTTTGGCGTGCCTATGGGCTATGGCGGTCCGCATGCCGCCTTTATGGCCGTCAAGGACGCGCATAAGCGGCAGATGCCGGGGCGCATCGTCGGTGTGTCGATCGACGCGCAGGGTGGGATGGCCTACCGTCTGGCCCTGCAAACGCGTGAGCAGCATATCCGCCGCGAAAAGGCCACCTCGAACGTCTGCACCGCGCAGGCGTTGTTGGCGGTGATGGCGGGTATGTATGCAGTGTTCCACGGCCCCGACGGCCTGCGCGCCATTGCCGAACGGGTGCATTTCATGACCCAGCGGCTGGCCCGTGCGCTAAAGGCGGCCGGGGCGAAGGTCAGCCCCAAAGCGTTCTTTGACACCATCACCGTTGAGGTGGGCGTGGGTCAGGCCGGCATTCTGGCCGCAGCGCGCGCCGAAGGGCTGAACTTTCGCCGTATCGGCAATGACCGAATCGGGATTTCGCTGGATGAAACCAGTGATGAGCAGGTGCTGATCCGCGTCTTGCGGGCCTTTGGCATTGATGGCGTGCCGCCGCATCGCGCGTCCCTGGGCTTTCCCGAGGACATGCTGCGCCAGACCTCTTACCTGACACATCCGGTCTTTCACATGAACCGGGCCGAGTCGGAAATGATGCGCTATATGCGCCGTCTGTCGGACCGCGATCTGGCGCTGGACCGCGCGATGATCCCGCTTGGCTCTTGCACCATGAAGCTGAACGCCGCGGCCGAGATGATGCCGCTGACCTGGCCGGAATTCGGCTCGCTTCACCCCTTTGTGCCGCATGATCAGGCCTTGGGCTATCATGAGGCGATCAGTGATCTTAGCGCAAAGCTGTGTGAGATCACCGGCTATGACGCCTTTTCGATGCAGCCGAACTCGGGCGCGCAGGGCGAATTTGCGGGGCTGTTGACGATTCAGGCCTATCACCGCTCACGCGGCGATCATGACCGCAAGATCTGCCTGATCCCGACATCGGCACACGGCACCAACCCGGCCTCGGCGCAGATGGCCGGGATGGAGGTGGTGGTGGTGAAAACCGCGCCCAATGGCGATATTGATCTGGACGATTTCCGCGCCCGTGCGGCGGCGGCGGGCGACCGGTTGGCGGCCTGCATGATCACCTATCCATCGACGCATGGGGTGTTTGAGGAAACCGTGCGGGAGGTCTGCAAGATCACCCATGACCACGGCGGCCAGGTCTATATTGATGGCGCCAATATGAACGCGTTGGTCGGTCTGGTGCAGCCCGGGCAGATTGGCGGCGACGTCAGCCACCTGAACCTGCACAAGACCTTTGCCATTCCGCATGGTGGCGGCGGTCCGGGCATGGGCCCGATCGGCGTGCGGGCCCATCTGGCGCCGCACTTGCCCGGCCATCCAGAGGCTGGTGCGGCCGAGGGCGCGGTGTCGGCCGCCCCCTATGGCAGCGCCTCGATCTTGTTGATTTCATGGGCTTATTGCCTGATGATGGGCGGGCCGGGGCTGACCCAGGCGACAAAGGTGGCGATCCTGAACGCCAATTACATCGCGGCACGGCTGGCGGGGGCTTACCCGATCCTGTTCATGGGCAACAAGGGCCGGGTGGCGCATGAATGCATCCTGGACACCCGCCCCTTTGCCGAGGTCGGCGTGACAGTGGATGACATCGCCAAGCGTTTGATTGATAACGGTTTCCACGCCCCCACGATGAGTTGGCCAGTCTCTGGCACCCTGATGGTGGAGCCCACGGAATCCGAGACCAAAGCCGAGATCGACCGCTTTATCACCGCCCTGATGGCGATCCGTGAAGAAATCCGCGCGGTGGAACAGGGTGAGATCAGCGCCGAAGACAGCCCGCTGCGCCACGCCCCGCATACCGTGGCGGCGCTGGTGACGGAAAAGTGGGATCGCAAGTACAGCCGTGAGGCCGGATGCTTTCCGCCCGCCGCCTTCCGCGTGGACAAATACTGGCCGCCGGTGGGCCGGGTTGACAACGTCTATGGCGATCGCCACCTGATCTGCACCTGCCCGCCGCTGGAGTCCTACGCCGACGCGGCGGAATAAGGCTTGCGGGTAGGCGGCGATGATCACCGATGTCGAGCAGTTCTTTGCCAAGGGTTGCGGGCGGTGCGCGCGCTTTGGCACGCCCGACTGCTCGACCCGGCTGTGGGCGGAGGGCCTGCGCGATCTGCGGGCCCTTTGCCGCGGTGCGGGGCTGGAAGAGACGGCTAAATGGGGGCATCCCTGCTATGTCCACAAAACCCGCAATATCGCGATCATCGGCTCTTTTCGCAGCGATTTCCGGCTGACCTTCTTCAATGCGGCCCTGCTGAAAGACCCCTGGGGCGTGCTGGAAAACCAAGGGCCGAACACGCGGCACGCCGGCGTGATCCGGTTTGCGGATGCGGCGAAAGTGACCGAACTGGCGCCGGTGATCCGGGCCTGTCTGGCCGAGGCGATCAGCTATGCCGAGGCTGGGATCGTGCCCGCGAAAGAGGTGGCGACGGTCGATCTGCCGGATGCGTTGATTGAGGCGCTGGACGCCGACCCCGAACTGGCCGAGGCGTTCCACGCGCTGACGCCGGGGCGGCAACGCAGCTATGCCCTGAACCTGAACGCAGCAAAAAAGCCCGAGACGCGGCAGGCGCGCATCATCGGGTTTCGCAGCAGGATCCTTGCCGGAAAAGGCGCGACCGAGCGCTAGGGCGCGCTCAGCCGACCGGTTTTTTCTTGCGGGCGAAGGCGGCGCCGATTGCCCCGATGCCGCCGCCGATCAGGCAAAACGCAAGTGCCTTGTTGAAGATCGCCCCCCAGTTGGCGGATGAGATCTGCTGTGCGGCCGCTTCCGCGCCGATCTCTCCGCTATTGGCTTTCATTGCAATCAGGGTCGAAGGCCTGGCGCATTGCTCCAGAAAGCTGTCCAGCGCTTCGGGTTGGTTGGCCAATTGCTGGCGGAAGCCTGCTTCACATTTTGCGCGATCTTCGGGTGAAACGCTGCTGTAGACATAACCGATGTAGTAGCCAGCGCCGATCATGCCCACGCCAAGCGCAGAAAAATGACAGCTTTCAACAAGGAGCCCCCCCCAAAAAATCACTATTTGCAGTGAGGTTTAAAATCTCTTGAATGCAAGTTCAACGGCTGTCGTCTTGACAGCCATGGACAGGCCTGTGCCGGGCGGATAGCAGATGGCGCCATGACCTTGCCTGATGAGATAAAGGACGCCCCCGCCGCCCCGGGTTTTCTGACCGGGATGATGCAGGCCTTGCCTATTGTTCTGGGCTATTTCCCCATAGC
>JBATPI010000076.1:0-2504 GCA_049291415.1 Paracoccaceae bacterium | reverse complement strand
GGTGACCTCGTGCTTGAGGGGAAAGCGAAGGATCTTCATGAGAACGACCATGTCCGACGTGCTTATCTCGGCGCCTGAGCCCGATATGGGGTTTGCCGCGGCGCGTGCTGCGGGGTGGCGCGGCTGTGACCTGGGCTGGGAACGGCTGCAGGAACAGGCGCATGCCGCGCTGCGCAACGGCGACAGCCATCGCGCCGCGCGTCTGTGGCGGCGCGCCTGGTGGTTGGCGATGCTGCGCCTTTCGCGCAACGATCCGCGCTACGCAACCAGTCTTGCCAATGCCGGGATGGCGGCACGGCTGACCGGGAATGAGGCTCTGGCGCGGCGGCGCTATGCCCATGCCCTGCGTTTATGGGGCGCGGTGCCGGAATGGGTCGAGGGAATGACCATTGCCCGGCGTGCCCGCAGTTCGCTGTTCCATCTGCGGATGGAGGCCAAGCACTGGGACACCTATCAGGCCAACATGCGCCGCCGGACGTTGAATTTCGCGCGCGAGGCAGCGGCCTGCCTTGACGCGGCGGCCAACGGGGGCCCCGCGCCCTTCCGGATGTATGACCGTTGGCGCGGCGAGAAGCCGGCTGTTTTCGACGATATGCGCAAGTTCCTTGGCGCGGCGCTTCTGATCGCCGTCGAGGAACCGCCCGCAAAGACTGACTGACCCCACCCCCGCGAGACTGGTAGAAACCTGGGAGAAAAGAGATGGCGAACAAGCGACCGGCAAAATATGACATCCTGTTCGAGCCGATCAAGATCGGCCCGAAAACGATGCGGAATCGTTTTCACCAAAGTCCGCACTGTATCGGCGCGGGCACCGACAGGCCGGGCTTTCAGGCCGCGCATCGCAGCGTGAAGGCCGAGGGCGGCTGGGGCGCGATCAACACCGAATACTGCTCGATCCACCCTGAATCCGATGACACGATGCGCGTCTCGGCCCGGATCTGGGATGCGGGCGACGTGCGCAACCTGCGCGCCATGACCGACGCGGTGCACAAGTACGACTGCCTAGCCGGTATCGAGATGTGGTATGGCGGCGGGCATGCACCGAACATGGAGACGCGCCAGACGCCGCGTGGCCCCAGCCAGTACGCGTCGGAATTCGAGACGCTGACCTATTGCCACGAAATGGATATCGACGACATCAAGAAGGTGCAGCAGTTCTATGCTGACGCCGCGCTTCGGGCCCGCGATGCCGGATTCGATATCGTCAACGTCTATGGTGGCCACGCCTACGGCCCGTTGCAGTGGCTGAACCCCTATTACAACCGTCGCACCGACAGATATGGCGGCAGCGTTGAAAACCGTGGCCGGTTCTGGGTCGAGACGCTTGAGCAGGTCAAGAATGCCGTTGGCAATGATTGCGCCATCGCCTCGCGTTTCGCGATTGATACGCTTTATGGCCCAAGCGGCGTCGAGGTCGAAGAAGACGGCGTCAAACTGATCAAAATGGCCGATGACCTGGTCGATGTCTGGGACATCAACGTCGGCGACATCGCCCAATGGGGCGAAGATGCCGGCCCGTCGCGCTTTTACCGCCAGGGGCATCAGATCCCGTGGCAGCGCATCGTCAAACAGCACTCGAAAAAGCCGGTTCTGGGCGTTGGCCGTTTCACCGACCCCGAGAAAATGGCCGAAGTCATCCGCAACGGCGAGCTGGACATCATCAGCTGCGCACGTCCGTCGATCTCGGATCCCTTCATGCCGCAGAAGATCGAAGAGGGGCGGCTGGATGATATCCGCACCTGCATCGGTTGCAACGTGTGCATCTCACGCTGGGAGATCGGCGGCCCGCCGATGATCTGCACCCAGAACCCGACGGCAGGTGAGGAATACCGCCGCAGCTGGCACCCCGAGAAGTATGAGAAGGCGAAATCCGGCGATACCATGCTGGTGGTCGGTGCCGGGCCGGCGGGATCTGAGGCGGCGCGCGTGCTGATGGAGCGGGGCTATGTCACCCACCTTGTCGACAGCGCAGAAAAGATCGGCGGCCATCTGAACGAGGTCACCACTTTGCCCGGCCTTGGCGAGTGGAGCTATCACCGCGACTACCGCGAGGTGCAGCTGGAAAAGCTGGTGAAAAAGAACAAGGACAGCCAGCTTGCCCTTGGCGGCAAAAAGCTGACGGCAGATGACGTTCTGGGCTATGGCGCCGAAAAAGTGATCATCGCCACCGGATCGTCGTGGAACACCGATGGCGTCAACTGCCTGACGCATGACCCGGTTCCAGGTGTCGATGCCGCGCGCCCCAACCAGGTGACGCCCGAGCAGATCTTCCGCGGTGAAAAGAAGATCGGCAAACGTGTGGTGATCCTGAACGCCGACACCTATTTCATGGGCCCTTCGCTGGCCGAGATGCTGGCGGTTCAGGGCCATGAGGTGACGGTGATTTCCGGCGTCGATTTCGGGCATTACATGCACTTTACTCTGGAATACCCGAACCTGCGGCGTCGTCTGATCGAGTTGAACATCAACATCATCGGCGAGGCCTGGGCGTCGCGCGTCGAAGA
>JBATPI010000075.1:0-8510 GCA_049291415.1 Paracoccaceae bacterium | reverse complement strand
GATGACATCGACGACCTGACCCACGGCTTCACCATGGGCAACCATGGCGTGGCGATGGAAATCTCGCCTCATGCCACCTCGTCCGTCACCTTCGTGGCGGCGCAGGCCGGGGTCTACTGGTACTATTGCCAGTGGTTCTGCCACGCGCTGCACATGGAGATGCGCGGCCGGATGTTCGTTGAGCCGAAGGCAACCTGACCATGATTCTGCGTTCGGCCCTGATCCTGACTCTGATGCTCGCGCTGCCGGTAGCGGCCGCCGAGGTTCAGGTCATGCCCGGGCCGGGCGCCTTGCAACAGGCCATCGCCGGGGCAACCCCCGGCGATGTGCTGATCCTGGCACCGGGCCGCTATGAAGGCGCTGTGACCATCGACCAAAGCGTGACGGTGATGGCCGATGGCCAGGCCGTGATCGACGGGTTGGGGCAGGGCACCGTGATCACCATCACCGCGCCGGATGTGACCGTGCGCGGCCTGACCGTCACCGGATCCGGGATGAGTGGCGAGACACTGGACGCCGGTATCAAGATCATAAAACTGGCTGACCGGGCGACGGTTGAAGGCAATCTGGTGCAGGGCAACCTGCATGGCATCGACGTGCATGGCGGCATTGACGCCCATGTCGTCGGCAACACCATCGAGGGCACGCAAGGCGCCCGGATGAACGATCGCGGCAATGGCATCTACATCTGGAACAGCCCAGGTGCTGTGGTCGAGGGCAACTCGGTCCGATGGGGTCGCGACGGTATCTTTGCCAATGCGTCAAAGAAAGATACTTTACGCAACAACACGTTCCGCGACCTGCGCTTTGCGGTGCATTACATGTACACCAACGACAGCGAGGTTTCAGGCAATATCAGCATCGGCAACCATCTGGGCTATGCCATCATGTTCTCAAACCGGGTCGAGGTGAAAGACAACCTCTCGCTCGGCGACCGCGAATATGGCGTGATGCTGAACTATGCCAACAATGCCGATGTGTCGGGCAATCTGGTGCGCGGTGGCGCGAAAAAGTGCCTGTTCATCTATAACGCGCATAAGAACCTGATCTATCGCAACCGCTTTGAGGGCTGCGGGATCGGCATCCATTTTACCGCCGGGTCGGAACGCAACGTGCTGACCGGCAACGCCTTTATCGGCAACCGCGAGCAGGTGAAATACGTCGGCACCCGCCATATCGAATGGAGTTTTGAGGGCCGTGGCAACTATTGGTCCGATCACCCGGCTTTTGATCTGAATGGCGACGGCATTGCCGATTCCGTCTTTCGCCCCAATGACCTGATGGATCACATCCTGTGGTCGCAGCCCGCCACTGCGCTGTTGAATGGCGCGCCCGCCGTGCAACTGGTGCGGTGGAGCCAGAAGAATTTTCCCGCCACGCTGCCCGGCGGCGTGTTGGACTCATTTCCCCTGATGACCGCGACTGTTATACCCGTCCCGCCCGAAGCGGCGGCGATCGAGGCCGAAGTCGCGGGCCGATGGGCGCAAGGAAGCTATGATGACCTCGACCTTGACGATCTCAACTCTCACTAAGACCTTTGCCGGGGTGAAGGCGCTGGATGCCGTCTCGCTGACGGTTGAGGCTGGTACGCGCGTGGCGCTGTTGGGCCATAATGGCGCTGGCAAATCGACATTGATGAAGATCATCCTTGGCCTGATCCCCTATGACAGCGGCACGGTCAGCGTCTGTGATGCGGCCCCCGGCACGGCGCTGGCGCGGTCTCAAGTGGCCTATCTGCCTGAAAACGTGGCGTTTCATCCGGCACTGACCGGGCAGGAACAGATCATTCATTACCTGCGGCTGCGCGGCCAAAGCCCCGATCTGGCGCTGGCCCTGCTGGAGAGGGTGGGCTTGCATGAGGCCGCAAAACGCCGCATCGGCACCTATTCGAAGGGCATGCGGCAGCGCGTCGGTTTGGCACAGGCGCTGATCGGCAAGCCGCGACTTTTGGTGCTGGATGAGCCGACCAGCGGCCTTGACCCGGTGTCGCGCCGTGATTTCTATACCCTGTTGGACGGTCTGGCCGCCGAGGGTGCGTCAATCCTGCTGTCCTCGCATGCGCTGACCGAGGTTGAGGCGCGGACTGACCGTATCGTCATCCTGTCGGGGGGGCGGATGGTCGCGGGTGGCACGCTGGCCGACCTGCGCCGCATGGCGGCCCTGCCGGTGGCGCTGCATGTCACCGCCCGCAACGGCTATGCCACCGAGATCGCCGCGGCCTTGCCGGGCGCGATCCGGGTGGGGGCAGAGCTGCGGTTTGAATGCGCGCAGGACGACAAGCTGGCGACGCTGGCCCGCATCACCGGCTTTGGCGACAAGATCACCGATGTCGAGGTGATCCCGCCCAGTCTGGAAGATATCTACAGCCATGTCAGCCGGAGGGACGGGCAATGATGGACCGTATCCTGGCCACTGCCAGCACCGAATTCCGCATCGCGCTGCGCAACCGTTGGGTGGCAATTGCGGTGGGGCTGATGGCGCTGTTCGCACTGGTGCTGTCTGCCGCCGGGTCGGCCCCTACCGGCGATCTGGGGGTAGATCGGCTGTCGGTCACCGTGGCCTCGCTGACCTCGCTGGCGGTCTATTTGGTGCCTCTGCTGGCGCTGTTGATGTCGTTCGACGCTGTGGCGGGTGAGGTCGAGCGAGGCACTTTGCCCTTGATCCTGACCTATCCGGTGGCGCGGGTGGAGATCCTGCTGGGCAAGCTGGTGGCCCATCTGGCGGTGCTGACGCTGGCCGTTGTGGTGGGCTATGGTCTGGCCGGCGTGGCAGCGTTCATGACCGACGCTGCGTCGCTGGCGGGCCTGCCGGCGCTGGTGCGGTTGGGCTGGACCTCGATTCTGCTGGGGGCCTCCTTCCTTTGCGCAGGCTATGCGCTATCGTCGCTGGCGCGGCGCCCCTCGGGGGCTGCGGGTCTGGCGATGGGGCTGTGGCTGGGCGCCGTGGTCTTGTATGATCTGGGCCTGCTGGCTGCTGTGGTCGCCGACAATGGCGGCTGGTTCACCACCGATTTCTTCCCCTTTGCGCTGCTGGCAAACCCGGCTGATGCGTTCCGTCTGTATAATCTGGCTGCGTCCGAGGCTACCGCCGCCGCCGCCGGTGTTTCCGGTGCCGCCAACGCCATTCCGCTGTGGCAATCGGCAGGCTCGGTCCTCTTGTGGCCGCTGCTGGCTTTGGGGCTGGCTACTGCCGCGTTCCGTCGGGTGACACCATGAAACGCGCGTTGCTGTTCATTCTGGCCCTGACTGCCTGCACCGAAGAGGCGCAGGACATCTCGCCCGTCGCCTTGACGGTTGAGGCGGTTGGGCACTACTGCCAGATGGATATTCTGGAACATCCCGGCCCGAAGGCGCAGGTGCATCTGCAGGGTTTTCCCGGCGCGCCTTTGTATTTCAGTCAGGTGCGCGATGCGGTGGCCTATATGCGTCTGCCCGAACAGGACGGGGTGATATTGGCGGTCTATGTCAATGACATGGGCGCGCCCGGCGCGACATGGGAAGTTCCTGGCGACCTGAACTGGATCCCGGCTGAGACTGCGCATTACGTGGTGGGCGGGCGGATCGAAGGCGGCATGGGCGCGCCGGAACTGGTGCCCTTTGCCGATCTGGACCGCGCCGCCGAATTTGCCCGTGAAAATGGCGGTGCCGTCATGGCACTGTCTGCCGTGCCGGATTCTGCCGTCATCGCCCCCGTCGTTCTCATCGGCGATGGCGACGACAACGATGCCGATTATGATGGCCGTCTAAAGGCCCTGTCCGACAAGATCGGAGGATGAAAATGCAAATGAACCGACGCCGTTTCCTGACAATTTCCGCGGCGGCCATGGGCCTGGCCCGCCCTGCCATGGCCGAGTCTCGCCAGATCTGGACAGGGATCGCCCTGGGGGCCCGCGCCTCGATCCGGCTGGATCATCCGCAGGCCACGGCGATTGCCGCCCGCGCCTCGGCCGAGATTTCGCGGCTGGAGGATATCTTCAGCCTGTATCGCCCCGATTCCGCGCTGAGCGTGCTGAATGCCAATGCGCGACTGGTAGCACCTCCGCCGGAGTTGCTGGAATGTCTGACGCTGGCGGGCAGCGTTCATCGCGCGACCGAGGGGCTGTATGACCCGACAGTCCAGCCCTTGTGGGCGCTGTGGGCCGCGCGTTCGGTGGCAGGCACCCGGCCATCCAGCGAGGAACTGGCGGCCACCCGCGCGCATGGCGGCTGGGCGGATCTGAAGCTGAGTGAGGGCGAGATTGCCATGGCCCCCGGCATGGGGCTGACGCTGAACGGCATCGCGCAGGGCTATATCGCAGATCGCGTCGCCGCCCTGCTGGCGGCCGAAGGTCTGACCGATATTCTGATCGACACCGGAGAGTTGCACGCCTTGGGCGGAATGCCCGGTGGTGGCGATTGGCCGGTAACACTGGAACAGGGCGGCAGTGTCGGCCTGCGGGCCCGCGCGCTGGCCACGTCGGCCCCTTTGGGCACGGTGTTTGACAGCGCGGGCAGGTTTGGCCACATCCTGCACCCTGTGACCGGAGAGCCCGCCAGTCCGCTGTGGCGGGGGGTCAGCATTTCAGCACCCTCGGCGGCAGTGGCGGATGCCCTGTCAACGGCTGCGGTCCTTTGCACAGACAGACAGACGATCACCGCCGCGGTGTCACGTTTTGACGCCGCAACCTGTCTGTCTGCCGTTCCGGCCTGATCCCGCAGTCCCCGGCTACTCGGCATCGTCATCGGCGAATATGGCGGAAATCCGCCGATGGCGATGCCGGGCCGCACCTGGCTTGCCGTAAGGGAAGGCAGAAGCGCGCCAGAACAATCGGTTAAGCGCCCACCTGCTTTCCGGGCATGTCACACAATCTAAGATTGTGAAAATGGAGTCCCGTGTTAGACTTTGATGAGTCTATGCATTTTCATTAACCTCCGGTGTATTCAATGTCGGAAACAATTGTCTGGTCATTTACTGCGGGTGGAACGTCTGGGTCCGCCATCCAATCCAAAGGGTCGTCTGTGGGTGACGGGATCGTTTCGGTCTCGGTCGATCTGGAGGCGGGCAGTGCCGCCCGCGATCTGGTTCTGCAGGTGGATACGGTCGACAACGTGGCCTTTCTGGCCGTCTCATCCAGCCTGGCCGATGGCAAAGTCACGATCAAGGCGGACGGGGCCACCGCAACCGCGCTGACCGGGCCAATCCTGCTGTTCGGGGCTGGGGTCAAGCTGTTTGCAGGCGATCTGACCACCCTGACGGTTCACAACACCTCTGCGGTGACGGCTGCGAAAGTTACAATCCTGATCGGTCTGACGGTCTGACAAGACGCCGCTTGGCTAACTTGGCGGCCGATCAGGCCAGCCAATCCGGACGTGCAATTCTGCACTCATGATCCTATTGGAAACAGGAGCTGCCCATGCCGATTACCCCCTCTTATCCTGGCGTCTATATCCAGGAACTCGATTCCGGGGTGCGCACCGTTGCCGGCGTGCCGACCTCGATCGCAGCCTTTGTCGGGCGCACGAAAAAGGGGGTGATCGCCGATCCGACCCCCTGTTTCAACATGGGAGAATTCAACCGCAGGTTTGGCGGGCTGTGGACCGACAGCAATGTCTCTTATGCGGTGGATGACTTTTTCGCCAATGGTGGCGGGCAATGCCTGATCGTCCGCCTGTTCGAGCCGGATGGCGGTGACGGTTATGCCGGGCTGACCGCGGGCACGCTGATCCTGCGCGCTAAAAGTCCGGGCGGATGGGGCAATACCCTGACGGCGACCATCTCGCATCCCGATGTGGCCGACCCCGACGGCTCGGCGGCGGCGGCCTTGAAATACGGCCTGACCGTAGATGACATCTTTGATCTGGAGATTGTGGATACCGCCAGCAGCACCACAGAGGTGTTCCGCACCCTGTCACTGCGCAGCGATGCGGGTCAGCGCCGCTTTGACCGCATCCTTGCCGCGCAAAGCAATCTGGTCGAAGCGCCGCCCGCGCCCACCTTTTCCGACACCCGGCCGCAGGATGCGGCGACCGGCACCGCTACGGGTGGCGATGACGGCAAAGGGCTGGCCGACGCGACCTATCAGGGTGACCCCGACCTGAAATCCGGCATGCAGGCGCTGCGTCGCGCGGATATTTTCAATCTGCTGTGCATACCTCCCGATACCCGCGACGCCAGCCTGCCGCGGGCCGTGCGCGAAACCGCAGCCAAACTTTGTGACGACAGGCGGGCGATGTATATCGTCGACCCGCCAAATGAATGGGACCAAAATCCCCAAACGGCGGCGATGGATGCGAAGAACGCTCAGCTGGACCCGGTCAAGCAGGTTCTGCCTCTGACCAACGCCCGCAATGCTGCGCTGTATTTCCCGCGGCTGCTGAAGCGTGATCCGCTGCGCGGTGGCCAGATTGACGCCTTTGCGCCCTGTGGAGCGGTGGCCGGTGTCATTGCGCGTACCGATGTCAACCGCGGCGTGTTCAAGGCCCCGGCCGGGCTGGCCGCGACGTTGTCGAATACCCATGCGCTGACCGTCAAGCTGACCGATCAGGAGAACGGTCTCTTGAACCCGATCGGGGTCAATTGCCTGCGGTCGTTCCAGAACATCGGCCGCGTGGTCTGGGGCGCGCGCACGCTGATGGGGTCAGACGTGCTGTCGGACGATTACAAATATGTCTCGGTGCGGCGTCTGGCGTTGTTCATCGAGGAAAGCCTGTTTCGCGGCACCCAATGGGTGGTGTTTGAGGGCAATGACGAACCGCTGTGGGCGCAAGTGCGGCTGTCGGTCGGGGCGTTCATGCAGCGGCTGTTCCGGCAGGGCGCGTTCCAGGGCGCCAGCCCCCGAGACGCCTATTTCGTCAAATGCGATTCCTCGACCACCACGCAGGACGACATCAACCGCGGCATCGTCAACATCGCGGTTGGCTTTGCGCCACTGCAACCGGCCGAGTTTGTCGTCATCTCGATCCAGCAAATCCGCAGCGCGGCCTGAGAAAGGGCAAGAGACATGCCACAGTTCACCACGAATGCCGACCGCTATGACCCCTATAAGACCTACAAGTTCCGCCTGCGTCTGCCGGATGGCGATTATGTTGCCGGGGTCAGCAAATGCTCGGGGTTGAAGCGGTCAACCGAGGTCGTCAAATACCGCGAGGGGGGGGACCCCTCTACCAGCCGCAAATCGCCGGGTCAGACCGAATATGAGGCGATCACCCTGGAACGCGGCGTGACCCATTCCAAACAGTTTGAGCAATGGGCCAACAAGGTCTGGAATTTCGGCGCCGGGTTGGGGGCCGAAGTCTCGCTGAAGGATTTTCGCAAGGATCTGGTGCTGGAGATCTATAATGAGGCCGGGCAGATCGCGCTGGCGTATAAGCTGTATCGCTGCTGGCCGTCTGAGTTTTCCGCCTTTTCAGACATGGATGCCTCGGCCAGTGCCATCGCGATCCAAACCATAAAGCTGGAGAATGAGGGATGGGAGCGGGACGAAGACGTCGCTGAACCCAGCGAACCCAGCTATGAGATTCCGGCCTGACCATGGCCTGGGGTTCTCCATCCCGGCTGGATGCATCTGCGGTGATTGATCTGGCCGATTGCGCGGGCAGGCTGTCGCCCGGGCAATGGTCCGTCGCGCTGTTGCGCCACGCCTATCCGGATGCCGCGGATGAGGCCGTGCTGGCTTTGCCAGTCGGGGCGCGCGACCGGTTGGTGCTGGACGTGCGGGCGCGTCTGGCGGCCGGGCCGCTGCGGGCCGAGCCGGTTTGCGACGCCTGTGGCGCGACTTATGAGCTGACGTTGGATCCGGCGGAATTCGGGCTGGCGGGGGATGCGCCCTGGCCGGATCCGGGGTTCTGCGGGGTTCAGGTCGGTGGGGTCGTGGTCAATTTGCGGCCGGTGTCCTTGGGTGATTTGCTGGCGGTGGAAACGGTGGTCTCACCACAGGCTGCCGCTGAAATGCTGGCCGTTCGGGTGCAAGAGGGGGCGTTCGATCTGCCGGCAGAGGCGTTGGAGGCCGCGTTGGAGACTCTGGATCCCGGCGCGGATGTCTGGCTGCAGGTCGCCTGCCCGGACTGTGACGCCCGCCAATCGGTGGCCTTTGATGCCGTGCATTTCGTCGCGCATGAGTTGCGCCAGATGTCAAAGCAGGTTTTGCAGGATGTGGTTGATATCGCCCGGGTCTTTCATTGGTCCGAGGCTGATATTCTGGCCCTGCCAGACCACCGCCGTGCGTTTTACGTGGCCGAGGCGTTGGGATGAGCGGGTTTTTGACACATCTTGCGGCGCGTGCGCGGGGCACGCTGCCCCGGCTGCAGCCCCGCAGACCGGCCCCGTTTGAGACGCAGCGCGGTTGGGAGATGCCGCTGGATCCGGTAATGCCTATGCCCGCATCGCAGAGGGGCATTGCGGACTTTGCTACGGCCCCGCCGCCCGCAATGGCACCCCTATCCCAAACTGCCGGGCCCGCCACGCAGCCGCCCCTTGCGGATGCGGGACCGCCCAGACCTGCGTCGCCCGGACCCGCGCCGGTTGCGCAGACC
>JBATPI010000074.1:0-3442 GCA_049291415.1 Paracoccaceae bacterium | reverse complement strand
TTCGTCTATACCGATGTCTGGGTATCGATGGGCGAGGCCAAGGAGAAATGGGCAGAGCGGATCCGCCTGCTGACCCCCTATCAGGTGACGGCCGAGGTGATGGCGAAAACCGGCAATCCGCGCGCCTGCTTCATGCATTGCCTGCCCGCGTTCCATAACACTGAGACCACCGTGGGCGCCGAGATCAAGGCCGAGTTCGGCCTCGATGCGATGGAGGTGACGGAAGAGGTGTTTGAAAGCGCCGCCTCAATCGTATTTGATCAGGCCGAGAACCGGATGCACACGATCAAGGCGGTTCTTGTCGCCACTTTAGGGGCGTAGAACGTGGGGGGGCGTAAGATGTTGGTCGTCGCAGCCGTGGGCGGTAATGGGTTGTTGCAACGCGGCCAGCCGCTGACGGCAGCGGCGCAGCGTGCCAATGTGAAGACTGCCGCCGAAGCCTTGGCGCAGATCGTGCGGGCCGGGCATCGGTTGATTGTAACTCATGGCAATGGGCCTCAGGTCGGGCTGCTAGCTTTGCAAGGGGCGGCCTACAAGCCGGATGAGGCCTATCCGCTGGATGTTCTGGGGGCCGAGACCGAAGGCATGATCGGCTATCTGATCGAGCAGGAACTGGAAAACGCCCTTGGCCATGATCATGCGGTGGCGACTTTGCTGACCCAAGTCATCGTCGACCCGCACGATCCAGCCTTTCAGGCACCGACCAAGCCTGTCGGCCCGATTTACACGAAGGATGAGGCCGAGGCACGCGCCGCGGCGGCAGGCTGGACAATTGCGCAAGACGGCGATCATTGGCGCCGCGTCGTGCCCTCGCCCAGGCCTGTCGAGATTCCCGATCTGCGCGTGGTGCGGATGCTGCTTGATCAGGGTGTGGTCGTGATCTGCGCCGGCGGCGGCGGCATCCCAGTGATCCGGCGGCCCGATGACAGCCTGATCGGGGTCGAGGCGGTGATCGACAAGGATGCCGCCAGTGCCTTGTTGGCGGCAGATATCGGCGCGGACGCGCTGCTGTTGCTGACCGATGTGGCGGCGGTGTACCGCGATTTCGGGACAGATACTGAAACGCCTTTAGGGCAGATCTCGCCCGCAGAGGGGCGCGCGCTTGCAATGCCGAAAGGCTCGATGGGGCCAAAGCTGGCCGCCGCTTGTGATTTTGCAGACCGGGGCGGGATTGCCGGGATCGGACGGCTTGCCGATGCGATGGCCCTGTTGCAGGGCACGGCGGGCACCCGCGTAGCCAAGGGCAAAGGGCCGGACCAATGACCATGCAAGCAGCGCCCCAGACCGAAACTGCAGGCCGGATCGCCGCCATTCGCGGCGGGGTTGTCGATGTGCATTTTCACGGTGCGGTTCCGCGCCTGCACGATCTGCTTTATGTGGGCGACGTGGCGTTGCAGGTGGCGGCGCTGATCGGCGGCGGCCTAGTTCGGGCGATGGCGATGGCCCCGGTGAGGGGCCTGGGTTTGGGGATGGCGGTGCGCAGCACTGGCGGGCCGATCCGTGTGCCGGTGGGCGACGGTGTTCTGGGCCGGATGCTGGACGTCTTCGGCGCGCCGATTGATGGCCGCCCGGCCCCGCTGGCCGATATTCGCCGCTCGATCCACCAACCTCCGCCCCCCCTGAGCGACCGGGTTTTGCATAGCGAAATTCTGGAAACCGGGATCAAGGCAATTGACCTGCTGTCGCCCATCGAACGCGGCGGCAAGACCGGGCTTTTCGGTGGCGCGGGCGTGGGCAAGACGGTGCTGATTACCGAGTTGATCAACAACACCGTCCAGAACCACAGCGGCGTCAGCCTGTTTTGCGGTATTGGCGAACGGTCTCGCGAGGCTGAAGAGCTATACCGCGAGATGGGCGAAGCGGGCGTGCGCGACAAGACGGTGATGCTGTTTGGCCAGATGAACGAGGCCCCCGGCGTGCGCTTTCTGGTGGGCCAGACCGCGCTGACGATGGCCGAGTATTTCCGCGACGATCAGGGCCGCGATGTGCTGCTTTTGATCGACAACATCTTTCGCTTTGTGCAGGCAGGGTCAGAGGTGTCTGGCCTGATGGGGCGGATGCCCAGCCGGGTGGGGTATCAGCCAACGCTGGCCACCGAATTGGCGGGGTTGCAAGAGCGCATCACCTCGACCAAACGCGGGGCGATCACGTCTATACAGGCGGTCTATGTGCCCGCCGATGATTTCACCGACCCCGCGGCGGCGCATATCTTTTCGCACCTGTCCGCCTCGGTCGTGCTGTCGCGCAAACGCGCGAGCGAGGGGCTGTATCCGGCGGTTGATCCCTTGGCCTCGGCCTCGGTCATGCTGACGCCTTCGGTTGTGGGGCAACGGCATTATGACATCGCCCGCGCCGTGCGCCGCACGCTGGCGGAATACGAGGAATTGCGCGACATCATCGCCATGCTGGGGCTGGAAGAGTTGTCATCAGCCGACCGCGCCACCGTGGCGCGGGCGCGCAGGTTGGAGCGGTTCCTGACCCAGCCGTTTTTCACCACCGAGGCGTTCAGCACCACCAAGGGCCAGACCGTGCCCATCGCTGATACGCTGGATGGTTGCGAGACAATTCTGGGCCAAACCCAGTTCGATCACCCGGAAAGCGCCTATTACATGATCGGCGGGCTTGGCGATCTGGAGGCAAAACCATGACCATGGCCCCAGATATGTCCGTGACCCTGCGTCTGCCGACAACAACCCTGTTCGAAGGTCGCGCCACCCGCATTGCCGCCGTGGCATCGAATGGCGTCTTTGGCATCTTGCCCAACCATATCGATTTCGTCACCGCCATCGTGCCCTCGGTCCTGTCACTGCAATTGGCGGATGGGTCCGAGACGATCTTCGGTCTGGATGAGGGGCTTTTGGTCAAGAAGGGCCATGACGTCGTGATCGTCGCCCTGCGCGGTGTGCGCGGGAACGATCTGGGCACACTGCAAGAGACGGTCGAAACCAGCTTTGTCCAGATGGACGAGGAGGAGCGGCAGGCGCGGTCCGCGCTGTCGCGGCTGGAGGCCGATATGGTGCGCCGTTTTGCCGAGTTGCAAGGTCCGCGGAAATGACTGAAAAGCCCGACAAACCATCTACGGACAAATCGGCCGATGACATCGCCCGCCATGCCGCCCGCCTGAAATCGCGGCGCGACAATCCCGGCCCCAGCCCGCTGCGCGGCATCGGCACCTTCGGCATGGTAGGCTGGTCAATCGTGGTGCCAACGGTTGGCGGTGCAGCCTTGGGCATTTGGCTGGACCGGATCGCGCCGGTTGGGTTTTCGTGGACGCTGGCCCTGATCCTGGGCGGCGTGGTGCTGGGCGGTTTCATTGCGGCGGCATGGATCAACAAGGAAGGCGGTGACGAATGACACCCTTTGATTGGACAGCGGTTTGGGTGGGTCTGGCCGCCGGGGCGGCACTAAGCGCGCTGTTTTTTGCGGGCCTTGGGTTCGGCAT
>JBATPI010000073.1:0-35818 GCA_049291415.1 Paracoccaceae bacterium | reverse complement strand
GATCTGGTGGCGCGGCTGCCAGCGCGGTTCACCGCCAGTCTGCGGTTGCAAGGGGTAGAGACGGCGGCGGCATCGGACTTTCTGGCGGCCGTGCAGGCTGCACCTGCAGCCCTGATGGCGGCGGCGGGTCTGGGCGCTGTGGCCGCGGTAGATCTGACCGATGGCTGGCGTGCGACAGACGCGGGCGGTCAGATCGTGCATCTGCGCGCATCGGGCAATGCGCCCGAATTCCGCATCTATGCCGAGGCCGGATCTGTGGCACATGCCGATCAGATCGCAGCGCGCGCGCTGGCCCATGTGCAGCGCGCCTTGGGCGGGGTCTGAGGTCAGGCCTGCACCAGCACCCAGCTGGCTGCGGCGCGCAAGGCGGTGGTGACAGGTGCAAGGGTTGGCGCGGCCAGCCGGGTGAATTGCCAATAAAGCGGCACATCCAGAGCCGCTCCCGGGGCAAGTTCAACCAGGGCTCCCGAGGCCAGATGGCCACTGATCAACGGCTCTGGGTTCAGTCCCCAACCAAGGCCGCAGAGGCAGGCGTCCACAAATCCGTGCGATGAGGCCAGCCGATGGCTGGGCAGGACGATGCGGCGGGCACCGGTCTGGCCAGCAAAGTGCCGCGCAACCCAGCGATCCTGCAACCGGTCATGGTCGGAAAAGCTGAGCGTGGGGGCGCAGGCCAGATCCTGCGGCGTGACGCCGCCCGGAAAATGCCTGGCCATGAACCCGGGTGAGGCGGTGGCGCGGTAACGCAGCGCGCCAAGCGGCAGGGTGTCACAGCCCTGCAAGGGGCCGGGATGGGCGGTGACGGCGGCAACGACTTCGCCGCGGCGCAACCAATCCTGGCTGACATCCTGATCGTCAATCACCAGATGGTAGAGCGGGCCGGGGCAGGCAGCCAGGGCCGGGATGATCCAGGTGGCCAGACTGTCGGCGTTGACGGCCAGACGCAGGGTGGCGGGGCCGGTCGTGAGGCCGGGCAGATCGGCCGCCAGCCCGTGTTCCAGCAGGGCGATCTCATCATGGTGGCGGATCAGGCGCAGCCCCGCGGGGGTCGCCGTGCAGGGCTGGCCGCGCCGGATCAGCAGGGTTCCGGTGGTTTCCTCCAGCGCCTTCAGCCGTTGCGAGACGGCCGACGGCGTGACGTGCAGATCTGCGGCGGCCAGATCGAAAGCCCCCCGACGGTGGATGGCGCTGAGGGCGGCAAGTTGGGCGGGGTCGATCATCGGGCACACCATTTGCTAAGGCCGGAGGGGGCCTTGCCCTATGGCCAATCGGGTCAGAACTATTGGATTAGCAGAATTTAGGTTTTGGTAGGAAAATTAATTCGGCTTTTCCATCAGAGGTGGGTAGGACGGCCAGTGCAACAGGGTGGTGGGATATGATCGAAGCGGTGCTGCATGGCTATCTGACGGCGCTAAGCCTGATCCTGGCGATCGGGGCGCAAAATGCCTTTGTGCTGCGTCAGGGCCTTCGGCGTGAGCATGTGGCGGCGGTGGTTGCGGTCTGTGCGGCCTCGGATGCGGTGCTGATTGCTGCCGGGGTCACCGGGTTCGGGCTGGTCTCAACCGCCGTTCCCTGGCTGGCCGAGGCGATGCGCTGGTTGGGCGTGGTTTTTCTGGTGGTCTATGGTGCGATGCGGTTCGCCGCGGCCCGCAAGGGGGGCGAGGCGTTGCGGCCAGTGCCGGGGCAGGCAGCCCCGCTGGGCCGGGTGCTGGTCAGCTGTCTGGTGCTGACCTGGGCCAATCCGCATGTCTATCTGGATACGGTGGTGCTGATCGGCAGCATATCGGCGCAATATACGCCGCATCGGCTGGCCTTTGGGGTGGCGGCGGCGGCGGCGTCTGTCAGCTTCTTTACCGCGCTGGGGTATGGCGCGCGGGTGCTGGCACCGGTCTTTGCCAATCCGCGGGCCTGGGTCTGGCTGGAGATCGGAGTGGGCGTGACGATGTGGGCCATAGCTGCAGGGCTGGCGTTCAGCTGAGCCGCCGTGCCCGGATGAAACGCCCCCCGCCGGTGGCAGGGGGCGCATTGATCATTCCGCCGTCAGCAGGGGCGGCTTCTGGCCGGTCAGCCGCGCCTTTTGCGGCTCTTGCACGTCCAGCACGATGGCATCGTCCTTGACGCCAACGCGCACCAATCCGCCCTTGGTCAGCTTGCCGAACAGCAATTCCTCGGCCAGCGGCTTTTTGATGTGTTCCTGGATCACCCGGGCCAGCGGGCGGGCACCCATCTTGTCATCATAGCCCTTGTCGCCCAGCCAAAGCGCGGCTTCGGGTGACAGCTCGATATGGACATTGCGGTCAATCAGCTGCGCCTCAAGCTGCAGGACGAACTTTTCCACCACCTGCAAGATGATATCGCGGCCCAAGGGCGCGAACGAGATCACCGCGTCCAGACGGTTGCGGAATTCCGGTGTGAAGGTGCGTTCCACCGCTACCGTATCCTCGCCCGTGCGCTTTTCGCGACCGAAACCGATGGCTTCCTTGGCCATGTCAGAGGCCCCGGCGTTCGACGTCATGATCAGGATGACGTTGCGGAAATCCACCGACCGGCCGTTATGATCGGTCAGCTTGCCGTGATCCATCACCTGCAACAGGATATTGTAGACATCCGGGTGGGCCTTTTCCATCTCGTCGAGCAGCAGCACGCAATGCGGATGCTGGTCGATGCCATCGGTCAGCATGCCGCCCTGATCAAAACCGACATAGCCCGGAGGTGCGCCGATCAAGCGGGAAACCGCATGTTTTTCCATGTATTCCGACATGTCGAACCGCAACAGTTCCACGCCCAACGTGCTGGCCAACTGCTTGGCCACTTCGGTCTTGCCGACGCCGGTGGGGCCGGTAAAGAGATAGTTGCCGATCGGTTTTTCCGGCTCGCGCAGGCCGGCGCGGGCCAGTTTGATGCTGGCCGACAGCGCCCCGATCGCCTTGTCCTGACCAAAGACCAGCCGTTTCAGCGTCTTTTCCAGATCGCGCAGCACCTCGGCATCGTCTTTCGAGACGTTTTTCGGCGGGATCCGGGCGATCTTGGCCACCACGGATTCGATTTCCTTGGTGCCGATCACCTTTTTACGCTTTGCGTCAGACAGCAGGTGCTGCGCAGCACCAGCCTCATCAATGACATCAATGGCCGAATCGGGCAGCTTGCGGTCGTTGATGAAGCGCGCGGCCAGTTCCACCGCCGATTTGATCGCGTCCTGAGTATAGCGCAGGTCGTGATGCTCCTCAAAATGCGGCTTCAGACCCATCAGGATCTTGATGGTGTCAGGCACAGACGGCTCATTCACGTCGATCTTCTGGAAACGGCGCGACAGGGCGCGGTCTTTCTCGAAATGCTGGCGAAATTCCTTATAGGTGGTGGAACCCATGCAGCGCAGCTTGCCGCCCTGCAACGCGGGTTTCAGCAGGTTTGAGGCGTCCATCGCCCCGCCTGATGTGGCCCCGGCCCCGATCACGGTGTGGATTTCGTCGATAAAGAGAATGCCGTCGGGATGATCCTCCAACTCTTTCATGACCTGCTTCAGCCGCTCTTCAAAGTCACCGCGATAGCGGGTGCCGGCCAGAAGCGCGCCCATATCCAATGAGAAGATGGTGGCACCGGCCAAAACCTCTGGCACCTGTTTATTCACGATTTTCCAGGCCAGACCTTCGGCGATGGCGGTCTTGCCGACGCCGGGATCACCGACCAGAAGCGGATTATTCTTTCGCCGACGGCACAGAACCTGGATCGCCCGCTCTACCTCGGCATCCCGGCCGATCAGGGGGTCAACATCGCCCTTGATCGCCTTGACGTTCAGATCAACGCAGAATTTGGACAGCGCCGATTCCTTGGCTTCGCCAGCCTCGGCCTTGGGGGTTTCATGCTCTTCCGCGCCCAGAACGGGGCGGTCCTCGCCAAAAGACGGATCCTTGGCCACACCATGGGCGATGAAATTCACCGCGTCATAGCGGGTCATGTCCTGCTCTTGCAGGAAATAGGCGGCGTTCGATTCGCGTTCGGCAAAGATCGCGACCAGCACATTGGCGCCCGTCACCTCGGTACGGCCCGACGATTGCACATGGATCGCAGCGCGCTGGATTACGCGCTGGAAGGCGGCAGTGGGCACGGCCTCTGACCCTTCGACCGATGTGACCAGCGTGGACAGATCGTCATCGACGAAATCGGTCAGGGTCTTGCGCAACTCATCCAGATCGACCGAACAGGCCTGCATCACGCGGGCGGCGTCGGGTTCGTCTATCAGCGCCAAGAGCAGATGCTCCAGCGTGGCGAGTTCGTGGCGGCGCGCATTGGCCAGGGCCAAGGCGCCATGAATGGCTTGCTCGAGCGTAGTTGAAAATGACGGCACTTCAGCGTGCTCCTGTTACTCGGGGCAGGTCGGGCCATATCGGGGCCTGATCCAACCGTGGCCTCATCTGGTTAAGGATCGGTTTTATTTCGCGCAGTTCAAGGGCAATTTCGGCGCAACCGCGATTTCGGGGGTCAAAGAAACGAAATGTGATACCGCAGACTCAGTCATTGGCAGTTGCGCAGCCTAGAAGTGGTCCTTGCGGGCGCGGATTTCGGCAAACACCGCCGCACCGGGCGCACCCGGCAGTCCGACGGCTGCCTGCATCGCGGGCAGATGCGCGCGCAGGAAGGGGTTGGTCGCCAGTTCTTCGGCGAGGGTTGAGGGCATCGGCAGGCGGCCTTCGCGGCGCATCCTCTTCAGCCCGTTGATACGAGAGATAAGCGCTGGATTGGCAGGTTCAAGGGTTGCCGCGAAGGCAAGATTGCCGGTCAGGTAATCATGGCCCGATCCGATCAGCGTATCAGGAGGCAGGGCGGCCAGCTTTTGCAGGCTGGCATGCATCTCGGCTGCGGTTCCCTCAAACAGCCGCCCGCAGCCTGCGGCCATCAGGCTGTCGGCGGTAAAGACCATGCGGCTCTCGGGAAAGTGAAAGGCGATGTGGCCGCGGGTATGGCCGGGCACGTCGATCACGGTGCCCTGTTCGGCACCGACCGAGACGGAATCGCCCTCATGCAGCGCCCGGTCCAGGGGCGGCAGGCGGTGGGCATCGGCGGCGGCCCCTTCGACGGTGCAACCCGTAGCGGCGCGGATCTGCGGCACGGCCTGGATGTGGTCATCATGGTGATGGGTCAAAAGAATGCGGGTCAGCCGCCAGCCGCGGGTCTGCAGGGCGGCCAGGATGGGGGCGGCCTCTGGCGCGTCGATCAGCGCGGTCTCACCCGACGCCGCGTCATGCAACAGATAGGCGAAGTTGTCGGTCAGGCAGGGAATCGTCACCAGTTCAAGCGCCATGGTTTTTCCCCTATTGCCGGTTAAGATGGCCCCGGCATGTTCCGGGCGACCAGCATGCACCAAGAGGATTTGGAACTGCAATGCACCTTGATGTGCTGGACCTGCACAACTTTTACTATCGCACCCAGCTGGGCCGGGTGGCGCAGCGCGCGATCCGCGATCAGGTGGTGCGGCTGTGGCCGCCTGCGCCGGACCGGCTGGCGGGGCAGACCGTGGCGGGTTTCGGCTTTGCGGTGCCGTTGTTGCGGCCCTATCTGGCCCATGCGCGGCGGGTGGTGGGGCTGATGCCGGGGCCGCAGGGGGTGATGCCCTGGCCCGCGGGCATGGAGAATGTCTCGGCGCTGTGTGAAGACACCGCCTGGCCCCTGCCCACCGGGCTGGTGGACCGGCTGGTCTTGATGCACGGGCTGGAGGTGTCCGAGCAGCCGACCGGCGTTCTGGAAGAGGCGCAGCGCGTGCTGGGGCCGGGCGGCAAGGCGCTGTTCATCGTGCCGAACCGGTCTGGGCTGTGGTCGCGGCGTGACATCACGCCCTTTGGCTACGGCCGCCCCTATTCGGGTGCGCAGCTGGAGGCGCAGCTGAAGCGGCACGGCTTTACCCCCGAACGCAGCCTGACGGTGCTGCATGTGCCACCCAGCCGCGCGCCGTTCTGGCTGCGCACCGCCGATTTCTGGGAACGGACAGGCCGCAGGCTGCCCTGGCTGTCGGGAGGCGTCTTGATGGTTGAGGCGTCAAAGCAGGTCTATGCCCCCACCCGCGGCGGTCTGGGCGCGGTGGTGAAAAAGCCGCTGAAAGTGCTGGAGGGCGTGCGTGGCACCCCGGTGCCCAAGCCGGCGCTGGGCCGAGGTTAGCCTGCAGCCATGATTTGTCGCGGCCCCCCCCCCGGGGGGATTGCAGCGCGGCATTTTCGCTTGCAGCGCTAACAGCGGTAAATTGGCGGCCCCGGCGATCAACAATCAGTGACCTACCCGGTTGCGGGGTGGCAACGGCTCTGCTAATGACGCCCAAAATCGGGATTGATCGGGCTTTTTCCGCCCATGGCACAGCAGCCGTGGACCGGAAAAATGGGGCCCGCGATACGGAAAGGGTTGACGTGTCCGAACCAGCTTCTGTTTCTGTAGGAATTGCGGCGCGCTATGCGTCAGCGCTGTTCGATCTGGCCAAGGATGCGGGTGCGCTGAAGGCGTTGGAGGCCGATGCCGATGCTTTGCGCAGCGCGCTGGCCGTCAGCCCGGAACTGGCCGCGATGATCGCCTCGCCGATAATCGGCCGCGCCGAGCAGGGGGCCGCCATTGGTGCCATTGCCAAGAAGATGGGTCTGGCCAAGCTGACCGCCAGCACCCTGGCCCTGATGAGCGAAAAGCGCAGGTTGTTTGTCCTGCCGCAACTCTTGAACCAGATCGCCGACCGCATCGCCGCTGAAAAGGGCGAGATGACGGCCGAAGTGACCTCGGCCACCGCACTGTCGGCGGCCCAGAGCAAGAAATTGGCCGAAACGCTGAAAGCGCGCGTCGGCAAGACTGTGAAACTGCACGCAACCGTCGATGAAACCCTCATCGGCGGTCTTATTGTCCGCTTTGGCTCGACCATGATCGACACGTCGGTCCGCTCGAAGCTTGCGGCACTCCAGAATGCAATGAAAGAGGTTGGGTGATGGGAATTCAGGCTGCCGAGATCTCTGCGATCCTTAAAGAGCAGATCAAGAACTACGGCATGGACGCCGAAGTGGCCGAAGTTGGCCGCGTGCTGTCCGTTGGTGACGGCATCGCCCGTGTGTACGGGCTGGACAACGTCCAGGCCGGCGAGATGGTCGAATTCCCCGGTGGAATCCGCGGTATGGCGCTGAACCTCGAGACCGACAACGTCGGCATCGTGATCTTCGGGTCCGACCAGGACATCAAGGAAGGCGACATCGTCAAGCGCACCAAGTCCATCGTGGACGTGCCAGCAGGCAATGAGCTGTTGGGCCGCGTTGTTGACGGTCTGGGCAACCCGATTGACGGCAAGGGTGCGATCAACGCATCCGAGCGTCGCATCGCCGACGTCAAGGCCCCCGGCATCATCCCGCGCAAATCGGTGCATGAGCCGATGGCGACCGGCCTGAAGGCCGTGGACGCGATGATCCCGGTTGGCCGTGGCCAGCGCGAGCTGATCATCGGTGACCGTCAGACCGGCAAGACCGCCTTGGCGCTGGACACCATTCTGAACCAGCAGTCCTATAACAAGGCCGCTGGCGACGACGAATCCAAAAAGCTGTATTGCATCTATGTTGCCATCGGGCAGAAACGCTCGACCGTGGCGCAGTTGGTGAAGAAGCTGGAAGAGACCGGCGCGATGGCCTATACTATCGTGGTGGCCGCAACCGCATCCGACCCGGCTCCGATGCAGTTCCTGGCGCCCTATTCGGCAACCGCCATGGCAGAATTCTTCCGCGACAACGGCCGCCATGCGCTGATCATCTATGATGACCTGTCCAAGCAGGCCGTGTCCTATCGCCAGATGTCGCTGCTTCTCCGCCGTCCGCCGGGCCGCGAAGCCTATCCGGGCGACGTGTTCTATCTGCACTCTCGTCTGCTGGAGCGCTCGTCCAAGCTGAACGCCGATTTCGGCTCGGGTTCCTTGACCGCTTTGCCGATCATCGAGACGCAAGGTGGCGACGTGTCGGCCTTTATTCCGACAAACGTGATTTCGATCACTGACGGCCAGATCTTCCTTGAGACCGAACTGTTCTACCAGGGCATTCGCCCTGCGGTGAACACCGGTCTGTCGGTCAGCCGTGTGGGATCATCCGCCCAGACCAACGCGATGAAATCGGTGGCAGGCAAGGTCAAACTGGAGCTGGCGCAGTACCGCGAAATGGCGGCCTTTGCGCAGTTCGGCTCGGATCTGGATGCGTCAACCCAGGCTCTGTTGAACCGCGGCTCGCGTCTGACTGAATTGATGAAGCAGCCGCAGTATTCGCCGCTGTCCAACGCCGAAATCGTCTGCGTGATCTTTGCCGGCACCAATGGCTATCTGGACAAGATCGCGGTCAAGGATGTGGGCCGGTTCGAATCGGGCCTGCTGCATCACCTGCGCACCAAAGGCAAAGCGCTCTTGGAGGATATCACCAAGAACGACCGCAAAGTGGCGGGCGATCTGGAAAAAGCCATCCGCGCCGAACTGGATGCTTTCGCCAAAGACTTCGCTTGAACGCCCTGAAGGAGTAGGCAAATGGCCAACCTTAAGGACCTGAAAAACCGGATCGGAAGCGTCAAGAACACGCGGAAGATCACCAAGGCCATGCAAATGGTCTCGGCCGCCAAACTGCGCCGTGCGCAAGAGGCGGCTGAAGCAGCCCGGCCCTATGCCGAGCGGATGAATGCGGTGATGTCCTCGCTTGCGGCCGGTGTCGGCACGGGCGAAGGCGCACCCAAACTCCTGGCCGGAAACGGCCGGGATCAGGTGCATCTTCTGGTGGTGATGACGGCAGAGCGCGGCCTTTGTGGCGGCTTCAACTCATCCATTGCCAAGCTGGCCCGCGCTCGCGCCATTGAACTGGTGGGGCAGGGCAAGACGGTTAAAATACTGACCGTTGGCAAGAAGGGCCGTGAGCAGCTGAAGCGCGACTGGTCGCAGGCCTTTACCAGCCATGTCGACCTCAGCGAGGTCAAGCGCATGGGCTATGCCAATGCCACCGGCATAGCGCGCGAAGTCATGGCGGCCTTTGAGGCGGGCGAAGTGGATGTGGTGACGATTTTCTACAACCGTTTCCAGTCTGTCGTCGCGCAGATTCCGACGATGCAGCAGATCATCCCGGCCCAGTTCGAAGGCGGCAAGGCGGATTCGCTTTACGACTACGAACCCTCGGAAGAGGCCATTCTGGCCGACTTGCTGCCGCGCTCGGTTGCGACGCAGATCTTCACCGCTCTTCTTGAAAACGGCGCCTCGGAACAGGGCGCGCGGATGTCCGCCATGGACAACGCGACCCGCAACGCCGGCGACATGATCAACAAGCTGACGATCCAGTACAACCGGAGCCGTCAAGCCGCGATCACCACCGAGCTTATCGAAATCATTGCGGGCGCTGAAGCGCTGTAAGGAACCGGAGACACATTATGGCAAAAGCACCGAAAGCAGCTGCCGCGGCAGGCAAGGTCACCCAGGTGATCGGCGCCGTGGTTGACGTGCAGTTCGAAGGCGCGCTTCCCGCGATTTTGAACGCGATCATCACCGAAAACAACGGCAAGAAACTGGTCCTCGAAGTGGCCCAGCACCTTGGCGAAAACACTGTCCGCGCCGTGGCGATGGACGCGACCGAGGGCCTCGTGCGCGGCGCCCCGGTCTCGGACACCGGCGCGCCCATTCAGGTGCCGGTCGGCACCGCCACGCTGGGCCGGATCCTGAACGTCATCGGTGAGCCGGTGGATGAGCGTGGCCCGGTGAACGCGACCGCCACCCGGTCAATCCACCAGCCCGCCCCCGGCTTTGCCGAGCAGGCCACCGAAAGCCAGATTCTGGTGACCGGCATCAAGGTGATCGACCTGCTGGCACCTTACACCAAGGGCGGCAAGATCGGCCTTTTCGGCGGCGCGGGTGTGGGCAAGACCGTTCTGATCATGGAATTGATCAACAACATCGCCAAGGTTCACTCGGGCGTGTCGGTGTTCGCCGGCGTGGGTGAGCGGACCCGTGAGGGCAACGACCTTTACCATGAGATGATCGAATCCGGCGTTATCGACCTGGAAGACCTGTCCAAGTCGAAAATCGCGCTGGTGTACGGCCAGATGAACGAGCCTCCGGGCGCGCGGATGCGTGTCGCCCTGTCGGGGCTGACCCTGGCCGAACAGTTCCGTGACGAGACCGGCGCTGACGTTTTGTTCTTTGTCGACAACATCTTCCGCTTTACCCAAGCGGGTTCGGAAGTGTCGGCGCTGCTGGGCCGTATCCCGTCTGCCGTGGGCTATCAGCCGACGCTGGCGACTGATATGGGGCAGATGCAGGAACGCATCACCTCAACCAAAAACGGCTCGATCACCTCGGTGCAGGCCGTTTATGTGCCTGCCGACGACTTGACCGACCCCGCACCCGCCACGTCCTTTGCGCACCTTGACGCAACGACCGTGCTGGACCGTTCGATCTCGGAAAAAGGGATCTATCCGGCTGTGGATCCGCTGGGCTCGACCTCGCGCCTGTTGGACCCGCTGATCATCGGCGAAGAGCACTACACGGTGGCGACCGACGTGCAGAAGGTGCTGCAGCGCTATAAGTCGTTGCAAGACATCATCGCCATTCTGGGCATGGATGAATTGTCGGAAGACGACAAAACCGCCGTGGCCCGTGCCCGGAAACTGGAGCGTTTCCTGTCGCAGCCCTTTGACGTGGCCAAGGTGTTCACCGGATCAGACGGCGTTCAGGTGCCGTTGGAAAAGACCATCGCATCGTTCAAGGCCGTGGTTGCCGGTGAGTACGACCACCTGCCCGAAGCCGCCTTCTACATGGTCGGCGACATTGAAGATGTGAAAGCCAAGGCTGCCAAACTCGCCGCAGCAGCGGCCTAAGGAGGACGCAATGGCAGGAAATCTGCAATTCGACCTGGTCAGCCCCGAGCGTCGCCTGGCATCCTTGCAGGCGACCGAGGTGCAGATCCCCGGTGCGGGCGGCGACCTGACGGCAATGGAGGGGCACGCCCCCACCATCACGACCCTACGCGCCGGTATCTTGAAAGCGGTGTCCACCGCCGGAACCAGGACGTACGTCGTGACCGGCGGTTTTGCCGAGATCAGCGCCAGCAGCGTTTCGGTTCTGGCCGAGCGGGCGATTCCGGTGGAAGAGCTGACGGCACCTTTGATGGATCAGCTGATCGCCGATGCTTCCGAGGCCACCGCAGTTGCCGTTGACAAGGACGTCGCCGACAAGACGATGTCCGACCTTCTGGCCATGAAAGCCGCCGCCGGCTTCTGATCCGGCCTGTAACAATTCGAAAAAGGCCCCGCGTCGTGCCGGGGCCTTTTCATTTTCTCCCAATTTCTGCCGGAATCTGGCATTACTGCGGAATGAAAGCGGAGAAATCAAACATGCGTCGGTTTGGCTCGGGTATCGGCATCCTGCAGGGAACACGTGTGTTGTTCTCTGATTTCGCCGATGGCGGCATGATGTGGACCGGCCATGGCAACCGCGAAAGCCGGTTTCTGGTGTCGTTCAAAGAGAATTTTGATGCCCCTCCGGCGATCACCGTGGGCATCTCGATGTGGGATATGGATCACAAGACCAACTCACGCGCCGATCTGACCGCCGAGAATATCAGCGCCAAGGGCTTTCACCTGGTGTTCCGGACCTGGGGCGATACTCGCGTGGCACGGGTGCGCGCCGATTGGATGGCGATTGGCCCGGTGCGCGACGAAGACACTTGGGATGTGGCCTAGGGGGCTGACCCTTCAGCGGGAACCAGCCGCGCTGTCAGCCAGACGGCCACAACAAAGATCGCCACGCCGCCCATCAAGTCCATCAAATGATGCCCGCCATGCGCCAACGTGGCCGGAATCATTGCCAGGCTGGACAGCATGAACAGCGGAAAGACGACAGTCCGGCGTGAGAACCAGCAGACCATCAGCGCCATGATGATGTGATAGGATGGAAAGGCCACCAGCCCGACGATGGTTTCCGGGCTGATCACATCCGGCCCGAAGTTGACCAGATCGCGCGAATGGTTGCCCACGGCCGAGGTGAAAACCAGATCAATCCGTGCGGCGGTCGCATCGGGAATGGTGGCATAGGCCGAAGGGCCGATGCTGGGCCAGACAAAGAAGATCCCGATCGTCACCACCATGCACAACATGCCAACCAGCAAAAACCGCTGCATGTCGCGCTCTCGGCCCAGAACGCCCAAGAGGATGATGACCAGCACCATTTGGGGCAGGGCGCTGCGATAGACATAGCTCAGCCCGGTGCCCGCCAACGGCAGTTGTGCCAGACCGGTGACGAACCCAGCCCAATCATAGCCAAATGCCGCATCTGCAGCGATCAGCCGCTGGTCGATCAGCGGGTTTGGCAGCGGGAACAGCGCAAAGATGAAGATTGAGGCAAAGGCGGCGAACCCCATGAACAAGCCGACGCCGATGGCGCAACTGCCCAGTCGGGGTGCCTTGCCTGTGTGGCGGGCATAGATTCCGACGCAGGTCAGGCCCAGTGCGGCGACGATGCCGGGCAGAAACCCGGACCAGTTCACCACGCGCCCCATGGCTGCGGCCAGCATCACTGACCCCAGCGCCAGGCCCAGCACAATCAGCACCAGCATCCATTCGGCCGGGGCCAAGGCTCCCCCCAGAAACAGGCCAGCTGGCCGGTTCAGGATCATTGGTCGAGAGGTCATTGCGCGCGCATCCCTTGGGCCATTCGGCGCAATGTGCCTGCCCAATATGGCCCCAAAAGGGCGGAAAGACCGCGGAATGGTGAAAGGTGGCGCTTAGCTGCGCGGGTAAAAGCCTTCGTAGATCGGCATCAGGGTGTCGGTCTCGAACAGCGATGACACCGACATGCCGCCCCAGATGTTCAGGATGGCCTGGGCAAAGATCGGCGCGGTGGGCACGACGCGGATATTTTTCGCGGCCTTGACCTTTTCGCCCTGCTCGATGGAATCGGTGATCACCAGCGATTTCATGACCGAGTTCTGCACCCGCTCAATCGCCGGGCCAGACAGCACACCATGGGTGATATAGGCGTGAACCTCGGTCGCACCCGCCTCGATCAGTGTTTCGGCGGCCTTGCACAGGGTGCCGGCGGTGTCGCAGATATCATCGACAATGATGCAATTCTTGCCGGTGACATCGCCGATCACGGTCATTTCGGCCACTTCGCCCGCCTTCTCGCGCCGCTTGTCCACGATGGCCAGCGGTGCGCCGATCCGCTTGGCCAGATCGCGGGCGCGGGCCACGCCGCCGACGTCGGGTGAGACCACCATCAGATCGTCCATCCGGCCCTTGAAGTGATGCTCGATATCCAAGGCGAAGACCGGGCTGGCATAGAGGTTGTCCACCGGAATGTCGAAAAAACCCTGGATCTGTGCGGCGTGCAGATCCAGCGTCAACACGCGGTCCACGCCGGCGGTCTGGATCATGTTGGCCACCATCTTTGCGGTGATCGGCGTGCGGGCCTTGGCGCGGCGATCCTGCCGGGCATAGCCGAAATAGGGGATCACGGCGGTGATGCGGCTGGCCGACGACCGGCGCAGCGCGTCGGTCATGATCAACAGCTCCATCAGGTTGTCATTGGCCGGGTTCGAGGTGGATTGGATGACATACATGTCCTCACCCCGGACATTTTCGAACACCTCAACAAAGATCTCCTGATCGTTAAAGCGTTCCACCCGCGCCTCGACCAGATCCACACTCATCCCCCGGTGCATCGACATCCGCCGCGCGATGGATTTGGCAAGGGTCAGGTTGGCATTGCCGGAAATCAGCTTCGGCTCGGTGATGGCGGGCATGGGGGCTCCGGTTTGGCAGCGGAATCAGGATGAGGGCGGCATAGCACCCCGGGGGCGGCGGCGCAAAGGGGCGTATCGGCTTTGCCCGCCGATTGCCGCGCCATGGGTTGCATGCAGGCATCGGCGCGGGCTATTGCGACGCGGGTCTGACACAGGAGCCGGCCAATGACTGCTGATTTGCCGACCCGCGTCTGGGCCCGTGGCGGTGCGCGACCGCTGTTGGCGCTGCATTGCAGTCTGGCGCATGGCGGGGCCTGGGCGGGTGTGGCGGCGCATCTGCAGGGCGTGACGGTCACCGCGCCGGATCTGCCGGGCCATGGCCGCGCTGCGGATTGGGACGGCCTGCAGGATATGCATGCACAAAGCACGCGATCCGTTGCCGCCCTGGCCCAGCGGCTGGGGCAGGGCGCGCCGATCGATCTGATGGGCCACAGCTTTGGCGGCACGATCTGCCTGCGGCTGGCGGTTGAGCGTCCCGATCTGGTCCGCAGCCTGATCCTGGTTGAGCCGGTGCTATTTGCTGCCGCCGCGGGCACCCCGGCCTATACCGCCCTGCGCGCGTTGCACGCCGAGATCGCGCGCATCCTGCAGGCCGACCCCGCCCGCGCCGCCGCGATGTTCCATGCCGAGTGGGGCAGCGGAGAGGCGCTGGACGATCTGCCGCAACGCCAGCGCGCCTATATCATCGAACGGATCCGGCTGATTCCGGCGGTGAATCCGGTCTTGATGGACGACGCTGCGGGCCTGCTGCGCCCCGGCGTGCTGGAGGGGGTGACCGTGCCCGCGACGCTGATTGACGGGGGTGCCAGCCCGCCGGTGATTGACGCCATCCAATCGGCGCTGATCGCCCGGTTGCCACAGACCACCCGGCTGACGGTGCCCGGGGCCGGGCATATGGTGCCGATCACCCATCCTCAGCCGGTGGCCGGTGCCATCCAGACCCATCTGTCCCGCAGTTGAGCCGCCGCCAAATTCCTTCGAAGGAATTTGCAAGAGTTTTCGAAAACTCTTGGCCCCTTGCCGATCAGCCGGCGCGCAAGACGCTCAGGAACCCGTCCACATCGGCCTCGGTCGTGGACCAACTGGTGACCAACCGGGCGCCTTCGCGGCCCTGCGGCAGATCCCAGCCGTAGTATTCAGCCCCTGCCGCGCGCAGCCGGGCATGGGTGCCTGCCGCCCATTCGGGGAACATCATATTCGCCTGCACGTCATGGTTTTGCGTCACCGAATTCACCCGGGCCAGCCCCTCGGCCAGTCGTGCGCCCATGGCATTCGCCTTAGCCGCCAGCTGCAACCAGAGGCCGTCTTGCAGATAGGCGTCCATCTGCGCCGACAGGAAGCGGTGCTTTGACACCAGATGCCCGGCGCGTTTGCGGCGCAATTCAAACTCATACGCCTTGGCGGGGTCAAAGATCACCACCGCTTCAACCCCCAGACAGCCATTCTTGGTGCCGCCAAACGACAGGATGTCGATCCCCGCCTTCCACGTCATCTCGGCGGGCGTCGCTCCTGTGGCGACCAGCGCATTGGCAAAACGCGCGCCGTCCAGATGGCAGGGCAGGTCTTTGGCACGGGCCAGAGCGGTCAGCGCGGTAATCTCTTGCGGCGTGTAGACCGTGCCCGCCTCGGTCACATTGGTGATCGTCAGCATGCCGGTTTGCAGGGAATGCACGCCCCCCGCGCCGATCCGGTCCAGTTGCGGTGCCAGCGTCTGCGGCGTCATGCGGCCGTGATCGCCATCGACCAGAACCAGCTTGGCCCCGCCCGAAAAGAACTCGGGCGCGCCGCATTCATCCTCGGCGACATGGGCGTGACGGTGGCAAAAAGCCGACCCCCATGGCAGGCAACTCAGCGCCACGGCCAGCGAATTGGCCGCTGTGCCGGTGGCCACCAGATAGACCGCGGCCTGCGGTGCCTCCAGCACCTCACGGATCTGCGCGGTGGCGCGCAGCATCAGCGTATCGGCGCCATAGCTGCGCTGATAGCCGTCATTGGCGCGGGCCATCGCATCCATGATCTGGGGCGCCGCGCCGGATGTATTATCAGAGGCAAAGAACATCAGGGCGTCTCCTCGATGATATGGTCTTCCCAGTCTTCTTCGGGGATCTCATGTTCGGGCAGCGTCATCCCACGCACCGAATTGCCCGAGCTGTGGGTGCTTTCAGGGTCCCCCGTCAGCAAGGGGTGCCAGGCCGGCAAAGGCTTTTTCTGCCAGAGCAGTTTATAGGCGCAGGTCGCGGGCATCCAATAGGCCACCATCGGCAATGTCTTGGGGGTCAGGAAAACGCATTCCGGCACAAAGCGGCGGCGGTTCAGATAATCGCTGCAGCGGCAGGTGGCATCGTCGAACAGACGGCACGCGATGCGGGTATAGGCGATCTCATTGTTATCCTCAAACTCCAGCTTGTTCAGGCAGCATTTACCGCAGCCGTCACACAGCGCCTCCCATTCGGCGGGGGACATTTTTGTCAGGGGAACGGTTTCCCAGAACCGGGGGCGCAGTTTTTCCATCCGCGCAAACTGGCGCGCGGCGAGGGAAAAGGAAAGGGGGCAGCCTACTCTGCGGACAGGATTTCGCGCGCGCGGGCGCAATCGGCCTCCATCTGGGTGATCAACGCGGGCAGGCCGTCAAACTTCAGCTCAGGCCGCAGGAAATCAACCAGCGCGACCGACAGATGATGGCCGTAAAGGTCACCCTTGAAGTCCAGCAGATAGGTTTCCAGATTTGGCACCTGCCCGTCAAACATCGGTCGCACGCCCAGCGAGGCCGCGCCCATGTAACTGCCGGCCTGTGGTCCGCCAAGGACGTCAACCTTGACCGCATAGACCCCGAACCGCGGCAGATGCAGTCCGGTCAGTGCCATGTTGGCGGTGGGATAGCCGAGTTCGCGCCCGCGCTTTTCCCCGTGGATAATCGCGCCTTCGATCCGGTGCAGGTGGCCCAGCATGGCACTGGCATCGCGGGGGCGCCCCTCGGCCAGGGCCGTGCGGATCGCCGTTGAGGACACCTCTTGCCCTTCGATCGCGATCAGGGGGGCGATCGTGGTTGCAAAGCCAAAGCGTCGCCCCAGCGCCTGCATATCCGCCGCCTTGCCTGCGCGGCCCTGACCAAAGCAGAAATCCGCGCCGACGACGATGTGGCTGATGCCCAACCCCTCGGCCAGCACATGCCGCGCAAAATCCTCGGGCGTCAGCCCCGCCAGCGCCTTGTTGAACTGCAACTGGAACAGGTGCTGCACGCCCAGCTTGGCCAGCCGATTCGCCCGCGCCTCGGCATTCATCAGACGAAAGGGGGGGCTGTCGGGTTGGAACACCTGCCGCGGATGCGGCTCAAACGTGATGATGCCCAAGGGCGCATCCCTGCGCGCCAGATCAATCACGCTGCGATGCCCCAGATGCACCCCGTCGAAATTGCCCATGGCGCAGGACGCGCCACGCGCTTGGGGGTCAAGCCATTGCCAGTCTTGATGAATCTGCATCCGCGCCCTTTGGTGGGGCGGCTGCCCCGTCAGTCGAACTTGCGGCTGGGCGCCAGAACCAGCGCCTCGCCCTTCAGGACCACGGTTTTACCCACCGATGCGACGGTTTCAAGGGTTACCCGCCGTTTTGAATGATCAATCGACAGAACGGTGACCACTGCCGTCACCACATCACCGGGGCGCACGGGGGCCATGAACTTCAGGCTCTGGCCCATATAGACCGTGCCATGGCCGGGCAACTGCTCGCCAATCACGGCCGAGATCAGGCCCGCAGTCAGCATTCCATGTGCGATCCGGCCCTCGAATATTGTGTCCTGGGCATAGGCGTCGTCCAGATGCACCGGGTTGCGGTCGGTCGAGACCTCGGCAAACAATTCGATATCGCGGTTGGTGATTTCTTTGGTCAGGGACCGGGTCATCCCGATCTCAAGATCTTCAATGCAGATCGTGCCGCGGGGCAGGTTATGGGTGGTGTCCAGCATCATGGCGAATCCCTTGGGTTGCCCGAATACTACCCTATGCTGCGCTGCAGAACAATTCCTTCGCGCAAGATTTTTACCCAAATACGACGCAGGGCGTAATTATGTTACCTTGTGGCCGCAGTTCGCTAACGCAAATGCCCCATCGCAAAGGTGGCCGACAGCTGCTTGGCTGCCAACCACTCTTCCAAAAGGCCCTTGTCCGGTTTGGCCGGATCGGCGCCGAAGGCCGCCGCATCAATGCCGCCGGTGATGAACAGCGTGTCCAGCCCCTCACTCATCCCGCCTTGCACATCGGTTGCGATGCCATCGCCGATGCACAGGATCTGCGCGTCACCCCGGCCCAAGGCCGCCAACCGCCGCCGCGCCAGATCATAGATCGGCGGATGCGGCTTGCCGAAATACAGTGCCCGCCCGCCCTTGGCCTCATAGTCTTGCGCCAGCGCACCGGCACACCACAGCCGCTTGTCGCCCATGTCGACCACGATATCGGGGTTGGCGCATAGCATCGGCAGATCCAACGTCCGGGCCAACAGCAATTCGGCCCGATAATCCTCGGGCGTTTCGGTCAGATCGTCGCGCAGCCCGGTGCAGACGATGCCCGTCGCCTCGCGCAAGGGAACGCGGGTAATCGCGGGCTGGCTGGCGGCATAGTCCGCCACATCCGGGGCAAAATCGGTGAAGAACGTCTCATCCTTGATCGCACCGATATGGTAAACCTGTCGCCCCACAGCACCCGAGACCAGCCCGAATTGCGCCGCATCGCCCGAGGTGGCAATCTCATCCCAAGTGTCGCGCGGCACGCCCATGCCGTCCAGTTGCGCCACCACCGAAGGCCGCGGCCGGGGCGAGTTGGTCAGCAAGACAACTGTGCCGCCCGCCGCCCGATAGGCCTGCAACGCCGCCACCGCTGCCGGAAACGGCCGCACACCATTGTGCAGACAGCCCCACAGATCGCAAAATACCGCCTCATAGCGGCCCGCCACATCGGCCAGCGATTGAATGATCTCAGCCATGGGTCTGCCTTTTCATCTTGGTCAAAATATCCTCCGGGGGTCCGGGGGTGGAAAACCCCCGGCGCTGTCCTCACAGCTTCAGTGACGGGATGATCTGCTTCTTGCGGCTCATCACGCCGGGCAACACGACCGTGTCCCCCGAAACCGTCACCCCGAACGAGGCCTCTGCCATCTGTTTCACCAGATCGTTCGGCACCAACAACGTGGCTTCTTCGCGCAGGATATCCACCACGAACAGCAGAACCTGATCGGCGCCATCCTCTTTCGCCACGCCCGGCATGGCGGCCATCAGGCCAGCCTTGCGGTCCAGCACCACCTTTGGTGCCGTGGTCTCCAGCACCGATACGCGCAGGTCCTTGCCCGCGACGGTGTATTCCTTGGAATCCATCCGCAGCAGCGCCGCGTCGGAAAAGGCCGAGACATCGGATTTGGCGGCGAACAGCGCCCCGGCCAGATCGGCGATCTTCACGCCCAGATCGGCGGCCAGCGCTTCGGCCACGGCGCGGTCATGCGGCGTGGTGGTGGGGCTGCGGAATTCCAGCGTGTCGGACAGGATGCACGACAGCATCGCGCCCTTGATCGCCTTTGGCGCACGGGCCAGCGCATCGCCGATCAGATCGTGCATGATCGTCGCCGTGCAGGCCAAAGGCCGCATGGTGATTTCGATCGGGCGCAGCGTCTTCAGCCCGCCCGCCAGCATGTGATGGTCAATGATGGCGAGAATATTAGCCTCGTTGATTCCGGGCGGCAGTTCTGCCGGGTTGTTGGTGTCCACGATCACCACGTTTTGTCCGCTGGTGACATCGGTGATGATCTCGGGCTGCTCCAGCCCCCAATGGCGCAGCATGAACGCCGCTTCGGTGTTCGGCGCGCCCAACAGCACCGCCTTGGCAGGCGTGCCAAGGATTTCGCTCAGATACCAGGCCCAGATGATCGGGCTGCCGGTGCTGTCGGTGTCGGGGGACTTATGGCCGAAAACTAGGGTGGTCATGACTGCTCTCATCGGAAGGGGTTTTGCCGGTGCTTATAGGGGCGGGGCGGGGGAATGTCATCCCCGGCGATACGCGCGGCGGGTCAGGTCAGGGGCAGCGGGGCCTTTGGCAACCTGGGCCACTCGGTCGGCTCATGGCCATAGATCAGTCGCGCGACCTGGCTGCGTTGCAGCGAGAACAGCCGGTTGGCTGAGCGGGCAGAGGCCGCAGGGTCGGCGGAATCGGCAAACCCCTCATCGGGTTCCGAGATCCGGTTCAGCGCATCGCAGGCCAGAATGATCGGCGGGCCATCTGGCAGGGTCAGGACCAGCGACAGATGCCCCGGCGTGTGGCCGGGCGTCGGGATCAGGCGGATGCCTTGGCACAGATCGGTCTCGTCGGTGATCCGATGCGTCGGCACATCCGGCCAGTCCACGGGCCGCACCGCGCCGAAATAGCGGGGTGCCGGGTCAGAGCGTTCGATGTCGGTCAGGATCAGCGGGCAGGCGATCAGATCCAGAGCGCCGACATGATCGATATGTCCATGGCTCAGCACATGGGCGGTCAGATCGCCCATCGCCACACCGCACAGCGCCAGCTGCGCTGTGACCATCCTGTCGGGCTGATGATCCACCAGAACGCCGAATACGCCCAGCCCGTCAGCCCGCCCCGCCGCGGCGTCATCGACGCCATAAGCTGGCGGAAAGCCGCCATCGACCAGCACCTGCGCGCCCTGATCGGTGGTCAAGAGATAGGCCGGGATGCCGATGATCCGTTGCCCGCCGCGCACCGAAAAGGTGCCGCAATCCAGCACCGTCACCCGCGCCAGGCGGTGCCCGCGCAAGCCTGCGATCATGGCAGAACCACGGGTGAGATTGCCCAACCCCGATCCGCCAACAGGGCCAGCACCCCATCTGTGCCCGACAGATGCAGCGCGCCAAAAGCCACCACCAGCGGTCCCTTGGCCGCCGCCTCTTCAATCACCGGAATCCAGGCCAGATTGCGCGAAATCATCATGCTTTGTTCCATCTGCGCCATATCGGCATCAACCTGTTCCGGCGTCATGCCCGGCAGTTTCAGCGATTCATGGCGCATCAATTCCCACATCAGGCGGCTGGAACCGTCAAAATAGGTATCGGCCAGTGTGACCGAGAAATCGGCGATCTTGTCCTCCATCGCCAGGGCCTGCTCGATCATTTCGATCTGCTGGACCTGGCTCATGTCGCCAAAGATCGCAAAGATGGTGTCGTAGGGTTCCAGCGCGTGAACCGGCACGCCGGCCCCGATCGCGGCGTCGATCAATTGGCCGTCCAGCCCTTTTGGACTGGTCAGATCCTCCAGCGCGCAGGGCGGCATCGACAGTAGCACGTTGATATACCAGGGCTGGAACTTGGCCGCCATGAACCCGGGCACCCCGCGGGCGCTGGTGGCTGAAGCCAGCCGGTCCCAGGTCTCTTTCGGCAGCATCTCATACAAGGTCGGGCCGGTGGTGATGGTCAGAACTGACGGGTCGGCCACCATGCGCGCCATCAAGGCCTTTTCCTCATCGGGGCCAGCCTCAACCAGCAATGCGCTGGCCTTGGCGATGACGGGGCCGAAATGATCCAGGGCGGCCACGTGCCGCGGGTCGTCCAGATGATAGGTGCCGATCACGGTGATCTGCGCGCCGTCTTTTTCAGCCAGCCAGAAATTGCCCTGCGGATAGCGAACCGCATCCGCCGCCGCCTGAACCTGCGCGCGTTCGTCCGCGGGCATCAGATCCAGAAGGTTCAGCCCGTAACACTCGGCCATGGCAGGCAGGCTGGCCAGCGACAGCGCAAAAATCGCCGCAGCCGCAAGGGTTTTGCTCAATTGACGCAGCATGGCATCCTCTTTGCGATCCGGGCGGCATCGTGGCACCTGCCGCTGCCAAGGAAAAGCCAAAGGTGAAAAGAAAATCGTCTGGACCGGGGTGTTGACAGGGGCGGGGGCAGCGCCTAAGTCAGCATCGTTAGCACTCGCCTCAGGTGAGTGCCAACTGTTTCAACCTGGAACCCAAGGGAGTGTTACCAGATGGCCTTCAAACCGCTGCATGACCGTGTGCTGGTCCGTCGTACCCAGTCCGAAGAAAAAACCAAGGGCGGGCTGATCATCCCCGATACCGCCAAGGAAAAGCCCGCTGAGGGCGAGATCGTTTCCGTGGGCGAAGGCGCCCGCAAGGATTCGGGCGAGCTGATCGCCCCGTCGGTCAAAAAAGGTGACAAGATCCTGTTCGGCAAATGGTCGGGCACCGAAGTCACCCTGGACGGCGAAGAGCTGCTGATCATGAAGGAAAGCGACATTCTCGGCATCATCGCCTGAGACTGCCTTTCCTGAACGGATGATGGGCAGATTGCCCATCCTACCTGAAACCGAGATTTGAGGAGTCTGCACTATGGGTGCGAAAGACGTTCGTTTCGATACCGATGCCCGCGACCGCATGCTGCGCGGCGTCAACATCCTGGCTGATGCCGTCAAAGTCACCTTGGGCCCGAAAGGCCGCAATGTGGTGATCGACAAGTCCTTTGGCGCTCCGCGCATCACCAAGGACGGCGTGACCGTTGCCAAAGAGATCGAGCTGTCCGACAAGTTCGAGAACATGGGCGCGCAGATGGTGAAAGAAGTCGCCAGCCGCACCAATGATGAGGCCGGCGACGGCACCACCACCGCCACCGTGCTGGCCCAGGCCATCATCAAGGAAGGCCTGAAGTCGGTTGCCGCTGGCATGAACCCGATGGACCTGAAACGCGGCATCGACCTGGCCGTGGTCAAGGTGGTCGAGGCCATCAAGAAGGCCTCGCGTCCCGTCAAGGACACCGCCGAAGTCGCACAGGTTGGCACCATTTCGGCCAACGGCGAGTCGGAAATCGGCCGTCAGATCGCTGAAGCGATGCAGAAAGTCGGCAACGAGGGTGTGATCACCGTCGAAGAGAACAAGGGCCTTGAGACCGAGACCGACGTGGTTGAGGGCATGCAGTTCGACCGTGGCTATCTGTCGCCCTACTTTGTGACCAACGCCGACAAGATGGTTGCGGATCTGGAAGACTGCTACATCCTGTTGCACGAAAAGAAACTGTCCTCGCTGCAGGCCATGGTGCCTTTGCTGGAAGCCGTGATCCAAAGCCAGAAGCCGCTTGTCATCATCTCGGAAGACGTCGAAGGCGAGGCCTTGGCCACGCTGGTTGTCAACAAGCTGCGCGGCGGTCTGAAAATCGCTGCTGTCAAAGCACCGGGCTTTGGCGATCGCCGCAAGGCGATGCTGCAAGATATCGCCATTCTGACCGGTGGTCAGGTGATCAGCGATGATCTGGGCATGAAGCTGGAAAATGTCGGCATCGACATGCTGGGCCGTGCCAAGAAAATCACCATCACCAAAGACACCACCACCATCGTCGATGGCGCTGGCGACAAGGCCGAGATCGAAGCTCGCGTATCCCAGATCCGCGCGCAGATCGAAGAGACCACGTCGGACTACGACAAGGAAAAGCTGCAAGAGCGCGTGGCCAAACTGGCTGGCGGCGTTGCCGTTATCCGCGTTGGCGGCATGACCGAAATCGAAGTGAAAGAGCGTAAGGACCGCGTCGATGACGCCCTGAACGCAACCCGCGCAGCCGTGCAAGAAGGCATCGTTGTCGGCGGCGGCGTCGCTTTGATCCAGGCTGGCAAAGTGCTGATCGGGATGACCGGTGAGAACTCTGACCAGACCAACGGCATCAACATCGTCCGCAAGGCGCTGGAAGCTCCGCTGCGTCAGATCGCCCAGAACGCGGGCGTGGATGGTGCAGTTGTGGCCGGCAAGGTCCGCGAATCTACCGACCTGACGTTCGGCTTCAACGCGCAGACCGAAGAATATGGTGACATGTTCAAATTCGGCGTGATTGACCCGGCCAAGGTTGTGCGTACGGCGCTGGAAGATGCAGCTTCGGTTGCGTCCCTTCTGATCACCACCGAAGCGATGATCGCTGACAAACCTGCCAAGGATTCGGCTGGTGCTGGCGGCGGCGGCGGCGGTATGGGCGGCATGGGCGGTATGGATTTCTGATCCACCCCACCCGACACAAACAGGGGGCGGCCTTCGGGCCGCCCTTTTTCTTTGCGCCATTTTGGCGAACGATCTACGCTACGCGCGCGACCATTTCCCGAAATTTTTTTTCAATGGAGGCTCGGATGAGTGATTCCAAACAGGCAAAATCCAATCACACGATTGGTTTGATCATGAGTGGTATTTTGATCGTTGGCGCGCTGAATGCCGTTTTCATAAGGGCGGGTGAGTATGGATCGGGCACTCTGATCTGGATGAAACTTCTTATTGATGTCGGCATGACTGGCCTGTTGGTGGTCCTTTGGGTGAAGGCGGCACAACCGGACGACACCGGCGGATTGCGAACGGCGTTTCGGGTTCTGGGGGTGATCGGCGTGATCGCCGGACTGATAAAGCTGGGCGCGCGGTTCAGCGGCACGCATGACTGGGGAACCGGTCATTACATGGCCCCGGTGTTCAACTAGGCCTTAACCGGCTCAGGTGGACGGGCTATCGTCGGCAAGGGTAATCGCGATCACTTCCAGTGACAGATCCCCGGCGGGCCGTTTCCAGACCACCTCATCGCCGACATGCGCGCCCATCAGTGCGCGTGCCAGCGGCGATTGCGGCGCAATGCGGCGATGGGTGGCGTCGGCCTCATCCTCGCCCACAATCTGATAGCGGGATTCGCGGCCATCCGCATCTGCGACGGTCACCGTCAGCCCAAAGGCCACCGCCGTCAGATCATGCACCTTTGGGTCAACCAGCAGGGCGGTTTTCAGCCGTGCCTCCAGCCAGCGGATGTCGCGTTCGGCTGCGGCTTCGGGCAGCTTGTCCAGCCGGTCCTCGCGCGCCTTCAGCACCGCCAGATCGGCCAGGCGCGCGGCCAGTCGTGCCTCCAGATCGGCCAGCCCGCGGGGGGTCACCGGGTTGGGCAGGGATGAGACCGGCAATTCAGGCAGATCCGGCCGATCCGCACCGGCATCCTCATTGACAAAGGCCCGGCTCATCGAACGATCACTTCCAACGGGTCATAGAGACAGCTGCTGCCCCAGGCGGCGGCGGGCAGGCTGTCAGGTTTGAACCGAATAACACCGCCCATCAGATCACTGCGTGAAAAGAACCGCCGTTCCGTGACCACGCCCTCGGGGTCTGTCCAGTTGGCATCCAACTGCCCCGCGATCACTGTGCAGCGAAAGAACAGATCCACCTGGTGAAAGCCGCTGCGGGGGTCGTGAAATTCATTTATCAGGGCAGGCACACCCACTTCGACGCGCAGGCCGGTTTCTTCATGCACCTCACGGGCCAGGTTTTCGGGCAAGGAATGCCCGGCATTGCAGCCGCCCCCCGGCGCGCACCACAGGTCAGACCGTCTTCCAGCATAGGCATTGACCAGCAAAAGCCGGTCTTCGGACAGGATCAGTGCGCGGGCGGCAATGCGGGGTCGGTAACGGGCCATTCCGCAGGGTTGCGCGGCTTTGCCCGGCTTGTCCAGCCTTGCCGGGGCACAAAACGCTGCGCAACCTGTGCCGCAGCAGATTGGTTTGCATTTGGCGCTGCACCAAAGGTCAAAGCGCCCTGGGCCCGACAAACCCTTGCACAGATAAATGGGCGCCCGATGCATGACACTTTTGTCGCCAAACGCCTCTCACCTTGGTGTGGCCGGCCCGGCCTCTTTCTGTTGTCGGTCGTGGTCATCATCGTCTGAATCGTGACCGGCCCCGCGTTCCGATATCCCAATCCTTGGCAGTTGGTCATCAATACCGACACACTGATCGCCACCTTTCCTGACCGTGTTCTTGCCCCAGAACCCCCAAATTCGCGGCCATTCAGTTAAAGCCGGATGCGTTATCCGCACCACCTCTGGCGGGCACAATTCATTTCTGAAGCTCGATAAGATGGACAAGGCGCTGCTGGAGCGCCCGCGCCCGCGCCAGCCCGTCCTGGCCGGAACTCTATGCGATCAGACAGGCCAAAGCCTCACCAACACCGATTCGCCAGAGCGATGACCGTCAAGGATGCTCATCCAGACCTTGCATCCTCCGCGCGGGCGCGCATGATCGCGCCATGCCGCAAACGCTGACCTCGCGTCTTTTCACTCCGCCCGCCAATCCACCTCCGCCGGGCAGCCGTGTCATCCTGTTGCACGGGCTGGCGCGTACACCGCGTTCGCTGGCGGCGGTTGGCCTTGCCCTGCGGGCGGCGGGCTATCAGGTCGAGCAGGCCAGCTACCCGTCAACCAGTGCCACGCCTGATGCGCTGGTCGAAGGGGTCGCCCGCGCCTTTGCCACGCCGCATCAGGGGGTAACGCATTTCGTGACCCATTCGATGGGCGGCATCCTGTTGCGCGACTGGCTGGCGCGCGCGCATCCAGATGGGCTGGGCCGGGTGGTGATGCTGGCTCCGCCGAACAATGGCTCAGAACTGGTTGATGCCCTGGGCGACTGGCGGGCCTTTCGTCTGATCAATGGCCCGGCCGGGGTGGCCTTGGGCACAGGCTTTGGCAACTGGCCCCTGCGCCTGCCGCCGCCGGACTATCCCTTGGGCATCATTGCGGGCAGCAAATCGGTTTCGCCCTGGTTCTCGCAATTCTTGCCGGGCGCGAATGACGGCAAGGTGACGGTCGCCAGCACTCGGCTGATCGGCATGTCAGATCACCTGATCCTGCCGGTCAGCCATACCTGGATGGTGATGAACCCCACGGTGATCCGCCAGACCCTGCATTTCCTGGCGACCGGGGCTTTTCAGCACTGACCATCCTGTCCGTCCGGACCGCGCGCGGGCAGGGGGGCAATGCCGCCGCCGGGGCCCTCAATGGGCCCCAAGGGGGCAGCCCGTCAGCGGCGGACGATCCGGTTGGCATGGCCCATCTTGCGGCCCGGACGGGCTTCGCCCTTGCCGTAAAGATGCAGCGCCACGTCGCGGGCGCGCAGCAGCGCGGGCACCCGGGTCAGATCCTCGCCGATCAGGTTTTCCATCACCACATCGGCGTGGCGTCCGCCGTCGCCCAAAGGCAGACCGGTCACCGCGCGGATGTGTTGCTCAAACTGGTCCACCGTGCAGCCATTCTGCGTCCAATGCCCCGAATTGTGCACCCGGGGTGCGATCTCGTTCACCACCAGCCCCGATGGCGTCACGAACAATTCCACCCCCATCACGCCGACATAATCCAGCGCGTTTACGATGCGTGCGGCCAGCAGCACCGCATCAGTGCGCTGGTTGGCACTCAGCCGGGCGGGCACGGTTGTGGTGCGCAGGATGCCGCCCTGATGGACATTCTCGCCCGGATCATAGCAGGCCACTGATCCATCCAGCCCCCGCGCCACAATCACCGAAACCTCGCGCTCAAAGGCGACAAAGCCCTCCAGAACCGCCGCCGCCCCCTTCATCGCGGCCCAGGCGGCAGGCCCTTCGTCCGGGCTTTCCAGCCGCACCTGCCCCTTGCCGTCATAGCCCAGCCGGGTGGTCTTCAGGATCGACGGGCAGCCCAGGGCCGCCACCGCCGCCGCCAGATCGGCCTCTGATCCCACGGCCCGGAAGGGGGCCGTCGCCAAGCCCAGCCCGTTCAGAAATTCCTTTTCCGGAATCCGGTCCTGACTGATCGCCAGCGCCCGGCGATTGGGGCGGATCGGGCGCAGGGATTCCAGCAGATCCAGCGCTGCGGTCGGCACATTTTCAAACTCATAGGTGATGACATCAACTGACGCCGCAAAGGCGCGCAGCGCTGCCTCGTCGTCATAAGGCGCGGTGGTCAGGGCATGCGCCACGTCGCCCGCGGGGGCGGTGCCCGGCTCATAGATATGGCAGGCGTATCCCAGACGGCTGGCGGCAACCGACAGCATCCGGCCCAGCTGGCCACCGCCCAGAATGCCGATCACTGATCCGGCGGGCAAAGGCGATATGGGTGCGTCAGTCATCTTTGGGCTCCTCAGGAATTGACGCCGACAGCGCCGCGCGCCAGTCGTCCAGACGCACGGCCAGGCCCGCATCCGACAGCGCCAGAATGCCCGCCGCCATCAGCCCGGCATTGGCCGCACCGGCAGCGCCGATCGCCATGGTCGCCACCGGATAGCCCTTTGGCATCTGCACGATGGAATAGAGGCTATCCACCCCGGCCAGCGCCTTGGTCTGCACTGGCACGCCGATCACCGGCAGCCGGGTCTTTGATGCCATCATGCCCGGCAGATGCGCCGCCCCGCCCGCGCCCGCAATGATCACCTGCAAGCCGCGACCAACAGCCGAACGGCCATAATCCCACAGCCGGTCCGGCGTGCGGTGGGCCGACACGATCCGCGCCTCATACCCCACGCCCAGTTGATTCAGAATCAGCGCGGCCTCTTTCATTGTGGCCCAGTCGGACTGGGATCCCATGATGATGCCAACGGGCGGTGTGGGGGGGGTCATGCGCGCCTCCAAAGCCTTTTGCCGCGCATATACCGCCACCGCCCGCAGGGCAAGGTGCCCGGCCAGCGCCACTGCCCCCCAATCCAATGGCTTGAGCAAATCGGCAAAGCCGCTACTCTGCCGCTATTGGCACCAAAAGGGGGCACCATGGTCTGGCGCACGGCGACTTTGGGTTTGGTGATCGGGCTGGCGGCAGGGTTTTGCGGACCGGATCCCGCGATGGCCGAGGTCGCCATAAACGGGGCCACCCTCGACGTGCCCGGCGAGATGGCGCAAGCGGCCGCCGTCGCGCCAATCTGTCAGCGCAATGCGCGGGCCGATGCGTTTTCGGCCGAGACGGTTTTCGATCTGTACGCCCAACAGATCGGCTTAAGGATCTATGCCCGGCTGGTCGAACGCTGGTCCACCCCGGTTGACGGGATCATCGAAGACGTGACCGAAGGCATGCTCGGCGGTGCCGATGCAGCCGCCCAGATCGTGGCCGAAGACAGCGCTGCCTTGCCCAACTCTGCGCGCGATCTGCCGCTGTTGGTGATTCTGGCCAGCTATGAAACCTCTGACAACCCGATCATGAGGCTGATGCTGTCGCCGGATTTTGTCCTGGTGCCGGACATTCTTGCCATGCTGGAGCGGCAGGGCATGACCGATACGTTGCACGCCTTTCGTATGGCGCAGGCGGCAATACCGGACTGGGTTGAGACGTCAGAGGATTGGGCGCGGGTCTATGCAGCCGATGAACAGACCGAACTGGCCATTGCAAAGGCCGGGCTGCAGGCCGCGTCGCGGATATATCCGGCCGGGCGCGCGCGCCAGATGGGCGTGGCCTTGATCGCAGGCGATCCGCAGGTTGCAAAGATGATCATTGCCCGCATGGCGTCCGAAGATGAAGACATCGCCATGGACTGGCTTTTGCAACAGCTGACGCGGCAGTGCTATCGTGATTTCGAAACTGCCGCCGATGCCGACCGGGTCTATGCCGCCATGGGCACACCGCAGGCCGCCCTGCTGTTGCTGGATAGCCTGCTGCTGGAACTGTCGGATGAGGCCATTGAATATTACTTCACCGGCCCGCCCGGCATCATGGCCCCAGCCACTGCGCGCGTCATGGAAATTCGCGGGATGTCGGCCGAGGCCGAGGCCATCCGCACCGGTATGGCGCTGTTTCCAGCCCCGTTCCCGCGCGAATCTTTGGCGCGTGAAGACGCGATCCATGCCTTTACTGACGACCAGACGGCGCAATTGACCGCGCTGGGCCCGGTCTTTGACGAAGACAGGATCTGGTCCGAGATGAAGCTGATCGCCCGCGAGGCCGGGCTTTTGCCCGGGGCCGCGCCGTGACGGCAAGCCTCAGGCGATGATATCGGGGATCAGTTGATCTTCGATCCTGGTGATGACGTCCTTCAGCGCCAGCTTTTGCTTTTTCAGCCGGCGCAGGGTCAGGGGGTCGGGACGACCGTTGCGTTCCAGCACGTGGACGGCCTCATCCAGATCCCGATGCTCACGGCGAAGCACTTCCAGCTTCACCCGCAGCATGTCTTCAAAACTCATTTCCGATGAGGCATTCATGGCGGCGACTCAGCACCCTTCAGGTCTTTTGTCATCTATAGCGCAGATCCGGCAGATTCGGCGCAGTTTTCTGACCAATCGGTGCAGAAATCAACAGCGCTCCCACCCTTGCAGGCAACCCGTCCCGGCCCCATATTTCACCCAAGGCCGCAATGCCCATCCGGGGTTGCGGGCCGGGAATGTCGCTTGTCATAAGGGCAGTCTGATGACGAAACTAACCTTTGGGGCCCACCCCTTCCTGCTGGGCTTTGAACAGCTGGAACGTCTGGTCGAACGCACCGCCAAATCCGGGGCCGAGGGCTATCCGCCCTACAACATCGAAGCTGTCAGCGAGAATGTCTATCGCATCACGCTGGCCGTGGCCGGTTTCCGTGAGGAAGATCTGGCCATCACGGTTGAGGATCGACAGTTGGTGATCCGGGGCCGACAGTCCGACGACAGTGGCGAGCGGGTGTTTTTGCATCGCGGCATCGCCGCCCGCGCCTTCCAGCGCAGCTTTGTGCTGGCCGACGGCGTCGATGTCGCAGGGGCCAGCATTGAGCATGGCCTTTTGAACATCGACCTCACCCGGCATGTGCCCGACACCATAGTTCAAACCATCCGCATAGGGAAAGGAGGGGCCAAATGAACACGCCCTTTGACGCCATCCCCGCAGGGGAAAACCGCATCGTTTATGTCCGCCCCGTCGCCGTGGCCGACCTGCCGAAGGGGCTGCGCGAGCAGGCCGAAGGCATCGACGTGATCTATTCGGTCCATGCCGCAGACGGGCAACGGCTGGCCTTGGTGGCTGACCGCAACATGGCCTTTCATCTGGCCCGCGCCCATGATTGCGCGCCAGTCAGCGTGCATTGACAGGGCGCCGTCGCGCATAAGCGGCGGCTTATGACCCATGTTTGGCATGTCTGTGCAATGGCCGGGGCAGTGGTGCTGTGTCACTGACGCAGGCAGGTTGCGTTTTGCATGGGAAAGATCAGATGACCTCAAAAACCGGATACAACCATCTGCAGATCGGCCTGCATTGGCTGATCGCACTGGGCATCGGCGCGAATTACATCTTCAGCGAGGGGATGGAAAAGGCGCTGGACGCGTCGCTGGAGGGCACGCCTGCGCCAGACAGTCTGATCCCGGTCTTTCACGTCTGGATCGGCGTGTTGGTGCTGGCGCTGGTCTTGGTGCGGCTGGTGGTGCGCGCCACCAATGGCGCACCTTCTGCCGTGCCGGGGATGCAAGGGCGGTTGGCGCATTGGATGCACGCGCTGTTGTATCTGATGATGCTGGCGGTGCCTTTGGGCGGCGCGATCACCTGGTTTCTGGGCGCGGATGCCTTTGGCGAATGGCATGCGCTGGGTGCCAATGTGCTGATCTATCTGGCCGGAGCGCATGCTCTGGTGGCGCTGTTTCACCAATATGTGCTGAAAGACAAATTGCTGACCCGGATGATCCGCGCGCAATAGGGGGCAGGGCTGGCCGCAGCCGCGGCTAGGCCGGAAAGGGCCGGGGCGCGCCCGCGGCCCGGATTGCGGCCGCATCAAACAGCACCAGATGCGTCAGATCGGGGCGTGAGCGGGACGAATACAGCAACCCCTGCGCCCCGGCTGCACGCGCGTTATCTGAATGCGCCCAGGTTGGGGGCAGGCCGCCCGAGGCACGCAAATCCTGCCAGACCACCGACAGGGCCGGCTGCCCGGTGTGGTTGATCACCTGCAAGGTTACGCTCAGCGGCACCACCACGCGCGGCGGATCATCGGCCCGCAGATAGCGCGCAATCGCCACCGCGCAGCCCTGTGCCGTCAAAGAGCTGTAGATCGCCCATTGCCCGCCATGGTGAAACCGCCCCTCAGGGCTGCGCACCGGGGCCAGAGGGTCAGCCCCCGCGACCATTGCCCGCCAGACGGTGCCGGAAAAGGGCTGTGGGCCGGTCATGACGCCGAAGCCGGAACCACCAGATAATTGGATGCCTTCAGATAGCGGGTGCGGGTCAGTTCCACCCGATAGTCGGCTTGCGCAACCCAAGCGTGAAAGCCCGCGTCATTATCCTCGGCCACCTCAACAAACAGATTGGGGCGGTGGCGCGCAATCACGCCTGATAGCCCGCGCAAAGCGGCCAGTTCGGCCCCCTCAACGTCGATCTTGATGAAATCGGGGGTGATACCCTCCAACAGGTCATCGCCACGCCAGACCTCCAACTGCCCTTCGCCGGGCACCATGGCGGCGGCGCCGATGTTTTGCGTCCGCCGTTCCATGCCGTACCCACCGGCCCGCGCCTCACCCGCGCCGACGCCCAGACGGGTCAGATCGAACCGATCCCAAAGGCTGTTGACCAGCACATTCTCGATCAAGAGCTGCCAGCAGGTCGGGTTCGGTTCCACCGGGATCACCAAAGCTGCGCCGAGGACCAGCGCGAAATATAGCGAATGGTTGCCGATATTCGCCCCGATATCGACGAAGGTGCCGCCTTTGGGGAAATACGGATCCAACAGATACAGATCCGATGTCTCATAGAACGCACCCGCGCGGTTCTTGCGCTGGATCGGGTCTTTCTCCATCGCGGTGCAAAAGGTGATCTGTTGCCCGCGAATCTGGCAATGGGTCAGTGACAGCGCGGGCCCGGTCCAGGCCTTGCCTGCCTTGATCCGTGCCAGCGTGTCTCGAACCGCCGGGGTCATTCCTGTTCGGCCAGGAATTTCTCGGCGTCCAGCGCCGCCATGCAGCCCATGCCAGCCGACGTGACAGCCTGACGATAGATATGGTCGGTCAGATCGCCCGCCGCAAACACGCCCGGAATTGACGTGCGGGTGGACCCCGCCTGCACCTTTACATAGCCACCGTTGTGCATCTCCAACTGGTCTTTGACCAATTCGCTGGCCGGCGCGTGGCCGATGGCGACAAAGAACCCGTCGCAGGGCACCTCAGCTTCAGCCCCGGTTTTCAGGTTGCGCAGGCGGACGCCAGTCACGCCCAAAGGCGCTTCGGTGCCCAAGACTTCCAAAACTTCACTGTCCCAGATCACGTTGATCTTGGGGTGCTTGAACAGCCGTTCCTGCAGGATCTTTTCGGCGCGCAGGGCATCACGCCGATGAACCAGCGTCACCTTGCTGGCAAAATTGGTCAAGAACAGCGCCTCTTCCACGGCCGTGTTGCCACCGCCATTCACCACCACCTCTTTGCCGCGGTAAAAGAAGCCGTCGCAGGTGGCGCAGGCCGACACGCCAAAGCCCTTGAACTTTTCCTCAGACGGCAGACCCAGCCATTTCGCCTGCGCACCGGTCGCCAGAATGATCGCATCGGCGACATAGGTGGTGCCGCTGTCCGCCTGCGCCTTGAAGGGCCGCGCCGACAGGTCCAGTGTGGTGATGTAATCGCTGATCACCTCGGTCCCCATCGCTTTGGCATGCGCTTCCATCCGCACCATCAGATCGGGGCCCTGAACTTCGGTGTCACCCGGCCAATTCTCGACCTCAGTGGTAATGGTCAGCTGACCGCCGGGCTGCAGGCCCTGCACCAACACCGGATTCAACATCGCGCGCGACGCATAGACCGCCGCGGTATAACCTGCGGGGCCCGACCCGATGATCAGAACCTGTGTCGTCTTTGTCTCGCCCATGTTGGCCCCCTGATTGCAGCCCACCCGATATAGGCAAAGCCGCGCAGCGCCGATAGCCCCGAATACTTGCGGAATGGCCAGCCGTGGCGAAACGTCCGGCGTGTGGTGGTGATATTTGTTGAAATATTATTGCGCGGAGGGCGCCAACGGCCTAGAAGGCAGGCAATCAAGGAGACTGCAATGGCCGGACATAAGCTGGACACGATCGACCGGCACATTCTGGCCGAACTGCAGGCCGACGGGCGCATGACCAATGTGGAACTGGCCAGCCGGGTCGGCATTTCCGCACCGCCCTGCCTGCGCCGGGTGCGCACGCTGGAAGAGGCGGGCTATATCACCGGCTATCACGCCGATATCGATGCGCGCGAGTTGGGGTTTGAGGTGCAGGTCTTTGCCATGGTTCGCTTGCAAAGCCAAGCTGAAGCCGATCTGGCGACGTTTGAGGCACGCTGCAGGGCCTGGCCCCTGGTCCGCGAATGCCACATGCTGAACGGCGAGATCGACTTTATCCTGAAATGCGTCTCGCCCGATCTGTCCACCTTTCAATCCTTCCTGACAGGCGAATTGCTGAAGGCAGAAAACGTCGCCAACGTGAAGACCAGTCTGGTGATCCGCTGCGCCAAGGATGAACCCGGCGTGCCGTTTGACGTGCTTGAGGCGCGGCTGGCCCGCAGCGCCTGACGCCTTCAGGCCCGTGACTCTGGTCGGCCCAAATGAAAAGCGGCCCCATGTGGTGCCAGAGGAGCACCGGGGCCGCTGTTTCCCGAGCGGGTTCCGTACCCCATGAGCATAGGGCCGGGTATCTTTGCCAAGGTGCTGCCCTTTCAGGTCTTACATCTCACTTTGGCGTCCTGTCTTGCAGAGGGACATCTGCTGAGGGTGAATGTGTCCTCAATGTGGTCTCGTGTCAAACGAGAGGCACAATTCAGATCCACCCCCGAACCTATCCCACCAAGCGACCGAAGATTGCCCGCGGTATTGGCAACAATCCGCCCGTTTCCGGCGTGCGGATTGTGAAAATCTGATTCGGTCAGCTGGCCGCAATCGCGCCGGATTTGCCGAACAGCGCCGCCTTGGGCTGCACCTCACTGGCAGACAGCCAGGCGGGCTCGGGTGCCAGAGAGATCGGCTTGCGACGTTCGCCGCGCATCCAGGGAAATTCGGGCAGCGGTTCTGCCGACGCCGCGATCACCGAGCGAAGCCAGCGGCGTTCGGTTTTGATGGTCTGGGTCATGGTCTGCACTCCTCATCCGGCCCTTCTGGCCATGTGTTGAAGATCGCGGATCAATGCGGCGGGTATTGGGCTGATTGGTGCCGGATTCGGGTCATTTCCGGGCGCGGCACCATTCGTCGGTAAAGGCGCGATTGTCGCGCAGCCTCACGATTTCCGCTTAATTCTGGAAACAATCGCCGGGTCACCCCCGGATTGTTTCTGCAAATACGGCAATCGGGTGGCGGATTACAGGCGGATGGCCGAGATCAGGCGGCCATAGTCGGCTTCACCGGCATGGGTGGTGCGGCGGAACGAATAAAATCGTTGCGAATCGCCATAAGTGCAGTGGCCAACCCATTCGGCCTGACCCACGCCCGCCGCGCGCAGGCGGTGCAAACCGTAGCCGGGCAGGTCAAACAGCATCCGGTCGCCGGTGCCATTGGCGAAAAACCGGGTGTTGTCGGGGTCATCGTCGCGGAAGGTGTCGAAAAACTCTGGCCCCACCTCATAGGCGGCCTGACTGATGCAGGGGCCGATCACCGCTACCGTACCAGCGCGCGTCGCCCCCAGCGCCTCCATCGCGTCCAGCGTGGCCTCCAGCACCCCGGCCACAGCACCTTTCCAACCGGCATGGGCCGCCCCGATCACCCGCGCGCGCGGATCGGCAAACAGCACCGGCTGGCAATCGGCGGTCAGGATGCCCAAGGCCACCCCCGGCGTCGCCGTCACCATGGCATCGGCCCGGGGTCGGGTGCCAACGGGCCCGGTCAAGGTGACAACATCGGGCGAATGCACCTGATTCAGGCTGATCAGCGCCGCAGCCTCTACCCCCAGCGCCTGCGCCACCCGCGCGCGGTTGATCGCCACGATCTCGGCCAGATCGGATGATCCCGGCCCGCAGTTCAGGCCCGCAAAGATGCCCGAGGACGCGCCGCCCTTGCGGGTAAAGAACCCGTGGCGAACGGGCAGGGCGGCAGAGATGATCGGGTCCAGCATCAGGCAAATCCGGGTGGAGGGGGGGTGCCGCGCGGATAGACCGCCAGCGCCTTGAACAAACTTCCCATTTCTGACCCTGCGGTCAAGCGTTCGCTGGCGGCCAGATGCGCCTGCAGAGCAGGTCCGCTCAGCCGCGCAGCCAGAGCGGCCGTGCGCGCGCCGATACCCAGCGCGGTCAGCACTGCGCCTTGGGTCCGGTAGGCGGTGGCGGCCCCTGCCGCCTCTGCCGTTGCCGACAGGGCGGCGAAATCCACATGCGCGGTCAGATCGGCCTGACCGGGGCAGGCC
>JBATPI010000072.1:0-3447 GCA_049291415.1 Paracoccaceae bacterium | reverse complement strand
CCCGGCCTTTCGCAGCGCGCGGCCAAAGGCGGGCAAGACCTGGTCCAGATCAGACACATCGCGGGTAACCGGGCCACGCCGCAGAAAGGCCAACCGGTAGCCAAAGGCCAGCGGGCTGAGCCGCGCCAGCGCCCAGCCCACCAGCCGACCGTCGCGGTAGGCGCGCAGGCAGAGATGTGAATGCCGGCGCGGCGGCGGACACAGATCCGGCCAGTCCGGGCGCTGCAGATAGGTGCCGACAGGTGAGGCGGCAAGAAACTCTTGCACCTCCGCCGCCTCGGCCGCCGTCAACCGGCCTGATACACGAACGTCAAGTCCGTCGGTCATTGCCATGATCAGCCCTCCCCTTTTGCTGGCAAGACGTCGGCGCGCCGCACCGATTTGCGCGGCCCAGGACGGCGCATCCGCATCAGGCGACGCGCAACAGCCTCGGCCGTCATCAGGGCTGCCGCCGTTCCCAAAGCGGGCAGCGCCTGTAAATGACTGGTGGAATAGAAATCATCGCTGAAATCGCTTAGGAAATGTGTGCGCCGGATCAGATCAAAGCGGTTGACCGCCCCTGCGGAAATCAGCCCCTGCAGCGCATGACCGATGGCCAGACGCCCCGGTGAAACTTCGGCAAAGACCTCGTCAAACTCGGTCCACAGCCCGTATTGCACAAGACCGTGCCGCAGGGTGATGCAAAAGGCGATGTCTTTGCCTTGCGCGGTCAGAAACAGGATGTCTACCGCGCCCGAAGGGGCCAGCGCGGTGCAGATCGTTTCCACAAAGCTTGCGTTTTCCGCCATCGCCCCCACTCCGGTGCCAGCCGTGCCTTTCCAGGATCGGGAAGAGACATCCAGAACCCGCGCCATCACTGCCGGGCTGAATTGCGGCACCAGGTCCAGCTTTCCGCCCATCTCTTCCAGCCTGATCTGCGCCTTGCGCAGGGTCTTGCGGAAATTGCGGCTGCGGCCGGCCAGATAGCCGTCCCAATTGGCAGGCAGATCTATATAGCCGCAGTCAAAGGCGGGCGTTTCACGCAACCGTCGCCGGGCGGCAGTGCAGGTTGCACGCAGACGGTCCAGAACCTCACCTTGGCGCAGCAGACCAAGGTCCAGCACGCGCCGTCCAGCGGTGGCAAGGATCGCCGTGCAGAGGCTATCCAGATCTGCCGGGGTTTCCGCCAGAACCTCGGCAAAGCCGGTATATTTGCAGCCGTAAGGAGCCAGTGCGCGCGGGCGATAGGCCTTGACCAACTTTGAAAGCTGCGGGCGGGTCTCTACCAAAGGGGCGGCCGCCACCATACGGTCGTCGCGCCACAACGTCACAAAGGCCAATGCGCCCGGCAGGCCAAAGGCGTGCTGCTGCGCCACCAGCCAGTCGAAGGCGCTGAACAGTGACCCGCTCGCCCGTGCATGGCAATCGCGCCAGTCTCGCTCCAGCGCCAGAAAGGCGGGCCAGTCCCGGATCAGGCGCAGGTCGGGCGACAATGTCATTTTGACACACTCCGCACCGGCGACCAGCGCTGGCTTTGCACACCCATGGCGGCACGCAGGATGCCAAGGCCCATCGCCATATGGCCCATCACGAAAAACGCTGCCTGCCGCGCACCGGGCAGCCGGCGCACGCGGTCCGACCCGATGGCCAGCCCCGCCACCGCGTAGAACGCCAGTTGCGCCAGGGCCAGCGACAGATAGACCGGCCCTTGCCCTGCCACGATCAGGTTCAGCACCAAGAGCAGGGGCAACAGAAACGCCACCAGCCGGCGGATCAGTTTGTGAGAAATCAACTGTACCGCATAAAGTCCATGCCGGGCCGGGTTCATCAGCCGCCGCATCGCCCAAAGCGCCCGCCAGCCCCGCTCGGTCGAGCGGACGCGGCGCATGAATTCATCCCTTGTGCGCGCTGTCACTTCTTCGACAGCTTCGGCGCGAGGGGCAAAGGCCAACCGCATGCCCTGCGCCGGGGCCTGAACCGAGATGTAGAAATCATCGGCCATCGCAGAGGGCACCTCGCCTGGCACCAATGACCGCCGCAGCGCATAAAGCGTGCCCTGCGCCGAGACCACGCCCCCCAATGCGCCTTCGGCGGCCTTCAGCGCGTTGTCATAGGCCCAGAACAGCGCCTCGACTCCGGCAAGCCAGCCGCCACGGTGCGTCTGCGGCCGCAACCTGCCGCAGACCCCGCCCACGGCAGGGTTGGCGAAAGGCGCCAGCAGATGCCGCAATGCGCCCACAGACAACAGGCTGTTGGCATCAGAAAAGATCACCACATCGGCGTCGATCCGGGCCAACCCGGCGTTCAGCGCCGCCGCCTTGCCGCCGTGCCTTGCGGTCTGGAACGCCCGCACCCGTGGGTCGCCCGTCGCCAGCGCCTCGGCCAGCGTGGAATCTTCGGACCCGTCAGAGACAACCATCACATCCACCCGATGCGGCCCGCAATCCTGTGCCAGCACGGTTTGCATCTTGGCCCTGATGGTCGCCGCTTCGTTGCGCGCCGCAATCAGCATGGTGGCATGCAGCGGCGCTTCGCCGGTCACAACACCGCGCCGCCCGAACAACCGCGCCAACGCGATCCAGACCAGACCGTAACCCGCCAGCGACCACAGGATCAGCCCCAAAGTCAGCCAGAAAAGCGCGATGATCGAACCCATCATCCCGCCGCCCTCCACCTCTCGGCGCGATGCGCCGAGAACAGTTCCAACTGGCGCAGCGCATTCTTTTTCAGGTCGAACTCTGCCTCGACATGGCAGCGACCCGCACAGGCCATGCGGAAAGCGCCGTCAGGATCGGCGTGAATATCCAGGATCCCTTGCCGCAGAGCTGCGACCGAACCGGGGGCGACCAGCCGCCCGGTCCGACCATCGCTGATCAACTCGGGAATGCCGGACACGTTGGTCGAGATCGCCGGGCGGCGATAGGCCAGCGCCTCGATCATCACGTTCGGAATGCCCTCGGTCCGCCCGCGTGGCCCGATGATTGACGGCGCCACCACGACGCTGGCATCATGATAAAGTCGGGTGATCCGGTCAAAACCCTGCTTGCCCAGAAACTCTACCCGCGCGCCCAGACCCAGATCCTGCGCCATCGCTTGCAGCTTTGCCCGGTCGGGTCCGTCACCCGCGAGGGTCAAGCGCCAGTTCGGCACCGGCAGGTCGACCAGCGCCTGCAACAGCACGTCCACACCCTTGCGCTGCTGCAAAGAGCCTACATAGAGAATTTGGAACGGATCCACCGTTGGCGCATCCAAGAGCGGAATGGCCGTCACATCGACGCTGGAATGGATCACCTCAAGACTGTCTGCCTGCAGGCCCGGCACCCGCTCCAGCAAGAAACGGCGGGCAAAATTGCTGACAGTACGAACAAAGGACGCGTCGCCCAACTTTTGCGCCAACATCCGCTGGGTGCGAAAGATGTCATGCGCCCGGCAACTGACCGAATAGGGAATACCGGTGAGGTGGTGGAT
>JBATPI010000071.1:0-2669 GCA_049291415.1 Paracoccaceae bacterium | reverse complement strand
CATCTGCCGAGCCAGCAAAGCAGCGATCCTGCCGGCAGTTTAGACGGCGGCCGACAATGCGCGGTCGACGATGCGTGGGCGGGAAACATCGTCAGGGACACCATCACCCCCGCGCCACAGCCAAGCCCGACGCCAACACCCGGTCAAGGGAGAGAGTCATCGTATCGCGTTCAAATCCCGGCCCTTCCAGCAGGATGATCACCGCGCTGTTCGGCGCCACCCGAAAACCGGGCGAACGGGCCCCAAGCAAGGCCAGCGGCGTCAGCGCAATGGCCGTCATTGCCGGACCCTGTGGCAGGATCAACGCAGCAGCACCTGCGCCGCAGACAGCGCCGGCGATCGACGCGAAGAATTGCTCGACCGCCACGCGATACGCCCCCCCCGACATTGCTTTGGGTGACGAAAATGGCGGTAACTACGGCCGAAAAATCCACTTGAAGGCCAAGCGCCTAGACCAGAAGATGCGCACCCAAGCCGGACACGACCATACGCAGCGCATGCCTTATCTGCCAGTTCAGATCGTCCACCGGCGCCCTTTTTTTGCGGTTGACCCATTTCCTGTTTGACCGCCTCTGTCGTCACTCGGATCTGTGCGAATGCGGGTGCCCGTAATCATGGGCGTGGTGATGCGGTGCCATCGGGTCGGGATCGATCCGTGTCTGCCCGCCAATGGCAAGGGATTCTTGCGTCCGGCGCACCCAGTCTCAGAGCTTTTCCACCGTCTCGGCGCGTTTGTGTGACATCGCCGCCGAAGACAGATTTGTCGCCCACGCCAGAGCGGCCCTCCTCCACTTCAATCGTCAGGCAGGTGTCGGCCAGACGGACGAGGTCGCCCTTGGTCGGCCCGTAAGAGGCCACGAATTCGTGCCGATCAACCCTTTGCATTGTCGAACTCCCCCTTGCACAGTCCGAGCAGGCCCAAAACGATGCGCTTGCCCTGAATGGGCACCAGATTGGCTTCCAGCACCGCGCCCGGTTCAATCCGTTCGGCCCCGCCCGACGGCACCGCGAGGCGCTTGCCCCAGTCGGCATCGCGTTCGAACTCCAGCGTCACGTTCACCTCAGCGAAATGGAAATGCGAGCCGATCCGGATCGGCCTGTCGGAGGTGTTGGTAGCGCGCAGCGTTGTGACCTCGAGCCCCTCGCTGATGATGACATTGCCGTCGGGATAGAGAATCTCGCCCGGAATGACCGGTTCGGCTTCGGCTTCCGGGGGCGTGTCCGACTGGCGCCGAGGCACCTGCCGGGTGCCGCCGCCGGGGCGACGCGGCTCAGGACGTTGCGTCCGGTTTCCATCAGATCGGTCACCGTCGCGCCGTCGCGCGCGCCCCCGATGAGGATGGCAGGTCAGCAACGCCATCGCCTCTGGCAAACCGAGCTTCAGCCCCCGCTCCTTGCGCTCCGGCGCAAGTTTTCAGGCCGTGTAGACTATGATCCGCTCCTGGTCGTGCATGCTCAATAGCATCGACGCCCTCCTGGTTTTCCATCCGCAGGCCGATCACGTTGGCCCGATGCCACCCGAAAATAGCGCGCAGGCACTTTCAGCGCACAATCGTGAGCCAGCGGCAAAACAACGGACCTCTTGTTGCTTTGACAAGTGTTGAGTTAACCTCGGTTCAAACCAATCGAAGGAGAATTGCCGTGGCATATTTCGAAAAATATGAAACACCACACGATCTGTTTCACGACGATAGCTTGAGCCGCCAAGAGAAGATCACGATGCTCGAGCAATGGCGGGACGACAAGAAAGACTACATGCGCGCCACCGACGAAGGCATGGCGGGCGAGGCCAGGGCGGAATGGCTGAAGCAGATCAAGAAGGCGCTGGCCACCCTTCAGGAAGAGCAATCGCAATAGCGGTGAAGCGTCGACGCGTCACATCGGCGGGCTGCGTCCAGACGATTTTTCCGATCTTGAGCAGCAGGTCCCCGGACGCAAACAGTAGCGAAAGCGACGCCGTTTTGAGGGTGCGCGAACGTCGATTTGCGGCGAACGCGACAGCCCGGACTGCCCCGGCCGTTCGCTTTGTGGCATAAGGGGCACAGCCCGTCCCGGCAGGCTTGAAAGCACCCGGCGCGATGGCCATATCACGGCCATGATGATGTTCAGCTTTCACAAGAGGTTCCCGCTTGGCGCGGGAAGACTACTGAACCGCCTGTAACCCCGGGCGGACAAGCCGTGGTGCTTGTTCACGCTGCGGGGTTTCTGATCTCTCTTCGATCACATGGAAAAGACGATGGGCCCGCAAGTGGCGGCTGGATCAGTACGTCCAGTCTCTACAGGTCGGCGTCCAGTGTCCAGGTAACAGCAGTCTGAAAATTGGAGGATTATATGTCCGTCTACATTACCCGTAAAATGCTTTGGCAGCCAGAGAATGAAAGCAAGCATCGCAATGCCGGCAATATTCTGGATCGGCTGGTTCGCTCGGTGGCGCGGAAATTGAAACGCAGCCGGACGATGGCCGAACTGCGCGCCTTGGGTGACAGAGAGCTTCGGGATATCGGCCTCTATCGCGAGGACATCCCGCGCGTGGTGGCGGGGCTTGATGATGTTGATCTGGGCCTGTCGCGTCCCGCCCCGGTGGCAGTGCGGGTCAGCGCCTAGGCGCGTCCCGACGACCCTGATCGGCAATGGGATCAGGGGCCACACACGGCATCCCGGCACATCAC
>JBATPI010000070.1:0-2073 GCA_049291415.1 Paracoccaceae bacterium | reverse complement strand
CTCGACAAAGAGGCGCAGGGTATCGAGGTGTTTGAAGGCAATGGCCATGCGTGACAGGTATAAATTATTTGAACGCTGCGTATAGGTATATTCGCTTGATGTTTCCTCATGCGCAGCCAAACCTTGCGGCAATGCTATTGGGCAAAGAGGCACAGGTTGGAAAATTTGGACATCTCTGTTCAACCCGAATTGCGCCGCGCGGTCCGGCGGGGGAGGATATCGCGCCAGTCGGTCGCAGATACCATCATCGCGCCGCGCGGGCGAAAGATCCCGGCCTATGCCTTGTTGAATGATGCCGCGTTGACGGCGATCGAGGATCAGGCCGACTGGATCCTGCACCAGATCGGTGTCGAGTTTCGCGGCGACCAGACCGCGCTGGACCTGTTCGCCGCCGCTGGCGCGTCTATCGCAGGCGAACGGGTCCGGTTTGCGCCGGGCCTGGCCAGGCAGCTTTGCGCCACAGCTCCCGCAGAGTTCACGCTGCACGCCCGCGACCCGGCCAATACCGTCACGCTGGGCGGTGACAATGTGGTCCTGATGCCGGGCTACGGATCGCCCTTCGTCAGCGATCTGGAGCGGGGGCGCCGATATTCAACGCTGGAAGATTTTCAGAATTTCGTGAAGCTGACCTACAGCAGTCCCTGGCTGCACCATTCCGGCGGCACGGTGTGTGAGCCGACGGATATCCCGGTGAACAAGCGGCATCTGGATATGGTGCTGGCACATCTGACGCTGTCCACAAAACCCTTCATGGGGGGTGTGACCTCACCCGGGCGGGCGCAAGACAGCATCGACATGGCACGCATCGTGTTTGGTGCGGAGTTCATGCGCGATAACGCCGTGATGCAGGGCAACATCAACGTTAACTCCCCCCTGATCTATGATGACACCATGTCAGGCGCGCTGCGGGTCTATGCGGCGGAAAATCAATGCGTTTGCGTGTCACCGGCGATTTTTGCCGGCGCGATGGGCCCTTTGTCGCCTGCCGCCGTGGCGGCGCAAACGCTGGCCGAAGGCATGGTCGGAATCGCCTTGGCGCAACTGGTGCGGCACGGTTGCCCGGTGGTGTTTGGCAGCTTTCACTCCACGATGAACCTGAAATCCGGCGCGCTGACCTTTGGCTCACCCGAGGCCAATCTTGTGACACTGGCGCTGTCGCAACTGGGGCGGCGACTTGGGGTGCCGGTCCGGTCGGGCGGCGGGCAGATCACCGCCTCGAACGCAGCCGATGGGCAGGCGATGCAGGACAGCACCGGCGCGATGTGGGCGACGCTGCTGTCGGGCGCGCATCAGGTCTGGCATGCAGCGGGCTGGCTGGAGGGTGGCTTGGTAATGTCTTATGAGAAATTCATCATGGATCTGGACCATTGCGGCGCCATGCTGACGATGCTGCAAGGCTTTGACACCGATGCCGAAGCCTTTGGCCGGGACGCCTACCATGAGACCGGGCCGGGGCAGAACTTTCTGTCCACCCAGCACACGCTGCGGCACTATGCCACGGCGAATTTCCAGCCCGACATCCGCGAAGCTGGTCCGTTCGAGACCTGGGCCGAGAATGGCAACCTGACCGCCGATCAACGCGCAACGGCGCGCTGGAAGCAGATGCTGGCTGACTATCGCGCGCCCCCAATGGACGACAGCATTCGCGCGGCTCTTGCCGATTTTGTGGCGCAGCGCAAAGCATCGATGCCCGACGCATGGTACTGAACATGCGCCAATTCAATGAATATCAACGGAGATGACACATGACCGAACCTCTCAGCCGGACATCCGCGCTTGCCTCTCGCCACACCGCCCTTGGCTCGGGGTTGGAAGATTGGAATGGGATGGGAACGGCCTGGACCTACAATACCGACCCCAATCTTGAACATGATGCGGTGCGCGAACGGGCGGGCATGTTCGATATGTCGCCGCTGAAAAAGATCTTTGTGCGCGGCCCGGACGCCGCCGCGACGCTGGACCACCTGACCACCCGCGACATGGCCAAGATCGCGCCGGGGGCGGCGGCCTATCTGTGTGTGCTGACCGATCAGGGCGGCATTGCCGACGATGCGATCGTGTCAAACAACGGCG
>JBATPI010000069.1:0-23179 GCA_049291415.1 Paracoccaceae bacterium | reverse complement strand
ACGCTGACCGAGACAACCCCCGGTTTGACCGTCGAAGTCCAGATGCCGCATATCCGGGGGGCGGCATGACGCAGTTGCTGGCGCAGTTTGTGGATTTTCTGGGCGCACATCAGGCGCTGACGGTGTTCATCGCCTTTCTGGTGGCCTTTGCCGAGGCGCTGTTGATCCTGGGCCTGTTCGTGCCTTCGACCACGGTTCTGGTTGGCATCGGCACGTTGATCGGTCTGGGCAAGATGAGCTTTCTGCCGGTCTTTGCCGCCACCGTTCTGGGCGCGATTGCGGGCGACGCGCTGTCGTTCTGGGCCGGGGTGCATTGGAAAGACCGGATCCGCACCTTCTGGCCGTTTTCTCGCTACACCGACCTGATGGCCAAAGGGGAGGGGTTCGTTGCCCGTCATGGCGGCAAAAGCATCTTCATCGTGCGCTTTATCCCCGGCGTGAAAGCTGTGGTTCCGACGATCGCGGGCATGATGGGAATGAGCGTGACGCGCTTTGCACTGGTCAACGTCGGGTCTGCCTTGGTCTGGGCGGCGGCGCATCTGTTGCCCGCGATTTTGCTGGGGCGCGGGCTGCAGGTCGCCCATGCCGCCAACCCGCGTTTTGTGCTGCTGGCCGGGCTGGGTCTGGTGGCGATGCTGCTGGCTTGGGGGACGATGCGGCTGGCGCGTGGCATCCTGATCCCCGCCGCTGATCGCGGGCGGTTGCGGCTGGCGCTGTGGCTGGAGGCCAAGGGGGCGGCAGGCGGCGGTGCGCTGGCGAAACTCTTGCGCAACCATGACGGCATGCTTGAGGCCGCCCTCTTGGCCGGGGTTGCCCTGTGCGGGCTGGCGGGCTTTGGGCTTTTGCTGGCGGCGGTGGCGTTTGACCCCGAGATGGCGCTGGCCGATGCCGCCATCGGGCAGTTTGTGCAAGGGCTGCGCACCGATTGGGCGACCTCTGCCATGATCGGCATCACCATGCTGGGTGATCTGGTTGTCGTCTTGCCGGTGGCGGTGTTGCTGATCGCCATTCTTGCCGCCCATCGCCAATGGATCCTGGCGGCCTTGGCGGCGCTTGCGCCCTTGGCCGGTGTCGCCTTTGTGCCGCTGTTCAAGGCGCTTTTGCACCGCGCCCGCCCGATCCCGATGTATCAAGGCACGGATGGGTTCAGCTTTCCCAGCGGCCATTCCACCTTTGCCACCATCATCTTCGGCCTTCTGGCGCTGTTCGTCGCCCAATCCTTGCCCCAGCGGTTCAGGACCCGGATCTACGGCCTGTTCGCCGCGCTGATCGCCCTTATCGCGCTGTCGCGGGTCTATCTGCAGGCCCACTGGCCCAGCGACGTGCTGGCGGGCATCCTGTTCGGCGGTGCGCTGGTCTTCTTCGCCGCGATGATCCTGCACACCCGGGTCGTGACCGTGCCGCGCCGGGCCATTGCCGCCCTGCTGGCCCTGATCGTCTTTGGCATAGCACCCCTGCATTTGGCCACCGGCTGGTCGGCTGCCGCCACCCGCTATGACGCCACTCCGCCCCTGACCACACTTGCCAGCGCGGATTGGCAGGCGACAGGCTGGCAAAGCCTGCCCGTCAGCCGCATCCTGCTGACGGGCGAAGCCGGAGAGCCGATGCTGCTGCAATCCGACCTGCCGCTGGATCAGTTAGAAACCCTGTTCCAGACCGCTGGCTGGACAGTGTCGCAGACCAGTCTGACCGATGACCTGCTTGGTGCAATCCTGCCCTCGCGCCGGGCGCATGGCGATCATCCGCCCTGGCCGATGACCCATCTTGGCCGCCCGCCGCTGACAACTCTGACCAAACCCGGCCCGGATGACCTGCGTCTGGTGCTGCGGATCTGGCGCACCGATACGCTGGTGCAGGATGCCGCCGGAACGGCACCCCTGCTGCTGGTCTCGGTGACCGCTGACCGGCTGGACCCGGTCGCCTTCGGTTTTGCCCAGCTGGAAGAGGCCTCGGCTCCGGTGACTGATCCCGCCGCGCTGGGCCTGTCGCTTGCCCTGCGTGCCGCAACCGATGGCAAGCCGCTGCTGCTTCCGCGATAGGCGAAAGTGCAGCGGCCAACCAGCGCGAAACCGACCATCTTTCAGCGCCAGCACGTCATTGTAAGGTGCCTGAAAGTAGCCTGTAAGTTGCGCCTTCTATTTCTGTTTTACCCGGCGCACATCCTGTGCACCGATTAAACGGAGACGGAACATGACCTTCAAGACCACCCTTGCGACCGCACTTCTGGCGCTTGCGACCTGCGGCAGCACCTTCGCTCTGGCCCAGACCTCCACGGCCGAAGACCCGAAGGCCGAGGCGCAAGCCTTCCTCAACTCACCCACCAGCCTCGCGCAAGCGACCGCGACCGCCGAAGCGGCAGCTGGCGGCAAGGTATCTGGCATCGAATACGAGCACGGCGAAGACGGAATGCCCGATCTGATCATGGCTGATGTGGTGATGCCGGACGGGACCGAAAAGACCGTGTCAATCAACCCCGCCGACGGCAAGGTGATGAAAGTCGCCGTGGAAGAGGACGATCAGAAGGGCGAGGGTAACGATAGCGAAGGGCAGGAAGGTGCCGAAAACGGCACTGAGGGCGGCACCAACTGATCACGCTTGCAATGACGATGAAGGCGGCACCCTTGGTGCCGCCTTTTCGCTTTGTCAGATGTCAGGAAAGCTTGGGGATACAGAATTGTAAGACGAGCGAAAGGCGGCTGTGGAGGGGCGCCGGCATGACTGCCCAAACCCGATGATAGCCTCACAACCATGGAAGGAAACGTCAATGCCCGGCCCCATCATCACCACCAACCGACTGACGTAGGCGTTTGACCGGGTGACCGCCGTCGAAGCGTTGTCGATAGAGATCGCCCAAGGCGGGATTTTCGCGTTTCTGGGCCATAATGGTGCTGGCACGACAACCACGATCCAGATGCTGACCACGCTGGCGCGCCCGACCTCTGGCACGGCGACGGTGGCAGGGCATGACGTTTGCCGCGATCCGTTAGCAGTGCGCCGCTGCATTGGCTATGGGCCTGAAAACGTGCGACTTTAAAATACGTGATCGCCTCTGAGAACCTTATGTTCTTTGCCCCCCCTGTCAGGCGTCGACGCTCCGCTGCGCCGCGTGAACCAAGTGTTGGAGTTGCTGGACTGCACGTACCTCGCGCATAGGCGGGTGGGCGGGCTCTCCAAAGGCGTGCGCCAGCGTGTGGGCCTTGCCCAGGCCATTCTGCACCGCCCCACCGTTCTGTTTCTGGATGAACCGACCTCGGGCCTGGACCCGATGGAAATCAAGATGCTGCGCGACCTTATCCTGCGGCTGAACCGCGAATTCGGCATGACCATCTTCATGAACACTCACCTGATTTCCGAGATTGCCAAGACCCGCACCTCGGTCGCCGTCCTCAGTCATGGCCAGTTGGTCTATCACGACCAGATCGAGGCGGTGACCGCCCGCTATGGCGATGATGCTGCGCTGGAAGAGTTGTCTCTGTCGCTGACCCCGGTTGGCCGTCTGGCCGTGGTGGCATGATGCCAGCCGCAAACTCTCCCGCCTGACTGATCGCCGGTCAATCCTGCCGTTTCGTGCTGCGCGAACGCACGTCTGCCTCTGCGGCAGTGACGTCAGATCCGTCCTTAAGCCGCAGATAACCTGTCCAGGCGCCCTTTGGCAGGTCGCGGGCCCGCAATGTGCGCAGATGTCGCTCAAAGCGCTCTTGCAGCACGCGGCCTGTTTCATTCGGGTCGAAGAACCGGGATTCGATGAAGGGGATGGCTTCTGGGGGTGGAGAGCGCTTGCCGGCCACGATGCTAATGGGCGGTGACACGGTCAACCGAGGTGGGGGCAGGGGCCCGGATTAGCCGCGGGGCAGGGGATTTGAGAGCAGATTAACGTAAGTTATTGAAAAGTAATCATTTCAACGAATGGCGTTGCGCCAATGGTCACTAACCTTGCGGTTCAATGGTCAAAAACCCCCTCAGATGGTTATTTACTCTCGGGTCTGACAGATACATCAGGTCTGGAAATCCAACGAAATTCGCGTATTTGCAATTTCCAAAACAACATCTGCTGTAACTTTGCAAATTTTCGCCTTTCCACTTTCCGAACCCAGACCCCATCGCTATGGTCGCGCAAAATATGCCGGGAATCCGTGGGGGGCTGCGCCGTGAAAGACATCCTGACAGAACTGGAACAGCGCCGCGAAGCAGCCCGTCAGGGTGGCGGCGCACACCGGGTGGACGCCCAGCATGCCAAGGGCAAACTGACCGCGCGTGAGCGGGTAGAGCTCTTGCTGGACGAAAACTCGTTCGAAGAGTTCGACATGTTCGTCCGACACCGCTGCACCGATTTCGGGATGGAGGCAGAGCGCCCTGCAGGCGATGGCGTGGTCACCGGCTGGGGCACCGTCAACGGCCGCATGGTCTATGTTTTCAGCCAGGATTTCACTGTCTTTGGCGGCTCACTTTCTGAAACTCATGCCCAAAAGATCTGCAAGATCATGGACATGGCAATCCAGAATGGTGCCCCCGTAATCGGCATGAACGATTCCGGCGGCGCGCGGATCCAAGAGGGTGTGGCCTCTCTGGCCGGTTACGCCGAGGTGTTTCAACGCAATATCATGGCCTCGGGCGTGGTGCCGCAGATCAGCCTGATCATGGGGCCTTGCGCGGGCGGCGCGGTCTATTCCCCCGCCATGACCGACTTTATCTTCATGGTCAAAGACACCTCCTATATGTTCGTGACTGGCCCCGACGTGGTCAAAACCGTCACCAATGAAGTTGTCACCGCCGAGGAATTGGGCGGCGCGTCAACCCATACCCGCAAATCCTCAGTCGCCGATGGCGCCTTTGAAAACGATGTCGAGGCGCTGGCCGAAACCCGTCGCCTGATTGACTTTTTGCCGCTGAACAACCGCCAAAAAGCGCCCGTGCGCCCGTTTTTCGATGACCCGCGGCGGGTCGAGCCCAGCCTGGACACCCTGATCCCCGACAACCCGAACCAGCCTTATGACATGAAAGAGCTGATCACCAAACTGGCCGATGAAGGTGATTTCTTTGAGATCCAGCGCGATTTTGCTGGCAATATCATCACCGGCTTTGTGCGGATCGAGGGCCAGTCGGTCGGCGTGGTCGCCAATCAGCCGATGGTCCTGGCGGGCTGTCTGGACATCGACTCCAGCCGCAAGGCCGCCCGCTTTGTGCGCTTTTGCGACGCTTTTGAAATCCCGATCCTGACCCTTGTCGATGTGCCGGGCTTTTTGCCGGGCGTGGCGCAGGAACTGGGCGGCGTGATCAAGCACGGCGCAAAGCTGCTCTTTGCCTATGGCGAGGCGACTGTGCCCAAGGTCACCGTCATCACCCGCAAGGCCTATGGCGGCGCCTATGACGTGATGGCCAGCAAACACCTGCGCGGCGATTTCAACTATGCCTGGCCCACCGCCGAGGTCGCTGTGATGGGGGCCAAGGGCGCGACCGAGATCCTCTATCGCAGCGAATTGGGCGATAAGGACAAGATCGCGCAGCGTGCCAAAGACTATGAAGAGCGTTTTGCCAACCCCTTTGTCGCCGCCGAAAAGGGCTTTATCGACGAGGTGATCATGCCCCATTCCACCCGCCGCCGGGTCGCCCGGGCCTTTGCCTCCCTGCGTGGCAAAAAGCTGACGAACCCATGGAAAAAGCACGACAATATCCCGCTTTGAGGTCGTGATGTTCCCTGCGCCCCGCCTGATTTCTGCCCTTGCCGCCTGCCTTTTGCTGGCGGCGGGGGGCTGCGATGATACGCCGCCCGCGGCGGATGCGGCGGGCGCGATCACGCTGCCCTCGGGCCTGATCGCGCAACCCCTTGATGTCATCACCAACGCCCCCGGCGCCAAGGGCGATACGGTGCGCTTTCGCTATGTCGCGCCTGATCTGCAGGCGGGTCAGGATGCCAGCGCCGACATGCAGGTGCTGTGCGACGATAACGCCTTGCCCCAACTGGCAAAAACAGACCCAAAACCGCAGCAGATCATCATCGTTCTTGCCGACCGCGCGGTGCCGTTCGGCGAAGCTGCCCCCGATGCGGTGCAGTATTTTGAGGCCTATGCCATCAAAACCGATGCCTGCATCTGGGAGATTTTTTGATGGATCTACCAGATATTGTGGCTCCTACCCCTGTTTTGGTGGGGGCTGATGTAACCGAGTCACAGGCGCACAACTTGGACAACACGCCGTGTATTTCCGTATCATTGTGCGATATGGTGACGAAAGGCCGAACCCAAGCGGTCTTTGCCTCGCAATGGGGGAGGGTGGGCATGACGTCCGCCATTACCTCCCAAGAACTATGGAGTAGAGGATGCAGAAGAGCATGCGTATTGTTATGGCCCTGGCCCTGGTTGGCATCGTTGCCGCCTGCGCGAAAAAAGAAGCAGAAGTCGTCTATGTTGATGAGCCGACCGTTTCGGTCGAGCCGACCTACACCGGCAAGTACAAGTAAGATAACGGGGCGGGGCTGCCGGATTCGTCCGGTCGGCCCCGCCGCGCCCTCCGCATTCCGGCGCGCGGATCTCTCAGCGTCCGGACTTTCCCTTCCATCGCCGCGCCTGCGGCCCCTGACCGAAAGGGGCCCGTCATGCTGAAGCACCGCGGTTTTCCCGGGCGGCTTCCCGGCACAGATTTCCAGTTCACCATCCGTCGCGCCAACCACCGTGGCGGCGTGGCCCCCCTGATCAAACGCGAACGGTTCAAGGACCGCAAAAGCACCGACCGTCAGGCCGATGCCGGCTTTATGGCCGCGCTCTGGCAGTATTTCGGCGATGCCCCGTTTGAGCGGGGAAATCTGGACGCAGGCCGTCTGTCGTGGCTGTTCGGGCGTGAGGTGGTGGCCGCCGAAGACCCCTTTGATCCGGCCTCTTACGACGCCCTGTTGCAGATTGACGTCAAGCGCGCCGAGATGGCCTTTCCCGAGGTTTTTGCAACCAATGGTCAGGCCCCGGTCCATGACTGGGATGAGGATTAGGCATGAATTCGCCGAACGCCTTGCCATTCCGGCACTCTTCCGCCAGCGGCCCGATGCCCGCTGTCAGCGCAATTGCCTGCGGGTCAGGGCTGCGGCATCCTGTGGTCATGGGTTCTGGCAACAGGCCCGGTGCGATGTTTCCTGTCGCCCGCCGCCCCGGCGGGTGCGCCCTTTTCCAGACTTTGCGGTCCGATCGCCCGGCGGTTGGACCGCACTTTTCTGCGCTTCGGCAGAACAATGCCAATCCTGTGAGACAGGCGATTTTCCCCTTTGAATCCCGGCGCTTTGCGTTAGAATCAGGGGCAATAATAACAATCTATCGAGGCAGTAAACCATGCGCAAATCCCTACTCGTCTTTGCCCTTCTCACCATTCCTTTGGCCGGCTGCTTGCAGGATCCCGCTTCTCGCGGGATGGCGGGTGCTGTTGCCGGAGCCGCCGTCGCGGATGCGTTTGACCAGAATCTCATCGCCGGAGCCGCTGTCGGCGCGCTGGCCGGTGCGGCCACATGCGGGATCGAACTGGGCTTGCCGCCCTGCCAATCCCGCTACTGATCTGATCGCCCCACAGGGGCAACCAAGCCACATTGACGGGGTCGTCCGGGCACATCGCCCGGCCGGCCCCGTTTTGCATTTTGCCCGCCCGACAGTCCGTTCGACAGCCTGTTCCGGCCCGGCGCATTTCCTGGGGGACCCATGTTCAAGAAAATCCTGATCGCCAATCGTGGTGAGATTGCCTGCCGGGTCATCAAGACCGCCAAGCTGATGGGCATCAAGACGGTCGCAGTGTATTCTGATGCCGACCGCAACGCCCTGCACGTCAGAATGGCGGATGAGGCGGTGCATATCGGCCCGTCCCCCGCCGCGCAAAGCTATATCGTGATCGACAAGATCATGGAGGCCGTCCGGCAGACCGGCGCGCAGGCCGTGCATCCCGGCTATGGTTTTCTTAGCGAAAACATGAACTTCGCCGCAGCTTTGGAAAAGGAAGGCGTGGTTTTTGTCGGTCCGCCGTCCCCGGCGATTGAATCGATGGGCGACAAGATCACCTCTAAAAAGATCGCACAAGAGGCCGGGGTTTCCACCGTTCCTGGCTATATGGGCCTGATCGCCGACGCCGATGAGGCGGTGAAAATCAGCGGCCAGGTCGGTTATCCGGTGATGATCAAGGCGTCGGCCGGCGGTGGTGGCAAGGGCATGCGGATCGCCTGGAATGACGCCGAGGCGCGCGACGGCTTTCAGGCATCAAAGAACGAAGCCGCCGCCAGTTTCGGCGATGACCGCATCTTCATCGAGAAATTCGTGACCCAGCCGCGCCACATCGAAATTCAGGTATTGGCCGACCAGCACGGCAATTGCGTCTATTTGCACGAACGCGAATGCTCGATCCAGCGCCGCAACCAGAAGGTCATCGAAGAGGCCCCCAGCCCTTTCCTTGATGAGGCGACCCGCAAGGCCATGGGGACGCAGGCCTGCGCCCTTGCAAAGGCGGTCGGCTACACCTCGGCAGGCACGGTTGAATTCATCGTCGATGGCAACCGCAACTTCTATTTCCTGGAAATGAACACGCGGCTGCAGGTCGAGCATCCGGTAACCGAATTGATCACCGGGGTCGATCTGGTCGAGCAGATGATCCGTGTGGCGAACGGTGAGCCGCTGCCCTTCAAGCAGGAAGACCTGAAAATCAACGGCTGGGCCATGGAATCGCGTCTCTATGCCGAAGACCCCTACCGCAACTTTCTGCCATCAATCGGCCGCCTGACCCGCTATCGCCCCCCGGTCGAAGGCCAGACCCCCCGTGGCGGCATCGTGCGCAACGATACCGGCGTGTTTGAGGGCGGTGAGATCAGCATGTTCTACGACCCGATGATCGCCAAGCTCTGTACCTGGGCCCCGACCCGCATGCAGGCCATTGATGAGATGCGCATCGCGCTGGACACTTTTGAGGTTGAGGGCATCGGCCACAACCTGCCGTTTGTCGGTGCCGTGATGGACCATCCGCGCTTTATCTCGGGCAATATCACCACCGCCTTCATCGAAGAGGAATACCCCGAGGGCTTTCAGGGCGCCACACTGGACGCGGCCACCATCACCCGCGTTGCCGCTGCGGCCGCCGCCATGAACCGCGTGGCCGAAATCCGCCGCACCCGCATTTCCGGCACCATGGACAACCACGAACGCCGCGTCGGCGATGACTGGGTGGTCAGCCTGCAAGGCACCGATCATGCGATGACCATCGCCGCCGATCCGGCTGGGTCCACGGTGCATTTCGCCGATGGCCAAACCCTGCGCGTGACATCCGACTGGACCCCGGGCCAGCCCTTGGCCCGACTGACGGTGGACGGAACGCCCTTGGTGATGAAGGTCGCCAAGATCTCGGGCGGGTTCCGGCTGCGCCTGCGCGGTGCGGATCTGCGGGTGCATGTCCGCACCCCGCGTCAGGCCGAACTGGCCCGGTTGATGCCCGAAAAACTGCCGCCCGACACCTCGAAATACCTGCTTTGCCCGATGCCTGGCCTGATCGTAAAGATCAATGTGGCCGAGGGGGATGAGGTGCAGGAAGGTCAGGCGCTGGCCACGGTTGAGGCGATGAAGATGGAAAACACCCTGCGCGCTGAACGCCACGGCGTGGTGAAGGCGATCAAGGCCACCCCCGGCAGCAGCCTGAAGGTGGATGAAATCATCATGGAGTTTGAATGACCGCCCGCCCTCAGTTCCGCCCCGACGGATTGCGCTCCAGTGATTCCGACCGGGCAATCGGCATCTTGTCGATGGAGTTCAGCACCTCACGCCCGTCCCAGGGCAGGGGTTTGCGGATCGCGGTCCGCCAGTCCTTGTCCATCAGGACCAGCGAGAACCCGCGTGGATGCAACCGTCGGCGCAGTTCCGACGGATTGGCCACATCGGTGTCGGTGATCAGGATCACATCGCGGGCCGCAAAGTCGGGGTAATACCGCGTCAGAATTTCCATCTGGCGCACATAGGCGGGGTCGTTCGGTGAATCGGCAAAGACAATCACCGGGCGGCGCAGAAACAGAAGATCGGCCTCCACCACTTCGGCGGCCGAAACCGGACCAAACGCAGGGGCCTCTTCGGCCCCGGCAACCAGCGGCGCCAGCGCCGCGATGAACAAGAAATGACGGCGGTTCAAGTGCTTCATACCCCCGATATAGGGCAGAGCGCGGAAAACCCCAAGCGGCGTAACACCGGTTTCGCCCAGAGGACGGAGAGAGAGATGACCGATCTGAACGCATGGACCGCCCTTGCCGGCAAAGAGCTGAAAGGCAAGTCGCCCGACAGCCTGAACTGGCAAACGCTGGAGGGGATCACGGTAAAGCCGCTCTATACCGTCGATGACGTGGCAGACCTGCCCCAGATGGGCGAGGTGCCGGGCGTTGCCCCCTTTACCCGCGGCGTGCGCGCCACGATGTATGCCGGACGGCCCTGGACCATCCGGCAATACGCGGGCTTTTCCACTGCGGAAGAGAGCAACGCCTTCTACCGCAAGGCGCTGGCCGCCGGTCAGCAGGGCGTGTCGGTCGCCTTTGATCTGGCCACCCACCGGGGATACGATTCCGATCACCCGCGCGTGGTCGGTGATGTGGGCAAGGCCGGTGTCGCCATCGACTCGGTCGAAGACATGAAGATCCTCTTCAACGGCATCCCCTTGGAAAAAGTCAGCGTTTCCATGACGATGAACGGTGCGGTGATCCCGATCCTGGCCAGTTTCATCGTCACCGGCGAAGAGCAGGGCGTGGACCGTAGCTTGCTGTCAGGCACCATCCAGAATGACATCCTCAAAGAGTTCATGGTGCGCAACACCTATGTCTATCCGCCCGAACCCTCGATGCGGATCATCGCCGATATCATCGAATATACCTCTGCCCAGATGCCGAAATTCAATTCGATTTCGATCTCGGGCTACCACATGCAAGAGGCCGGCGCGAACCTGGTGCAGGAACTGGCCTACACCTTGGCCGATGGCCGTGAATACGTCCGCGCTGCCATCGCGCGCGGCATGAATGTCGATGATTTCGCGCCACGCCTGTCGTTCTTCTTCGCCATCGGGATGAATTTCTTCATGGAGGCCGCCAAACTGCGCGCGGCCCGTATGCTGTGGCACCGCATCATGATGGAATTCGCGCCACAGAAAACCTCCAGCACGATGCTGCGCACCCATTGCCAGACCAGCGGTGTCAGTCTGCAAGAGGCTGACCCCTACAACAACGTGATCCGCACCGCGTATGAGGCAATGTCGGCGGTCCTGGGCGGCACCCAATCGCTGCACACCAATGCACTGGACGAAGCCATTGCTTTGCCGACGGAATTTTCCGCCCGCATCGCCCGCAACACCCAACTGATCTTGCAGGAAGAAACCGGCGTCACCCATGTGATCGACCCGTTGGCCGGGTCATATTACGTTGAAAGCCTGACCCACCAACTGGCGACCGAGGCGTGGAAGCTGATCGAAGAGGTTGAGGAAATGGGCGGCATGACCAAGGCCGTCGCCTCGGGCATGCCGAAACTGCGGATTGAGGAATCCGCCGCCCGCCGTCAGGCGATGATCGACCGCGGCGATGAAGTGGTGGTGGGCGTCAACAAATACCGCAAGGATCATGAAGATCCGATCGACATTCTGGATATCGACAACGTCATGGTGCGCGACGCCCAGATCGCCCGCCTGAATCAGATCAAATCCACTCGCGACCAATCCGCCTGCGATGCGGCCCTGCTGGAACTGGGCCGCCGCACCGTTGACGGGGGAAATCTACTCGAAGCCGCCATCGAATGCGCCCGCGCGCGCGCCACAGTAGGGGAGATCTCGCTGGCTATGGAAGGCACCTTTGGCCGCCACCGTGCGGAAGTGAAAATGCTGGCCGGCGTCTATGGCGCGGCCTATGAGGGCGACGCCGGGTTTGAGGCCATTCAGCGCGATGTTGAGGCGTTTGCCGAAGAAGAAGGCCGTCGTCCGCGCATGCTGGTGGTGAAAATGGGCCAGGACGGCCATGATCGCGGGGCCAAGGTGATCGCCACCGCATTCGCCGATATCGGCTTTGATGTCGATGTAGGGCCCCTGTTCCAGACCCCGGAAGAGGCCGCGCAGGATGCCATCGACAATGACGTGCATGTCATCGGCATCTCTAGCCAAGCGGCGGGCCACAAGACTCTGGCGCCAAAGCTGATTGATGCGCTGAATGCGGCGGGTGCTGGCGACATTCTGGTGATCTGTGGCGGCGTGATCCCGCAGCAGGATTACGAATTCCTGCAAAAAGCCGGGGTCAAGGCGATCTTCGGCCCGGGAACCAACATTCCCGCGGCCGCGAAAGACATCCTGGATCTGATCCGCAAAACCCGGGCCTGACCGCACCCGAACCAATTGGCGGCGGGGCATTGCTCCGCCCCCGCCCGCCGCCCCAGATCGTCAGAGTTCTACTTCGCCATCGACACCGGGTTTTGGCTCCAGCGGCACAGGCGGATCAGGCTTGCGGCGGATCAGGATGTCGCCATTAGGCAGCACCACCGGCGTCTCATAGTTGCTTAGATCGCCCATCAGCGTCAGCAATTCGGCGAATTTCGGCCCCAGATCCTGCAACAGCGGCTGCGCCTCTTTCAGCGCCTTGTCCATTTCGTCAAAGGCGGGGGCCATCTCGGTCATCAGCCCTTTCAGCATCAGCTGCATGCCCTGCTCCATCAACGAGGGGCCCGGGTCGGCGGGCTCTTCGGCAAAGGCGGGCTGGACGATCAACAAAGGCAGGACCAAAGCCAGACGTTTCATCGCGAGTCCCCTTTTCGCTGTGAGTTGGGCCCCAATATGGGGACGTGGGCTGCAATCTTCAATTCATAGTTGCGGCGCGGCCCTTGCCAGCGGCAGATCCAGCGTCACCGGGAAATGGTCTGACGCCTGCAACAGCGCCGCGCTGAGGCCCGGCACCTTGGCCACACCGGGGTCATTCAGCGGGTGCCAGATCTGCCAATTCGGCTGCCGCCGTGCCAGATCAGGCGAGATCATCATGAAATCCAGCAGCGCTTCAAAATACCGCTTTTTCGATGCGATGTAAAAGCGTGAGGTGGTGGGCGACAGCCCGATCCGGCTTTGCAGTGCCAGTTCGGCATGCGGGTCAAACATCCGCCCCACAATCGGCCCGTCGCAGCCCAGAACGATCTCGACCCCCGATTTGCCGAACAGCTTTTCAAACTCGTCCAACCCCGGACCGTCGTTGAAATCACCCATCACCACCAGACTGTCGCCCGCCGCCAGATGATCCTCGACCCGGGCGCGGATCCAGATGCATTGCGCCAGCTGCTTTCGGCGGTTCTCGATCGACAGGCGCATCACCGCCTCGCGCCCTTCGGCACCATGCGGGGCCTTGGATTTGGCATGCACCCCGATCAGCCGCAACTCATCGCCATTGGGCAGCCCGACCGACAGCTCTAACGGCGGTTTGGAAAACCGGATCACCTCGGGCGCGGTGTCGGTGTCCAGATCATAGCGAAAGGTGCCGTCAAACCGCGGCGCATCGCGGCTACCGCGCTTGCCCGAGGCACCGCCAATCGGATCATGCCGCGGGTGCAGCACGGTGGGGTCATAGAGAAAGGCAATCTCCTGTTCGGTTTCCGATGAAAAGCCCACGATAGCGCGGTTGCAGCGCAGCCCGAAATGCGCGGCAAAGCGTTCCAGCGCGGTCACGGTGGACCTGCGGGCGCTGGTGTCGGGCGCCTCGATCACCATCACCCCGTCGGCATCCAGCGCGGTGAACACCTGCCCCAGCGAGCGCAACTGTTCGTCCCGGCTGATGTGGTAGCGGGCCGAGAGTTTGTCATCCAGCAACAGCCGCCCGTCGTCATCAAACAGCGCATTGAACCATTCGACGTTATAGGTGGCCAACCGGATACTGCCGCGATCCATCACGCCACCTCCTTTTGCGCGATCTCTTTCCAGGCCGCGTTGATCATCATCAACCGCCGCTCGGCCAGCGCCATCGCTTCGGGCGGGACGCCGCGGGCCTGCATCACATCGGGATGGGTCTTGCGCACCAGCGCCTTCCAGGCCTTGCGCGCCTGGGCCACCGTGGCCCGAGGTGGCAGGCCCAGCACGTCATAGGGATCACGCGGCGCCCCCTCGACCAGCCGGGCACGGACAATGCGGAAACATCGCTCATCCAGACCAAAGACCTGCGCCACATGCGCCAGAAACGCATCCTCGCCGGGGTGATAGGTGCCATCCGCCAACGCGATGTGAAACAGCGCCTCCAGGATGTCCAGCAGGACCGAATGGTCATCGGCGCACAGCGCTTTGCCATCGGGATTGAACAGCCGGGCAATCTTGCGGGCATAGGCGTCAAACCCCGCCACATCCTGCCGCGCCAGATTGAACACCTTTGCTGCATGTGCCTCATCCCCGGGCGCCAGAAGAAAGACGCGGCGAAAGGCCGTCACCTCATCGCGGGTGACCTGCCCGTCGGCCTTGGCCATCTTGGCCCCCAGTGCGATGACCGCAATGGTGAAGCCGACCGAATGCTCTGGCGCAGGATCACCCCGCAGCCGGTCAAACACGGCCCCCAGGGATTCGCCTGCGGTCAGGGCAGACAGCGCTTCAGCTATGCGGGACCAGATCGACATGGGCGCGACCTTATCCCCCCGCGCCGCCCTTGTCAGAGGAATTTCTGCATTAATTGCAGGTCCATGTAGCGGCCAAACTTGAACCCCGCCTGCGGCACCGTGCCGACCAACCGGTAGCCCAGGCGTTCGTGAAAGGCCCGACCCTCGGGGTTTTCCCCCGATACACCGGCAATCATCTGATGTGCGCCGGCCTGCTGCGCATGCTCTTCCAGCACCGCCATCATGGCCCGGCCCAGCCCCTGACCGCGCTGGCCGGGGTGCAGGGCGATCGAATGCTCCATGCACGTCGCGTAGCCGGAATTGGCGCGAAACTGGCCATAGCTGGCCTGTCCCAACAGTTGCCCCGCCGCCTCGGCGACCCAAAAGCCATGCCCGGCGGCGGCTTTGTCGGCGATGTTGGCGGCGATGTCTTCGGGCGTCTTCGCGATATGGGCAAAAGTGATCGCGGTGTCCGTGATCCAGTGGTTCAACAGCGCGGCGATTGCCGCGGCATCAGATGCCACGGCAGGTCGGATCACTCCAGCACCCGCAGGCCTGCGGGGGACTGGATCTTTGCCCGCAGCGCCACCACAGCCCCCGGCACAATCACCACGCGCGGGTCCGTCATCGCGGCCAGTGCTGCGCGCAGGGCAGGGGCTTCAGGGTGCGCAATCTCCAGCCGGACCAGCCGCAACCCTACGTCCGGCAATGCGGCGGCGGGGTGCAGAGTGCCCTGCCATTCGATCAGCGCAGGATAGCCGCCATCATAGGGCAGGCGGCCGTTCCCCGGCACCGCCATGCGCCAGCGATAGTCGCCGCGCTGCAGATCAACCGGCACGCCCACGCCCGCCGGTGCCGCTGCCAAGACCGCGTCCAGATCATCCACCCGCGCGATCCAGTTGGTCAGGCGCGGCGGCCCGGTAAACCGGTCCAGATCAAACCAGCGCGGCCAGGCGGGGCGCGGGGCGGCCGGATCGGCGGCAATCACCTCCAGATACAGATCGCCCATGCCCACCAGCCGGTTATGCGTGGCCATATGCGGATGCTGCCCACCACCGGCCAGACCCACACCCAAGGCCGCCTCTACTGCGGCCACGCCGTCGTCCAGCGTCAGCGCCGACACCGCCAGATGATCAAACCGCAGCGTCATGCGCCCCCCGCACCACCCGGCCCTCGGCCTTCAGCGCCATGGCCAAGGCGGCAAAGCGCGCCTGCGCCACCTCGCCGAACAGCGCCTCGCCATCGGCGGTCAGCTCCAGCGTCACCAGCCGCTTTTTCGCCTGCCAGCGCAGCGCACCGGCCTGCGCCGGATCGCCCACCGCGATCATTGCACCAAAGCGCATCGCCTTGCCCAGAACCTCGGCGGCCTGAACATCGGCCTCGGGCAACAGCCGGAACAAAGGCTCCAGCTTGTTGCCCGCCCGGCTGTTTTTATACCGGTGCAGCAGCGCCAGCCCCAGAAACACCCGTCCCGGATGGTCCAACCCGCCCAGATTGGCCCGCGTGGCATTGTCAAAACAGGCCTCGGCCCGGTAATCGGGGTGCGCCCGCCAGGTGGTGTCATGCAAGAGACACGCCGCCCGGATCAGCCGCATCCGCGCCTCGGACACGCCCTTGAACAACGGCTTCAGAAAGGCGAACAGTTTGATGCCAAAGCCGGGCAGGCGGGCCTGGGTCAGCTCTGTCATCCGCGCCGCCTCGATCAAGGGATCGCGCGCGCGCAGTTGCGGCGGCATCTGCTCATACAACAGCCCCTCGCGGATGCCATAGGCCGAGACGTCTATCTCCGATGGCTTCAGCACCCGGATGATTTCGCGCAAGACCTCACAGGCCAGGGGCACCAGTTCCATCCGTTCGGCCGATGTGCCGGTGCGGCCGCGCAACACCGACAGATCGGCGGTGGCCAGCCAGTCCAGCGTTTCGGTCAGCCCCTCGGGCGTCATGCGATATTCGTGCAGCACGGTCAGCGGATAGGCCCGCCGCTCCATGTCCAGCCGGGCGATCACCCGCCAGCTGCCGCCGACCAGATAGATCCGCTCGCCTTCGGATTTCAGTTCGGCCGCCGCGGTCTCCAGAATGGTGCTGATATGGGCCTTGCGATTTTTTGCGCCACCGTTGATCTGCTGCAACTGGAACGGGCCCAACGGGGTTGAGACCCGCTTGCCCACCTTGCCCGCCCCGATCCGCGCCAACTCCATCGAGTTGCCGCCGATGTCGCAGACCACACCCTTGGCACCGGGCCAGCCCAAGAGCACGCCCTGCGCCGACAGCCGCGCCTCTTCGGCACCATCAATCACCCGCATCCGCAGGCCGGTCAGCGCCAGCACCTCGGCCTGAAAGGCCGGACCATCAGCCGCCTCGCGCACTGCCGCAGTGGCCACAACGCTGAGGGGCAAGATCTGCATGCCCTGCGCCAACAGCGCAAATCGGCGCAGCGCCGACAGCGCGCGGGCCTTGCCTTCGGGGTTCAAAAGGCCGGTCTGCGTCAGCCCCTTGCCCAACCCGCACATGATCTTTTCGTTGTAGTAATAGGCCGGGCTGCGCGCCGCGCCATCAAACACCACCATCCGGACCGAGTTTGAACCGACATCGACCACCCCCACCCGACTAAGGGCGCGGGCCGATGGGTCGTCAAACATCGGGCGGCCAAGGGTGCCCCAATCGCCCTCATCAGCGTCCGTGCAAACAGGGTCCGGGTTCTCGGCGGCCATGGTCGATTCCCCTTTAGTCACAGCGCGCAGACCTTGCAGGCGTCGCGCGCCGCGGTCAACCGCCCGCGGGCGATCAGCAGGCTTGCGATCATTTCGCCGCAGGAGGCGCTGTGGCCGGATCCGGCGCAGTGGCCAGCCGGGGCACATCCTTGGCCCCCGCCGTGCCGCGCCCCGACAGCGACGGATTTTCCATGAAAAACCGGTGGCAGGAAAACGGCTCGGCCTTGCCCAGCTTGCGCTGATAGCTGCCATCGGGTGCCAGCACCCAGCTTTGCGCCTCATCTGCGAAATTGGCCGCCATGATCTGGCCCATGATCTGGTTTTTCACCGTCGGGTTCAGCGCCTCGACCAGCGTTTCCACCCGCCGCGTCAGGTTGCGCCCCATCCAGTCGGCGGATGAGAAAAACACCCGCGCCTGTCTGGACGGCAGGCCCGCGCCATTGCCGAAACAGACAATGCGGGAATGTTCCAGAAACCGCCCCACGATGGATTTCACGCGGATGTTTTCCGACAACCCCTTGACCCCGGGGCGCAGCCCGCAAATCCCCCGGATCACCAAGGAAATCTTCACCCCGGCCTGCGACGCAGCATAGAGCGCGTCGATCACCTCGGGGTCGATCACGCTGTTCAGCTTGGCCCAGATCTCGGCCGGTTTGCCCGCGCGGGCATGATCAGCCTCGCGCGCGATCAGCTCCAGCAGCCGTGGTTTCAGCGTGATGGGTGAGATTGCCAGGTTCTCCAGCCCCTCAGGCTGCACATAGCCCGACAGAAAGTTGAACACTTTGGTCGCATCACGCCCCAGCGCCGCGTCGCAGGTGAACAGCGACAGATCGGTATAGATGCGCGCGGTGATCGGGTGATAATTGCCGGTGCCGTAATGGGTATAGGTGACCAACGTGTCACCCTCACGCCGCACCACCGTGCTGATTTTCGCATGTGTTTTCAGATGCATGAAGCCGTAAACCACATGCGCCCCCGACCGCTCCAGCCGCCGGCTTTGCCGGATGTTCGCCGCCTCGTCGAACCGCGCTTTCAACTCGACCAGTGCGGTCACCGACTTGCCGCCCTCGGCCGCCTCGCACAGCGCCGAGACGATCGGGCTGTCCCAACTGGTGCGGTACAGCGTCTGCTTGATCGCCAGCACATTGGGGTCACGCGCCGCCTGTTCCAGAAACCGGATGACCATGTCAAAAGTCTCATAGGGGTGATGCAGCAGCATGTCCTTTTGCCGGATTGCGGCGAACAGATCGCCCTCATGGTCCTGCACCCGCTCGGGCACCCGCGGCGTGAACACCGGCCAAAGCAGGTCTGCCCGGCTGGACAGCACCAGCTCTTTCAGATCGGCGACACCCAACAGGCCCTTGACCTCGATCACCTCTCCGGCGGTCACATGCAACTCATCCATGATCAGCGCGCGCATGTCCTCTGGCGCACCCGCGCTCATCGTCAGGCGGATCACCTCACCGCGACGCCGCCGTTTCAGCGCCACTTCAAATTCGCGCACCAGATCTTCGGCCTCGTCCTCGACCTCCAGATCGCTGTCGCGCAGCACCCGGAACAGGCAATGTCCCCGGTCGGTATAGCCCGGAAACAGCACGTTCAGATGCAAGAGCAGCAGCTCTTCCAGCGGCAGAAACCGATTTTCGCCGTCTTTCCCCGGTAGCCGCACAAAGCGCGCAATCTGCTGCGGAATTGGCAACAGCGCCTTCAGCGTGCGGTGATCGCGTTCGCGCTCCAATTCCAGCGCCAGCGAAAAGCCGGTATTGGGGATGAACGGAAACGGGTGTGCGGGGTCAATCGCCAGGGGCGACAGCACCGGAAACACATTGGTCAGGAAATGCTGTTCCAGATGCTTCAGATCGCGCGATGTCAGCTTGGACCGCGACAGGATCATGATGCCTTCCGCGTCCATTTCCTTTTTCAGCCGGTTGAAGGTCGCCTGCTGCGTCTCCATCAGGCGGCGCGCGTCGGTATGGATCAGCGCCAACTGCTCAGCCGGGCTGCGACCATCCTCGGACAGCAGTGCATTGCCGTTGCGCACCAGTGCGCGCAGGCCCGCCACCCGCACGGTGAAAAACTCATCCAGGTTGGTGGCGGAAATCGACAAGAAGCGCAGCCGCTCCAGCAAAGGCACCGCCGGATTCGCGGCCTCTTCCAGCACCCGCCAGTTAAAGGCCAGCCAGCTCAACTCACGGTTGAAAAACCGACGTTGGCCAGTGGTCTCAGACGCGGGCAGGGCAACCGGGGCGGCAAAGGCGGCTTTCAGGAAATCGGCTTGGGTCATGTCAGGGTCTGGCACCAGTATGAGTTTTGGCCAGTCTTTCACTCTGGATCGGCACTGTCCAGAATATCGGCGGCAAGCGCGCGGGTGATCGGGCGGCCAGCGGCCAGAGCATGGGCGTCCAAGGCGGCCACCAAGGCACGCGCCGCCCCGATACCGCGCGGCATCCGCACCAGAAGATAGGAAATCAGATTGGCGGTGACCTCAATCTGGCGGTCGGCAAAAAGCTTGACCAGCACGGCAGACAGCAGCGCATCATCCGGCGGCTCCAACCGGATGACAGGCGCCGCTTGCATCCGTGACAGCAGGTCGGGCAGCCGCAAGCCCCAGTCGCGCGGCGGGCTGGAGGCGGTGACCAGCAGCACACCCCCGCTGGCCAAAAGGTTATGCAGATGAAACAGCGCCGCCTCAGCCTCGGGCTGGCCCGCCAGCGTGTCGGCATCGTCAACCACCACAGCGCCACCCTGGGCCAGATCCGGCAGATCCGCCGCCGCCAGATCGGTGGCTGTCACCAATATCGCCCCGGCCAGATCGGCCCAGATATGCGCCAGATGGGTCTTGCCAGATCCCGCCGGCCCCACCAGTACCATCTTGGCCCCTGGCCAATCCTGCCAGCCCTCCAATGCCGTCAAGGCCAGCGCATTGGCGGGAGAGACGAAAAACTCATCCCGCGTCAGGCTGTCTTTCGCGGGCAGGTCAAAGGCCAACTGCCGGGTCACTTGTCCCCCTTGGCGCGGCGCGGTTTCGGCGCGGGCGCATGCTCACCCTTGTAAAGAACGCTGGCCTGATATTGGGACACGGCAAACCGCGTCAAAACTCCGATGACGGCTGCCACCGGCACCGCCACCAGCATGCCGGCAAAGCCGAACACCGTGCCAAAGGCCGATAGCGCGAACAGCAACCACACCGGATGCAGCCCCACCGATTTGCCCACCAGTCGCGGCGTCAGCACATTGCCTTCCAGAAACTGGCCCACCGCAAAGATGCCCGCGATAATTCCGATCGACACCCAGTCGCCCCAGAACTGGAACAGGGCCAGCCCGATGGCCAGCGTGCCGCCCACCAGCGCCCCGATATAGGGAATGAACGTGATCGTGCCCGCAATTGCCCCCACAATCAGGCCGAATTGCAGCCCCGCCAGCATCAAGGCGACGGAATAATACACCCCCAGCAGCAGGCAGACCGATACCTGGCCCCGCACAAACCCCGCCAGAACCCCGTCCACCTCACGCGCCAGACGGCGGATTGTTGGCGCATGTTCGCGCGGCAACAGCCCGTCGATCCGCTCAATCATATGGTCCCAATCCAGCAGCAGATAGAACGCCACCACCGGCACCACCAGAATGAACACCACCACCGACACCACCCCCAGGGCACTGCTGAGGATGCTGCCCGCCAGCTCTCCGCCCTTGGCCTGGATGGCTTCGGCAATCTGCGCCAGCGTTTGCCGCATGGTTGAGGTGCTGTCGGTCAACTCTGGGAACCGTTCAGTCAGAAACCCCTGCAAACGCTGGGCAATCTCGGGCGCTGCATTGACCAGCGCAGTCAGCTGGTTGGCCAGCGTCGGGATGATCGCCAACACCACCAGCACCATGATCACCAGCGCCGCAATAGAGATCGTTGCCGTCGCCGCCGTGCGCCCCATCCCCAGCCGCTCCAGCCGGTCGGCCACGGGGTCCAGGAAATAGGCGATCGCGCCACCCACCAGAAACGGCAGCAAAACATCGCCCATGAACCACATCAGTGCCAGAAAGACGACCGTGGCGATGCCCCAGTATTTCACCTGTTCCCTGCCCGCCAACGCCATCCGCCTCTCCTTTGTTTTCTTTCAGATGGCAGAGCGGGGCAGGCGTTGCAAGCATCCCGGATGTCAGCCCCTCAGCGCCGGCACGTGCGCGCGCCTTACCGGCGGTGCCACGCCGATCCGCAGGGCCAAAACATGCGCTGCAGTTGCAGCCGGGCATTGGTCCGTGCTTTTTGCCAAAGATACCGGTGCGCCACGCGCCGCACCATCCCTGCCGCCAAGGAGGCGCATCAATTGGCCGCCCACCTGTTCGTCTTTCTTGCCCTTGCCCATCTTGCCGGTGCAGCACTGCACAGCCTTGCCCTGCGGCGCGCTCTTCCCGCCCCCCAGCCCTTCGGCCGCACTAAATGACCGTATTCCCGCGCCGAACCGCACTCGCGCGCCACACGCCCATCGCCCTTGCAGGCTTTGTCGTGGTGCAAGGCCTGGCCGCCATCTTTTTCGTCGGCGACGTGATCGGCGATCTGCGCGCCAACCCCGCATCGGTGCATTTCATGTTTGAGGCCCTGGTCACCGCCGCCCTGGTGCTGGGCGTGATCTTCGGCGCCAGATCGCTGCGCCGCACGCTACAGGTGATGCGCGCCCAGGAAACCGCGCTGGCCGCCGCTTCCGGCGCGCTTGCCCAGGTGATTGACCAGCAATTCACCGATTGGGGCCTGACCCCGGCCGAGCGTGACGTCGGCTTGCTCGCCCTCAAGGGCCTCGACGTGGCCGAGATCGCCCAGCTGCGCGCCGCCGCCCCCGGCACCGTCCGCGCCCAGCTGACCCGCATCTACGCCAAAGCGGGCGTCTCCGGCCGCGCCCAGTTCGCTGCGTTTTTCGTCGAGGATCTGCTGGGGCAGGGCGTGACGCGATAGTTATTCGGCGGGGCTATGGGGCAGGGGGCCGATACTGCTCCGGGTCAGCCTGCCAGTTGCGCCATTCCGTTTGGAAGTCATCCCAATCCAACTTTCCTTCCGGCCAATGCGCCGGGCGGGCCATGCCCTCGGGCAAGATCACGCTGCCATCGCCGAACATTGAGGTGATCTGGTCGGCAGTTACCCTAACATTTGAATAGTTCACATCCCTTGCGCCACTACCCTGAAAAACAGCGCCATAAAGAATTGTTCGCCCATCCATCCGCGCAAAATTGAGGTCTGCCCCCTCCATTCGCACCCTGCGAAAGTCCGTCCCCTCGATCATCGCCAAAGTGAGGCATGCTCCCTCCATCCGCGCATTGGTGAGGATTGCCCCCTGCGTCCGTGCGCCGAAGAGGTCCACCCCCTCTAGCCGCGCTCTGCTGAGGTCGGCCCACTCCAGCCGGGCTTGGATCAACAGAGCGCCAGAAAACACCGCGTCAGATTGGTCTGGGGCCTTTGCCGACAATTCTGCGCGCTGAAGGTTTACGCCGCGCAGGTCCAGCCGATAGCCTGAATAGGCTCGCAGTGTGCCCAGCCAATCATTCAACTCCGATACATACGCCGCGATCTCGGCATCGGATCGCGTGGCATCGTCGTTGATCTCTGGCAGTTTTGGGCAGGGCAAATCAAACGGCCAGACCGTCGCAGTATCGCGCGTTTTCGGCCAAGCCGCCTCAACCAACCGCTGCTCGACGCTGCGGCGGCCGATCACCTTGAGCGCTTGGGAAATATCCTGTTTCGGCGGGCCAAGAGGCCCGGCCAAGTCTTCCTTCGCCTCTTTCGCAGGCGCATTCTCCCGCACATAGGCGCATAAAATCTCCATCACCCGCACATGATCGCGGCCCTTGTCATAGGCGGTGCTGTCCTGCGCAATCCGTTCCAGCGACAGGATCGCGCCGATCCGCACT
>JBATPI010000068.1:0-6764 GCA_049291415.1 Paracoccaceae bacterium | reverse complement strand
TTCCGACACCAAGGCCAATATTACAGTCAATCTGTGCCAGAAGGCCGACCGAGGCCGCTCATCCTTTGTCATCCAGGATCAGATCACCGCAATGTTGGCGGATTTCCCCGACGTGCGCCTGACAGTTATGTCGCTGCTCTTTGTTCCATCTTTGTTTAGCGTAATCGACAGACTCAAGACCGGAGGGCGCAGCCTGCTTGTCCACACGCTGGGCGCAAATCAACCTGCACCCAAACAGAGGACATAGGACTGACTCGGCTTTTCAAGTGGCGCAGAATATCCTTTGGGCTACCATTCGACCGAGCGAAGTTGACTGCGAAAAATGCGGTCCCGCGACGAAAAGGCACCGAAGTCATGGCCGAGATGGCGTTCATAACCAAAGGGCTGACCAAGGTTTACGGCGGCGGCCGCTCGGCCGTTCATGCGCTGCGCGGGGTTGATCTGGAGATTCCCAAAGGCGAGATCGTCGTGCTGCTCGGCCCCTCGGGCAGTGGCAAGTCGACGCTTTTGAACATCATCGGCGGGCTGGACCGGGCGACCGAAGGCACCGCGATGTTCGAAGGTCAGAACCTGACCGAGATGTCAGACCGCGAGCTGACGCGCTACCGCCGCCAATACGTCGGGTTTGTATTCCAGTTCTACAACCTGATGCCCAGCCTGACGGCGCGTGAGAACGTCGAGCTGGTCACCGAGATCGCCGAAGATCCAATGGACCCGGACGAGGCACTGGCGATGGTAGGGCTGAAAGAACGGGTGGACCACTTTCCCGCGCAAATGTCGGGCGGTGAACAGCAACGCGTCGCCATCGCCCGCGCCGTCGCCAAAAACCCCCAAGTGCTGTTTTGTGATGAGCCGACTGGCGCGCTGGACAGCCAGACCGGCAGGGCCGTACTGAATGTGCTGCGCGACATCAACGAAAAGCTGGGGGCCACGGTGTTGATCGTGACCCATGCTGCCAGTCAGGCGCAAATGGCCGACCGGGTGATCCATTTTGCCGATGGCAACATCCGCGAGGTGGTGAAAAACGCCAAAAAGCTGACCCCAGAAGAGATCGAGTGGTGAGCCCGCTGGACCATAAACTGCTGCGCGACCTGTGGCGGATGAAAGGGCAAGCCGCCGCCATCGGCATGGTGATCGCCATGGGGGTTGCGATGCTGGTGATGATGACCGGTCTTGTCACCTCGCTGGAGGAAACCAAGCGCGTCTATTACGAACGCTACCGGCTGGCCGATGTCTTTGCCTCGGTGACGCGCGCGCCCGAACGCCTGCTGGGGCAGTTGGCGGAAATTCCCGGTGTCGCCCAGGTTGAGGGGCGGGTGCAGGGCGGGGCGCTGATTGATCTGCCGGGGTCTGCGCTGCCCGCGCAGGCGCAAGCCATTTCCCTGCCCGACCGGCGCGACCCGCGATTGAACGCCGTCTATCTGACCGCCGGGCGGATGATCGACGCCGACAACAGCGATGAGATCCTGCTGCTGAAGGCCTTTGCCAATGCAAACAACCTGAAACCCGGAGATCGCATCACCGCCACGATGAACGGGGCGCGGCGGACCTTCCGTATCGTCGGTCTCGCCCAGTCGCCAGAATTTCTTTACACGACCGCCCCCGGTGGGCTGCTGCCTGATGACGCCCGTTTCGGGGTAATCTGGATGAGCAATTCGGCGCTGGCCGCCGCCTATGACATGCAGGGGGCCTTCAATGAGGCGCTGCTGTCGCTGGCACGCGGCGCGTCGGAGCCTGCGGTGCTGGATGCGGTGGACCGATTGCTGGACAGTTATGGCGGCACCGGGGCCTATCCTCTGGCCGATCAGGCATCGAACCGCTACATTGTCGAGGAAACAGGCGGATTGCGCGCCGCTGCCACCGCTGTGCCGCCGATCTTTCTGGCCGTCGCCGCCTTCCTTCTCTACATCGTCATCAGCCGGATGGTACAATCCGAGCGCAGCCAGATCGGCCTGATGAAAGCCTTTGGCTATACCAATATCGAGGTCGGCGCGCATTACTTCAAGCTGGTGCTGGCCATAGCCATCGGCGGCGCGATCCTTGGGTGTTTCCTGGGCATAGCCGGGGGGCGGGCGATGATTCAGGTCTATGCCGGATATTTCAAATTCCCCTTCCTCGTCTTTCAGTTGGAACCGTCGTCCTTCGTCATTGGGGTGGGCGTGAGCATCCTCGCGGCCTCTGCGGGCGGGCTGTTGGTGCTACGACAGGTCTTCGCCCTGACCCCGGCCAGCGCGATGCGCCCAGCCGCCCCACCGGATTTTTCCCGCACCGGGCGGATCGGCCAGTCGCTGAACCGTGTCCTTGACCAACCCAGCCGCATGGTTCTGCGCCGCATCACGCGGCAACCGGGGCGCATGGCCGGATCGATCATCGGCATCGCCGCCGGAATGGCGCTGAGCGTCGCGATGCTCAGCCTGTTTCAGGGCTTCAACCGCACGATTGATCTGACCTTCAACGTCGTGGACCGCAGCGATGTGACGGTCAGCTTTATCCAGGCGGCCTCTGATGCCACCATCTACGACCTACGGCGCCTGCCCGGCGTGCAGCTGGTCGAGCCGGTACGGATCGTGCCAGCGGTGCTGCAAAACGGCCTTTACAGCTATCGCGGTGCGATCAACGGGCTGACCAAGGCCCCGCGCCTGAACCGCGCCATTGATGCGGGGCTGGCCCCGATCGTGCTGCCGCAAACGGGTGTGACATTGGCCACGGCCCTGGCCGACATCCTGCACGTCAAAACGGGCGACATCCTGACGGTCGCCGTGCGCGAGGGCAGCCAGCCGGTCTTGCAACTGCCCGTGACCGGCATCGCGACCAGCCTGCTTGGGGCACCGGCCTATATGGACCTGACCGCTCTCAATCAGGTGTTGGGTGAACCAAACCGGGTATCGGGCGCCTATCTTGCCATCGACTCCAGCCAGTCTGACGCCATCTACCGGACGTTGAAAGACATGCCTGCCGTCGCCGGGGTCAGCCTGAAGGCTGATGCGCGGAACGCCTTTCAGACTGTGATGAACCAGGGCGCGGGGGCAATCCGCTATGTGATGGGCGCGGTCGCCTTCATCATCACCTTCGGCATCGTCTACAACGCCGCCCGCATCGCCTATGCCGAGCGTGAACGCGACCTTGCCAGCCTGCGCGTCATCGGGTTCACCCGTGGCGAGGCGGCATTTGTCCTCTTGGGCGAGTTGGGCATCGTCACCCTGATCGCGGTGCCGCTGGGGTCGGTCTTGGGCTATTACCTGTCTTTCGGCATCGCCTCGGGGTTTTCCACCGACCTTTACCAGATACCCGCCGTCTTCCATGCTGCCAGTTATGGCACTGCGGCACTGGTGGTGATCGGCGCGGCCGTTGCCTCAGGCTGGCTGGTGAAACGCGACATCGACCGGGCCGATCTTGTTTCCGCCCTCAAGACAAGGGAGTAATCAGCCATGGCGAAGAAAAAGAACTCACGTCTTTGGTTGATTTTCGCGGCCGCCGTTGTCGTCGGTGGCGGGCTGGCGGCCGCCTTCTGGCCGCGCCCGACGATGGTGGACATGGGTCAGGTCAGTCATGGCGACATGATGGTCACGATCGACGAAGAGGGGCGCACGCGGGTGAAGGACGCCTATGTGGTCTCTACCCCGGTGACCGGTCGTCTGGAACGGGTCGAGGTCGAACCCGGCGATCCCGTGGTCAAAGGTAAAACAGTCGTCGCCCATATGTCGCCGACCAACCCCGCCATGCTGGATTTCCGGTCGCGCGAAGAGGCCCGCGCGGCAGTGACGGCGGCACAGGCCGCGTTACGGGCGGCGCGCGCAGATCTGAACGCCGCCATCGCCAGACGCGATTATGCTGAAAGCGAGTTGTCGCGCACCCGCAAACTGGCCGACAGCAAAATCGTCAGCGCCGCCGCACTGGATCTCTCGCAGCAGAGTTTCCGCGTCGCTTCGGCCGATGTCGACACCGCCGAAGCAACCATTTCGGAACGCGAGGCTGCCGTCGCCCAGGCGCAGGCGCAGCTGATCGGGTTTGATGTCGCCGGTAAAAATGCCGCCGTCGGCATCAGCGGAGGCACCGATATCCCGCTCTACGCGCCAATCGACGGCCGCATCCTGCAGGTCATGCAGCAAAGTGAAACCACCTTGCCAGCGGGTACCCCGGTTATGGAAATCGGCAATACGTCCAGCGACTTGGAGGTTGTTGTTGATCTATTGTCCACCGACGCGGTTCAGGTCCGGGTCGGCAACCGTGTCATCATCGACGACTGGGGCGGCGCCAAGACGCTTGCAGGCCAGGTGGCCCGCATCGACCCGTTTGGCGTTACGAAATTTTCGGCGCTGGGGGTGGAAGAACAGCGCGTCAACGCCGTCGTGCGCTTCACCGGCCCTCCAGTAGACCACGAGGGCCTCGGCCACGGGGTTCGCGTCGAGGCCCGGATCGTCATCTGGGAAGAGACGGACACGCTGATCGTTCCGTCTGCCGCACTTTTTCGCTCTGGCGATGGCTGGTCGGTCTTCACGGTTGCCGACGGCACGGCCACCCTCACACCCGTCAGCATCGGCCACAACAACGGAATAGAGGCGGAGGTGTTGAAGAACACCCTGCCCAAGGGTCAGCGCGTAATTCTCTACCCCGCTTCCGGCCTCAGCGACGGTGCAAAGGTATCGCTACGACAGATCGAGTAAGCTTGGATAAACCTGTAAGCCGACGAACCCGGCAACGAGCAGATGTGAACTTCCGCTTCCGCCGATACCCCTCTTCAATTCGCGCTGCCGCGAGTGACCGCCTCCCGCCCTTAGCGTCGATCTGCATGCGGTTTAACGAGCCATCGGAAGGCGTGGGTCAGAGTTTTCTTATGGCAGTTTTGTCAGGCTCTCGGCTTGGCCTGACGCACCAGGGCAGCGCTGTAAGCGGAAATCGTCCGAATGCGCAAGCTTACCAGTCCCTCAGGGGTGATCTGTTCAGTGAAGACGCCTGGGCATCTTTTTGGACTCCACGGGGGCAAAACGACCCCGCAGGCCGTCAGCGCAGCAATACAGCGATCCGTCGCCTGGTAGGGCTTTGCGTAGCTAAGGCCCGAGAGGGGCAAGCTTCGCTCGCGCCTGAGATCGAGGGGGACAAGCCCAAACGCCAGACGTTCAAGCGCTACCCCATCCATTGGCCGGCATTCGTTCGCATCGCAAACGATGAGAGGCGGGTTCTTCCACATTGATATCGCTGAAGTGCAGACCGCCGAAATATGAGAAGGGTCAGAAAATAGTCCGGGAAACTGTTTTCCCGGCGATTGGCTCTATCTCTTTGCGGGCATTGACCGGACCGCCAAGTTTGCCGTCGCTCAACTCGTTGCAACGGCGGATAGAAAAACTGCCTGGGAGTTCCTTCTGCACATGCTTGAGGCCGTCCCCTACCAGCGTCACACGATCCTCACCGATCTAGCCATTGGAACGCCATTGGTCCGAGAGATAATGGCGAGGGGCCTTCAGTTCGCCGAGCAGCCCCGGAACCGGAACACCATCTATTCCCGACCGATGCATTTCGACAGATTCCCCAAGCCTTCCTCGCCGCCGCCGCCAAATCGTGAGCTTATGAACTTGGCTGTTTCCCGGCGCTGGTCGGGAAACAGCCAAAGCCAGCGTAAGGCAAGCGGGATCAGGCCCGCACCGCGCGTTCTTGGCCCTCCCGTGTCACGCTCATGTAGACGACGATGGCGATGATGGCGGCAAGAAATAGCGCGCTGGTGAGGATGGTGCCCAGACCAAACCCGCCATATTGCGCCGGTTGCGACAGCAGATCCCCAAACGAAGCCCCCAGCGGCCGGGTAAAGATATAGGCCAACCAGAAGCCAAGGATCGGGTCAAGGCGAAGGGCGTAATAGCCGACCGCCAGTGACGCGATGATCAGCCCGAACAGCACACCTGTGGACAGATAGCCAAGGCCGAACTTCTCGGCCACCAGATCGCCTGCCGCAGTGCCCAGCGCGAAGGTGAAGAGAATCGCCAGCCAGTAGAACCCTTCGCGCCGCGTGGTGAAGATGGCGTGGATCGAAAGGGTTTTCTCATAGGAGAACCAGACCGCGAAGGTTGCGGCCAGGGCCAGGGTGAAGATGATTGTCGTGGTCACCAGCGACACGCCGAAGTTGTCGACCAGATTGTCGGTTACCAGGGTGCCGACGATGCTGATCAGCACGACCGCCAGCCAGTAAGACCAGGGCACATAGCGTTTCTGCCCGAATTGCAGGAAAAGCGCGCCAACCAGAATTGCCGTCATCAGGATCGAGGTGGTGGTCAACCCAAAGCCCAGGTTGACCGCCAGGAAGTCAGCGGCGGTCTCGCCCATGGTCACTGCCATCAGCTTGACCAGCCAGAAATCGACCGTAACGGCGGGGACGCGGTTCAGGGCGGTGGTTGGAATTTGCATGGCCATGTTCCTTTGGACCGGGGGGCTAGCGGCGTTCATTTCGCCACCTGCGCGGGGCTTTCCAGCGCGGCCAGCAGTGCCGCCAGCGACGTGCCTACCGCGGCGGCATCGGGCTTACTGGCGCGCAGCTCGGTAAAGGCGGTGTCGGCGTCGTCGTCGATCAGGTGCCAATGCGCGCCGTCCAGCGGCTTCAGACCCGCCTCGGCCCCATCCCAGGCAATCTCGAAATCCTTGATGCGGGTTTTCGCGCCGACAAGGTCGCCCTTGGCGGCAATGGCCTGCGTATCAGAGACGATGGTGCTGAAGGCCGACAGGTCGCCCAGACTTGCGGCGGGGGCGTTGGCGGTCACTGTCGCGTTGGCCCGATA
>JBATPI010000067.1:0-48653 GCA_049291415.1 Paracoccaceae bacterium | reverse complement strand
AGCCCCCCGGACCCCCCGGGATATTTTTGGACAGAAAATCAAGCAAAAGAGGGCGATTGCGTGGGAATGATTGACGGTTTGCCGCCCTTGCGGGAGGTGATTGCGGCGCATGATCTGGTGGCCAAGCGGCAGCTGGGGCAGAACTTTCTGCTGGATCTGAACCTGACGGCCAAGATTGCGCGCTGTGCGGGCGATCTGTCGGAGGTGGATATACTGGAGGTCGGGCCCGGTCCCGGTGGCTTGACCCGGGGGCTGTTGGCCGAGGGGGCGCGGCGGGTGCTGGCGGTGGAGAAAGATCCGCGCTGTCTGCCGGCGCTGGCCGAGATTGCGGCGCGCTATCCGGGCCAGTTGGAGGTGATCAACGCCGATGCCCTGGGGCTGGATGTGCAGACCCATCTGACGCCGCCGATCAAGGTGGTCTCAAACCTGCCCTATAATGTGGGGACAGAGCTTTTGGTGCGCTGGCTGACACCCGCCCAATGGCCGCCGTTCTGGCAAAGCCTGACGCTGATGTTCCAAAAAGAGGTGGCTGAGCGGATCGTGGCGCGGCCCGGCACCGAGCATTACGGGCGGTTGGCGCTGTTGGCACAGTGGCGGGCGGATGCGCGCATCGTCATGACTCTGCCGCCCGAGGCCTTTACCCCCGCCCCCAAGGTTCATTCCGCCGTGGTGCATCTGATCGCCCTGCCCGGCCCGCGCTTTCCGGCCGATGCAAAGGTGTTGGAGCGGGTAGTGGCGGCGGGTTTCAATCAGCGGCGCAAGATGTTACGGGCGTCTTTACGCGGGGTTCATCCGCGGATCGAGTCGATGCTGGAAGAGGCCGGGATCGCCCCCACCGAGCGGGCCGAGCGGGTGGGTCTGGAGCAGTTTTGCCATCTGGCCCGGCTGGTTGCGGCGGCTGTCAAAGCGGGCTGAGACCGCCATATGCAAACCGCGCCCCGGAGGGCGCGGATTGGGATCATTTGGATTTCGTCAGGTCGACTTTGGCAGCATCCGGTGCGGCGTCGCTGCGCGGTTTGCGCGGGGCGCGCGGCTTTGGCTCGGCCTTGGGTTTTGGCGCGGGTGCGGGCGCGGGCTCAACGGTGCCGGTGATGAAGGCGGGCAATTCGGGTGCTGCCACGGCCGGGGCTGCAGCCGGTTTGGCCTCCTCGGGCTGATCGCGGCGGCTTTCATCACGGTCACGACGATAGTCTCGGTCGCGGCGCTCGCGGTTTTGGCTGTCGCGATTCTGGCTGTCGCGGTTTTGGCCTTCGCGCGGCTGGGACTCACGGTTGCCCTCACGCGGGGCATCACGGTCACGGTGGGGGGCGTCGCGGCGTGGCCCGTCGCGGTGAGGGGTGTCGCGGCGGGTGTTGTCGCGCTGCCCGCTCTCATCCCGGCGACGGGCTTCGGGGGTTTCCACCAGCCCCGCGTCCGGCTGGGCGGTGTCACTGTCGATCACATCGGTCACCGTCGGCTGATCCTCGGTGCCCGGATCACGGAACTCGCGGTCGCGACGGTCATCGCGGTCACGATACTCACGCTGGCCGCCACCACCATTGCCATTGCCGCCGCCCGTGCTGCTCTGCTGCTGGAACTGCGCCTGACGGGCCTCTTGCTCGGCCGCCATTTCGCGCTGCGCTTCGGCCAGCATGCGGGTGTAATGCTCAGCATGCTGCTGAAAATTCTCAGCCGCCACGCGATCATTGCTCAGCTGAGCATCGCGGAACAGCTGCTGATATTTCTCAATGATCTGTTGCGGCGTGCCACGAACCTTGCCTTCCGGACCCGAAGAGTCGAAGACGCGGTTGATGATGTTGCCGAGGGTGCGCGGGCGGTTCTGGCTGGAACGCGAGCGTTTCTTGGAAGAGCGCATCTTGTCCTTTGATGGCTTTGACCTGCAGTCGCAGCCCATCGTGGACCGCCGGAAAAATACTTGCAGGAGACTGGTATTTTGCAAGGTCCGGGGCGCAGCCCCCTACCCGTGCAAAGGTCAATAAACACATGGGTTACGCGCTGACAAGCAGAAATTCGCACCAATTGGCGGATTTTGCCGCCGCTCAGGTGCAGCCGCACCTGTCGGAGGGCCCGGATTTCACCGCAGTGACCACACGGTCGCGGCCATCCATGTCCGGCAGGATCGTGATCGACTGCAACCCCTGGGCGGCAAACAGGGCGCTGACAGCGGCACCCTGGGTCGGCCCGATCTCGACCAGTAGTCGCCCGCCCGGCATCAACCGCGCCGGCGCGCCCAGGGCGATGCGGCGGTAAGCGTCCAGTCCGTCGCCACCCGGGGTCAGCGCCAGATGCGGCTCCCACTGCAGCACTTCGGGGGCAAGGGCGGCCATCTCATCCGCAGCGATATAGGGCGGGTTCGAGACGATCAGATCATAGACCCCGCTGACGCCCTGAAACCAGTCGGCGGTCTGAAAGCGGGCGCGCGCGGCCAGCCCAAGGGCCTGCGCGTTCGCGGCCGCGACCTCCAGCGCTGCGGGTGACAGATCGGTGCCCAGACCGCTGGCCATCGGCATCGCCTTCAGGCACGACAGCAGGATCGCACCAGTGCCGGTGCCCAGATCCAGCATCTTGTGGATAGGGCAGGAAACTGCCGCGGAAACAAGGGCTTCCGTCTCAGGCCGCGGGTCCAGCGTGTCGCGGGTGACGCGGAACTGCTGGCCCCAGAACAGCCGCCGCCCCAGGATCTGCGCCACCGGTTGGCGGGCGGCACGGGCGGCAAGGACGGTGTCAAAACCGGCGGTTTGTTCAGCCGTCATCTCATCGGCTAGATGCAGGGTCAGCCGGTCGGGGCGCAGGTCCATCGCATGGGCCAACAGGATGCGCGCATCGCGCGGCGCATCGTCAACTCCGGCCTCGCGCAGGGTCGCTATGGCGGCGCGCAGCGCCTCTTGCGCCCTCATCCCTCCATCTCGGCCAGCATCGTCGCCTGATCATGGGCGGTCAGCGCGTTGATGGTTTCATCCAGATCGCCCGCCATCACCTGCGCCAGCGCATAGAGCGTCAGGTTGATCCGGTGGTCGGTCATCCGGCCTTGGGGAAAGTTGTAGGTGCGGATGCGTTCAGAGCGGTCACCACTGCCCACCATCGCCTTGCGATCGGCGGCGCGGGCGGTGTGCAGGCGGTCACGCTCGGCCTCATAAAGGCGCGCGCGCAGGACCTGCATGGCGATCTCTTTGTTGCGGTGCTGGGACTTCTCAGAGCTGGTGACAACGATGCCACTGGGAATATGGGTGATCCGCACCGCAGAATCAGTGGTGTTGACGTGCTGACCGCCCGCGCCGGACGAGCGCATGGTGTCGATGCGGATGTCCGAGGCCGGGATGGCGATATCCACCTCTTGCGCCTCTGGCAGCACGGCGACGGTGGCGGCAGAGGTGTGAATGCGGCCCTGGGCTTCGGTTTCCGGCACGCGCTGCACCCGGTGAACGCCGGATTCGTATTTCATCCGGGCGTAGACGCCCTCACCCTGAATATGGGCGGTGAATTCTTTCAGCCCGCCCAGATCCGAGGCCTGCTCGGCGATCACCTCAAACCGCCATCCCATACGCTCGGCGTAGCGTTGATACATCCGCGCAAGATCGGCGGCGAACAGGCTGGCCTCATCGCCGCCGGTGCCGGGGCGGATTTCCAGAATTGCGGGGCGGGCGTCGGCGGCATCCTTGGGCAACAGCGCCAGCCGCAGACGGTCTTCCATGCCGGGCAGCGCGGCCTTCAGACGGGGGATCTCATCCTCGGCCAGCGCCTTCATTTCGGGGTCTGCCAGCATCGCCTCGGCGTCACCCAGATCGGTCAGCGCCTGCCGGTAGGTGGCTATCTCATCCGCGACGGGTTTCAGATCGGAATACTCACGGCTGATTTCGGCAATTTCCGCGGGCGCGGCACCGGCATTCAGACGGGCTTCGAGAAACTCGAAGCGCTGGGTGATCTGGGCGAGTTTGTCTAAAGGGACCATGCGGGCGGTTTGGCGGTTTGCCGTGAAAGCGTCAAGAGGGCGCGCGCAGGGGGAGAGAGCCGGGGGTTTCACACCCCCGGACCCCCGCGGGATATTTGGGCCAAGATGAACGGGCTAGAGTTGCGCCAGCCAGTCCTGCAGGCGCGCGGCGTTGACGCCCATATCACTGCGGCCAAAGCGCAGGCGAGCGTAGATGTAGAGGCCGTCTTCGCGCGCCTCTGCAGTGGTGTAATCGGGAAAGCCCCAGATCAGGCTGCGGGTCTGCCAGGTGATGCGGCCATCGGCGACCGAACCTGCAATGCGGATGGTGCGTGGGGTGGCCAGGGCGATGGCGTCCAACTGCGCCAGAACCCGTGACGGTGGCACGCCGCGCGACGCAGCAAGGCGCAGGCTGGCCCCGCCCTGCATCGGCACAACCGTGTTCCATGCGCCGCCCTGATCCCAGGCGTAGACCGACGGTGACGCGTTCAACGCAGTGGCTTCGACCGGAGCCAGCCGGACATAGGCCATCAGCGCCAGCGTGGCGATAATTGCAAAGGCCAGAGCCAGCCCCATGGTCCGAAGCGCCCGTTTCATCGCCGCGTTCTCGCCCAATGATAGAGGCAAATCAGCTCATGCGCGATATGGGCGCCGGCGATGGCGGTGGCGCCGGTGGTGTCATAGGGCGGAGAGACCTCGACAATATCGCCGCCAACCATGTTGATCCCGGCCAGATCGCGCAAGGCCGCGGCGGCCTGCCAGCTGTGCAGCCCACCCCAGACCGGGGTGCCGGTGCCGGGGGCAGCAGAGGGATCGAGGCAATCAATATCAAAGGTGACATAGGTGGGGTTCTGGCCCACGATCTCTTTGGCCCGTGCCACGGCGTGGGCGGTGCCTTTTTCATGCACGGTGCGGGCGTCGATGTATTCGACGCCAAGATAGTCGTCGCAATGGGTGCGGATGCCGATCTGGACGGATGTTTTCGGGTCGATGATCCCGGTCTTGACCGCTTTGTAGAAGAAAGTGCCATGGTCGATACGGCTCATATCATCATCCTCCCACAGGTCGGAATGGGCGTCGAAATGGATAACGGACATCGGGCCGAATTTCTCGGCATAGGCGCGCAGGATCGGCAGGGTGATGAAGTGATCGCCGCCCAGCGTAACGGTGCCTGCGCCCGCTGCCAGAATGGTGCGGATATGGTCGGTCACCAGCCCCGGAAAGCTGGGCGTATGGGCATAGTCAAAGGCGACATCGCCGTAGTCGATGATGCTCATCTCTTCGAGGGGGTTGGTGGGCCAGCCATAGGGCGGATCGTATGGCTGCAGGGCCGACGCCTCACGGATTGCGCGCGGGCCGAAACGGGTGCCGGTGCGGTGCGTCACCGCCTGATCGAAGGGCACGCCGGTGACGGCCAGATCAACCCCGGTCAGATCCTTGGTATAGGTTCGGCGCAGGAAAGAGGTCGCACCCGAAAAGGCATTCTCGAAGGCCAGCCCGCGCAGACCCTTACGGGTGAAGGCGGTGTCGATTTGGGTTTTTGCATCTTCCAGGGCCATGGAAATCTCGGAGGTTGTCTATCGCGTCGTCGATGCCAAAACGGGCCGGAGACGCCGCGGATCCGGGTATGCCAATGGTCCATGCCGGGCGCGCGGCTGTCAAGCCCTGCCCCGCCTGACAGCGGATCGCACGCGCCACGCCAATCAGGATCGGCAGCAGTAGCGCGACCCGGCCCATTCAGCCGATCCGGTGGCCTTCGCGCACCAGATCATCGGTCACCTGTGCAATCGCCTTGCCCAACGTTTCCACCACGAAATCAACATTTTCGCGCGTGATCGTCAGCGGCGGAGACATCACGTTCAGATGCCCCATCGGTCGCACCATCAGCCCCATCTCCTCACACAGGTTCGAGATCCGCTTGGATTCGTTCACCCCATCGGGCAGCGGCTGTTTTGTCACCTTATCGGCCACGTTTTCAACGCAGACCATCAGCCTGCGCCCGCGCGCCTGACCGACCAGCGGCAGCGCCTCCAGCGTTTTCAACTGGTCCAGGAAATAATCGCCGACCTCTGCGGCATTGCCCAAAAGATCCTCGCGCTGGATGATCTCGATGTTCTTCAGGGCGGCGGCACAGGCCACCGGATGGCCGGAATAGGTGAATCCGGTGGTGAACCAGCGGTCGCCATTGGCCGCCATGATCTTCCACAGCCGGTCGGAAAAGATTACTGCGCCCAGGGGGATATAGCCCGAAGTCAATCCTTTGGCGCAGGTGATGATATCGGGGATCACGCCGAATTCCGCCTCGGACGCGAACCAGTGGCCTATGCGGCCAAAGGCGGTCACCACCTCATCAGCGATGAACAGAATGCCGTGGCGCTGGCAGACCTGCCACATCCGGTGCAAGTAGCCCTCGGGCGGCACGATCACGCCGCCAGACGCCTGTATGGGCTCGGCGAAAAAGCCGCCGATGCGGTCGGCACCGACCCGGGCGATCAGGTCTTCGAATTCGGTCACCAGTGCGTCGCAGAATTGCGCCTCGGTCATCCCTTCGGGACGGCGGTAGGGGTCGGGCGCGGAAAGATGGTGGATGCCCTCGGTCTGATAGCGGAATTCCTCGACCCGGTCGCCCGGCCGCTTGCCAATGGATTGCGACAGATAGGTCGAGCCGTGATAGCTGTGATCACGCGCCACCAGCTGGGTCTTTTCGGGAAACCCCAGGCAGCTTTGCACATAGAAAACCATCCGCGCCGCCGTATCGACCGCCGTGGATCCGCCAGTGGTGAAATGCACCCGGTTCAGATCGCCGGGTGTCAACTCGGCCAGCTTGGCCGCCAGCCGCGCCGAGGGGTCGTTGGTCATATCGACAAAGGTGTTCGAGAACGCCAGCCGCTCGGCCTGATCGCCGATCGCCTGCGCCATCTCACGCCGGCCAAGGCCGATGTTGGTACACCACATGCCGCCTACCGCGTCGAAATAGCGCCGGCCTTCGGCGTCCCACAGATGGCAACCCTCACCGCGGGTGATGACCAGACTGCCCTCTTTCTCAAACGGGCCGAAGTTGGCCCAAGGGTGCAGGATATGGGTGCGATCCATCTCATGCAGGTCAGCAGGGCTGGGCGAATTCAGGTGCAAGGCGGCGGTCATTGGCGCTCCGGGTCAGGTGTTCCTGCCGGGCATCCTAGCATTTTGATCAAATTTCCGATAGCCCCGGCGCGCCACCAAAGGTAGCGGCGGAGCCATATGTGGTGTCCAAAGGTTGATCCGCCCCCATCAGAGGCAATCGCCCGCCACCGACATGATTCGCGACGCCTGTGCGGCGCTGGTCTTGCCATTTCATCTTGGCAAAAATATCCCGAGGGAAAGGGCGGCTGCCTTCAGCCGGCCTCGGGGGCAGCGCCCCCTCCCCAGCGCGGATCAAAACAGCTTTTGCCCGGCCTTGGCGACACTGAAGCCGTGCCCATCGGCATTGGTGCAGGTGATCCCGGTCTTGGCCGAGACGCAGGAAATATTGCCCAGTGACATCGCCTTGCCATAGCGCAGAACGGGGTTGGACCGGTCGACCACTGTATCGCCGACACAGGCCAGATAGCCCTTGCCCTTGCGGTCCACGGCAAAGGCGCTGCCCCAGTCCTGATCACAGCCCGACGGGCGTTTCGTGTAGGATTTTTTCAGCTGCCTCAGATCGCAGCGCGCCGTGGCCCCGCCCGCGTCGCTGTAAAGCAGACAATGAATATTGCCGCTGGGCGACTGAAACCCGATCAATTCATCCGCTGCGGCAGGGGCCGCAAAGCCCCCTGTCAGGACCACCGCCGCCAAGGCAAGAAAACCCTTCATCTGCATGAATACCTCCCGCAAATACCTGTATCGCAAACCGATACCGGTGCAGAGTGACATGCGCCGCGCCCCCTGCCAAGTCAGGTTTGGCCGGGGGGGCATACGACCTTTCGCTGCCCCCGGCCCTGATGCGGTCTAGCCTGCCAGGGGCTGTGCGCGTTCCACCAGCCGGGCGAAGAAGCTGGCCCCCACCGGGGCTGCCTCATCATTGAAATCATAGGCCGCATGGTGCAACCCGGCCCCCGGTCCGGTGCCCAGGAACAGATAGGCCCCTGGACGCGCCTCCAGCATATAGCTGAAATCCTCAGACCCCATCTCGCGGTTAGACCGCGCGTTCACCGCACTCGCACCCGCGACTTCGCGCGCGATTTCAGCGGCGAACTCGGCCTGATCTTCGTGGTTGATGGTGGCGGGATAGCCCCAATCATAGTCGATCCGCGCCTTGACGTTATAGGCGGCGGCATGGCCTTCGACGATCTCATGGAACCGCCGCTTCAACAGGTCGCGCACATCGGGTTTGAAACAACGGATGGTGGCGCAGAACATCGCCTCTTCGGGGATGATGTTCGATGCCGTCCCGGTATGGATCTGGGTGACAGAGATCACCGCCTCATCCAGCGCATAGACATTGCGTGGGATGATGGTCTGGATCGCCTGCACCATGCCCACCACCGCCACCACCGGATCGACGCAGTCATGCGGCGTGGCGCCATGGCCTCCCTTGCCGGTGATATAGACAAAGGCGGTATCCACCGAGGCCATCAGGGGCCCCGGCGTGGTCAGGAAATGGCCAAAGGACACGTTCGGCGCGTTGTGGATGCCGTAGACCTGGCTGACCGCGAACCGGTCCATCACGCCCTCTTGCACCATCACCTGACCGCCGCCGCCATCTTCTTCGGCCGGCTGAAAGATCAGCGCCACGCGGCCGGCAAAATTCCGCGTCTCGGCCAGGTATTTCGCCGCGCCCAACAGCATCGTCACATGCCCGTCATGGCCGCAGGCATGCATCTTGCCCGGCACCGTGCTGGCGTGTTCCGCCCCGGTCATCTCTTCGATCGGCAGCGCGTCCATATCGGCGCGCAGACCGATGGTGGGGCCTTCCCCCTGCCCGTTGATGATAGCAACGATCCCGGTTTTTGCGATGCCGGTGTGAATCTCATCCACCCCGATCTCTTCCAGCCGCTTGACGATCCAGGCCGCCGTCTCATGACACTCGAACGCCAGTTCGGGGTGCTGGTGCAGATGGCGCCGCCAGCCCTTCATTTCGTCGGCGTAAGAGGCGATACGATTCAAAACGGGCATGATCAGGCGTCCTTGATGCGTGGGAGATCAGTCCTTTGATTCAATCGCAAAACCGCGTTGGCCGCAATTGGTGATCGCGATTGGTGCATTCCGGGCACAGAGCCGGCATTTCACGGGCAGTCCCCCACACTATTGCTTTGCCACCGCGACAACAGGGCAGAACTGCGCTAAACTATAGGCTGACCTGTAGTATTGGAGGACCGGAATGAAACATTTTATCAGTGCAGTTGCCGTTGTGATGGCATCATCAACGCTGGCTGTGGCCGGTGGCCCGATCACGCCGTATGTTGAGCCCCAGCCCATGCAACCCGCCGCGGTGGCGGTGCATGACTGGTCTGGCGTCTATGTGGGTCTTGGCTATGGCAAAGCGTCCGCCGATGTCGTCTTCACCCCTGGCGGCGCAGTTGATTTCAATGACGGCACCATCACCTCGCTGCATGCAGGCTATCTGCTTCAGCGCGGCTCGCTGGTCTACGGCGGTGAGCTCTCTTTTGGCAGCATTTCTGACCTCTACGCTATTCCCGGTTTCGGAAACAACGATGAGATCGACCGCGTGATCGACCTGAAAGCCCGCCTCGGCTTTGCCGCAGACCGCTTTCAGCTCTACGGTGTTCTTGGCTATTCCAAGGCGACCTACACCGAAGTGCCCGGCGGCGATTGGGATGCTGACGGGATGGCCTATGGCATCGGCGCCGAATACGCGGTGTCTCAGCGCATGACGATCGGTGTTGAATACCTGGCGCGTGACCTCAGTGCCGACAGCCCGACCTTGGTTGGCCAGACGGCGGACTTCAATCTGGATACGGTGTCGCTGCGGGTCGGGCTTCAGTTCTGATCCATCGGTCTGCGCAGGCGTGACTCTGCCTGCGAAACCCCTTATCTCGGGCCGATCAAAGGCCCGAGATCCATGACCCCAGATTCCCCGACCGACGCCCCCTGCGGCGACATGCCCCACCTCTTGGCCATCATGGCGCGTCTGCGCGATCCGGTCACCGGGTGCCCTTGGGACATTCAGCAGACCTTTGCCACCATCGCGCCCTATACGCTGGAAGAGGCGCATGAAGTGGCCGATGCGATTGATCGCGAGGCCTGGGGGGACCTGCCCGGCGAACTGGGCGATCTTCTGCTGCAGGTGGTCTTTCATTCCCAGATGGCGGATGAGGCCGGGTTGTTCAGCTTTGCCGATGTGACCCGCGCGATCTGCGACAAGATGATTGCCCGTCACCCGCATGTCTTTGGCGACGAGTCCCGCGACAAGACGCCCGAACAGCAGACCCGCGACTGGGAAGCCCTGAAGGCGCGCGAACGCGACGGGTCGCGCACGCTGGACGGCGTGGCGCTGGCCCTGCCCGCGCTGACCCGCGCGGTCAAGTTGCAAAACCGCGCCGCACGGGTGGGGTTTGACTGGCCGAACACCGATCAGGTGCTGGACAAGCTGGTCGAAGAGGCGCGTGAGGTGGTTGAGGCCCGCGACACCCTGACCCATGATGAGGTTGCCGAGGAAATCGGTGATCTGCTCTTTGTCATGGCCAATCTGGCCCGCCATCTGCAGGTTGATCCAGAGGCCGCCCTGCGCGCCGCCAGCACGAAATTCACCCGCCGTTTCGCCCGGATCGAGGATCGGCTGGCCGAAGCAGGCAGAACGCCCGCCGACAGTGATCTGGCAGAGATGGACGCGCTGTGGAACCGTGCCAAAGCCGAAGAAAAGGCGCGCAATGCGGGTCACTGAAAAATGACCATGCTTTTCAGTCGGGATATTGACCAAAGCAAAAGACTCAGGTTTAACGGCGACAGCTTTTCCGACCAAAGGACCAAATTGATGTCTCGTCTGACCCTGACCGTCCCCGTTCTTGCAGCGCTGGCGCTGACCACCGCCCTGCCCGCCTTCGCCGATGAGGTGAACGTCTATTCCCACCGCCAGCCCGAACTGATCCAGCCGCTGGCCGATGCCTTCACCGCCGAGACCGGCATCGCCGTCAATATCGCCTTTGTTGACAAAGGCATGGCCGAACGCCTGCAGGCCGAGGGGGACCGGTCGCCCGCCGATCTGGTCCTGACGGTTGATATTGCGCGTCTGATGCAGGTGGTGGATGCGGGTGTGACCCAGCCCGTTGAATCGGCCGTGCTGGACGCCAATATCCCCGCCACCTTGCGCGATCCGGGCAACCAGTGGTTTGGCCTGACCACCCGCGCGCGCATCGTCTATGCCTCAAAAGACCGGGTGAAGCCGTCCGAGATCACCACCTACGAAGATCTGGCCGACCCGAAATGGAAGGGCCGGATCTGCACCCGCTCGGGGCTGCATGACTATAACATCGCCCTTCTGGGCGCGATGATCGCCCATCATGACGAAGCTTATGCCCAGACCTGGGCCGAAGGGCTGAAAGCCAATCTGGCGCGCAAGCCCGAGGGCGGCGACCGCGATCAGATCAAGGCGATTGCGGCGGGCGAATGCGACATTGCGCTGGGCAACACCTATTACGTGGGTGAGATGATGGCTGACCCCGAACAGCGCCCGGCGGCCGAGGCGATCAACGTCACTTTCCCGGTGTTTGAAGGCGACGGCACGCATCTGAACATCTCGGGTGTTGCGATGACCAAAGCCGCGCCCAACCACGATGCTGCGCTAAAGTTCATGGAGTGGCTGTCGTCGGATCAGGCGCAAAAGATCTATGCCGAGATCAACAACGAATTCCCGGTGAAACCCGGTGTTCCGCGCAGCGCGCTGGTCGCCAGTTGGGGTGACTTCACCGCCGACAGCCTGCCCCTGATCGACGTGGCCAAGGCCCGCCCCGCCGCGCTGAAGATCATGGAGACCATCGACTACGACGGCTGAACGGCCGTCGTGATCTAGACGGCCTTCCGGGGCCGGGCCATGGGCGCGGGTAGGCCATCAGCATAGCCGCGCCCAAGGTCGCACTGACGACATTGGCGTTCGGCCATTGCTGGCTGCCAATCAGCACCACCCGCCCCCTTGCCGCCGCCCCAAAGCCCGCCTAGGCTTTGCGCCATGTCAGCCCATAGCCCCAGCCGAGGCATCCTCTTGATGATCCTCGCCATTTTGTTGTTCACCGCGATGGATGCGGCGGCCAAAGGATTGATCGCGCGCTATCCGGCACCGCAGGTGATCTGGGCGCGCTTTGCGGGGCAACTGATCGTCGTTGCGCTGATCCTGCGGCAGCGGCTGCCGCGCGCTATGCGCACCCGCTTTGGGGTGCTGCATATCTGGCGCTCGGCCTTTCAGTTCGGGGCCACCACCTGCTTTTTCCTGTCATTGCCGCATATCGGGCTGGCCGAAGCCACCGCGCTGACCGACATCAATCCCGTTCTGATCACCCTTGGTGCCGCCTTTTTCCTGGGTGAGCGTCTTGGCCCCCGCCGTATCGCGGGTGTCATCGCGGCCCTGATCGGCGCATTGATCATCATCCGCCCCGGTGCTGGCGTGTTCAGCCCCTGGGCGCTGTTACCCCTGGGCGCGGCGCTGTCCTACACCGGAAATGCGCTGTTGACCCGGGCGATCGGCGCGCGCGAAAGCGCCTGGGCGTCAATGATCTACGCCTCGCTGTTCGGCACGATCGTGGCCAGTTTCGCTCTGCCTTGGGTCTGGCAGCCGATCGCGCTGGCCGATCTGTGGCGCTTTGCGCTGATCGGCTGTCTGGGCACCGGCGCGCAGCTGTGCATCATCCGCAGCTTTTCGATGACCGAGGCCGGGATCGTCGCCCCCTTTGCCTATCTGGGCATCATCTTCGCCACCTTCTGGGGCGTGGTTCTGTTTGGCAATTGGCCAGACCGCTGGACCGTGATCGGCGCGCTTGTGATCGTGGCGGCGGGGCTTTATGTCTGGCACCGCGAAACCATGGCCGCACGGGTGGCCAACAGGCCCTGATGACTGACGCAAACACGCCCTTCAACCTGCGCCATTGGCTGCAAGACCGTGCCCTGCGCGGCCTGATCTGGGGGCTGATTCGCCTGCCCTACCGCGTTCGCGTGCCCTTGTGCGGCTGGACCGTGGCGCGCATTGTCGCCCCCTTGGCAGGCTACCGCAAACGGGTGCGTGACAATCTGGCCCATGTGCTGCCCGACCTGCCGGGGCCGGAGGTTGCGCGTCTGGCCCGCACCGTGCCAAACAATGTCGGGCGCACCGTGATCGAGATTTATTCCGGCGCGGAATTCATCGCCCATGCCGTCACCCACCCGCTGACCGGGGGCGGCGTGGCCGCCTTGGAAGAGGCGCATCGCACCGCTCGCCCGGTCATTCTGGTCACCGGGCATTTCGGCAATTATGACGCCAGCCGCGCCGCGCTGATCGCCCGCGGCTACCGCGTCGGCGCGCTGTATATGCCGATGGCCAACCGCTATTTCAACGCGCATTACGAGACCGCCATCGGCACCATCGGCCGCCCGTTGTTTCCGCGCGGCAAGAAGGGGCTGGGAGAGATGGTGCGCCATCTGCGCTCAGGCGGAATGCTGGGGATGCTGATCGACCAGCATATGGGCCACGGCGCGCCTTTGCGCTTTTTCGGCAAAACCGCGCTGACCGCGCTGTCGGCCGCCGATCTGGCGCTGAAATATGACGCCCTGCTGGTGCCGACCTATGGCATTCGCGGGCCGGACGGGCTGTCCTTTACCATCGTGGTTGAGCCGCCCATCCCGCATTCCATGCCCGAGGCTATGACCCAAGCGCTGAATGACAGTCTTGAGGCGCTGGTGCGTCAGCACATGGACCAATGGTTCTGGATACATCGCCGCTGGAAAGGTGGCCAACGGCTGGAGGCGCTGCCGACCGAGGACTGAGCCGCGCTAGTCCGCCCGCGCCGCCGCCAGGATCGACGCAGGCCCGTCTTCTTGCAAGATCACCACCGTCTGATCCGGCCCCTCGACATGTGCCGAAATTTCCAGGGGCTGAAGCCCGGTCCAATCGCCCAGACCGTCCCAGCTGGTCACGATGTTGCGGTAGGTCACGGTCTGACCGGCATTCTCGCCCCGCTCAATCTGGACGGTTTCTTCGGGCTTGTAGCGCACCAGCTGCACCCGAACCGGCGCGCTCAGCGGCGGGTCGGCCTCGGCCCGGATCACCAGAACGTTGCCCTGGCGCTGCACCACCAGATGCACCGTCGCCGATTCGGCAAGATGCTTTTTCAGATGTTCGGCGATCTCTTCGGGGTCATACCCCTCGATCCGGTCTTCGCCATCGACAATCATCTGTGGCGTATAGATCGTGCGCGACCCTGCGGCGCGGGCATAGGCCTTTTGCCGGGCGGTAAACTTGGGGTCGGCGAAACTGTCGGCCCAGCCGATGTAATCCCAATAATCCACATGCAGCGACAGCGGAATCACCCGCGGATCCTCGGCAATCTCTTCCATCAGCGCATCGGCCGGCGGGCAGGACGAACACCCCTGTGAGGTGTACAGTTCCACCACCACGACCGGCTCTGCGCTGGCAGGCACCAACGCGGCAATCCACATGCCGCAGGCGGCGCTGACAAGATTTCGCATAGATCCTATCCGATCCTTGATCCCCTGCAGCCCTTATAGGCAGGCATCGCCACCGGGGCCAATCAAGGTTTTGTCAGTGTCCGGCATCTCGTGGCAACATTGCCAGAGTTGGGCCCAGAAATGGGGCCAGAGCTGTGGCAAGATCCCGGCGGGTATTGTTTCCGTGATTGCACCAATCCGGCGCCCGGAGCGGAAAATCAACGCTGGATATTCGGCATGCAATTGTATACAATGAAGGCAAGCCCGTTGATTCCCTTGCGCACGCCGCCCGGTTTGGGCATTTGTCGCGCTACGCCATCCATGCAGGAGATGACCATGACCGTCACCGTCGGCCACGACAGCCAGAAAACCAAGCAAACCCTGACCGCAGGCGGCAAGACCCTATCCTATTATTCGATCCCGGCGGCTGAGGCGGCGGGTCTGGGCCAATTCTCGCGTCTGCCAGCCGCGCTGAAAGTGGTTTTGGAGAACATGCTGCGCTTTGAAGACGGCAAGACCGTCTCGGTTGACGACATCCGCGCGTTTTCCGACTGGGCCAAGCAGGGCGGCCAGAACCCGCGTGAGATTGCCTATCGCCCCGCCCGCGTCTTGATGCAGGATTTCACCGGCGTTCCCGCCGTGGTCGATCTGGCGGCCATGCGCGACGGTATTCTGGGCCTTGGCGGCAACGCCCAAAAGATCAACCCGCTTGCCCCGGTTGATCTGGTCATCGACCACTCGGTGATGATTGACGAATTCGGCACCCCGCGCGCCTTTCAGGTCAACGTTGACCGCGAATATCAGCGGAACATGGAGCGGTATGTCTTTCTGAAATGGGGTCAGAACGCCTTCAACAACTTCCGCGTCGTGCCGCCCGGCACCGGCATCTGCCATCAGGTGAACCTGGAATATCTGGCCCAAACCGTCTGGACCGATACCGATCAGCACGGGGTCGAGATCGCCTATCCTGACACGCTGGTCGGCACCGACAGCCACACCACCATGGTCAACGGTCTGGCGGTTCTGGGCTGGGGCGTTGGCGGGATTGAGGCTGAGGCCGCAATGCTGGGCCAGCCGATCTCAATGCTGATCCCCGAAGTCGTCGGGTTCAAGCTGACCGGCGCCATGGTCGAAGGCACCACCGCCACCGATCTGGTGCTGAGGGTTGTGCAGATGCTGCGGCAGCATGGCGTTGTCAGCAAATTTGTCGAATTCTACGGCGACGGGCTGGACCGCCTGCCACTGGCAGACCGCGCCACCATTGCCAACATGGCCCCCGAATACGGTGCGACCTGCGGTTTCTTCCCGATTGACGGGGAAACCATCCGCTACCTGCGCAACACCGGCCGCGATGAAGGCCGGATCGCGTTGGTTGAGGCCTATGCAAAAGCCAACGGCATGTGGCGCGATGCCAGCTATGACCCGATCTATACCAGCACCCTTAGTCTGGATATGGGCACCATCGTGCCTGCGATCTCGGGCCCGAAACGTCCGCAGGATTTCCTGGCACTGGACACGGCTGCCACGGCCTTTGGCCAGCATATCCGCGACCTGCGCAAACTGCCCGATGTAGAGCCGACCAAGAAATCCAAGATGACGTCCGAAGGCGGCCACCCTGCGCCCGAGCATCTTCCGGGCCATCCCGTCACCAACGGGCTGGCCTCAGCCGAGGTCAAGGGCGCGGATTACAGCCTGCATGACGGGTCAATCGTGATTGCCTCAATCACCTCCTGCACCAACACCTCAAACCCCTATGTGATGATCGGGGCCGGGTTGGTGGCGCGCAAGGCGCGTGCGCTGGGTCTGACCCGCAAGCCTTGGGTGAAAACCTCGCTTGCGCCAGGATCGCAGGTCGTGTCGGAATATCTGAACGCTGCCGGCCTGCAAGAGGATCTGGACGCGATCGGTTTCAACCTGGTGGGCTATGGCTGCACCACCTGTATCGGCAACTCGGGCCCGCTGGATCCGGCAATTTCTGCGGCAATCAACGATGGCGATCTGGTCGCCACGGCTGTCCTGTCGGGCAACCGCAACTTTGAAGGCCGGATTTCCCCCGATGTGCGCGCCAACTATCTGGCCAGCCCGCCTCTGGTCGTCGCCTATGCGCTGGCCGGTGACATGAACGTCGATATAACGACCGAGCCTTTGGGCATGGGCACCAACGGCCCGGTCTATCTGAAAGACATCTGGCCGACCAACGCCGAGATCGCTGACCTGGTCAACAAGACCGTGACCCGTGAGGCGTTCATCAAGAAATACGCCGATGTGTTCAAGGGCGACGCCAAATGGCAGGGCGTCAAGGTCACCGATTCCGAAACCTACGACTGGCCCGCCACCTCAACCTACATCCAGAACCCGCCCTATTTCCGCGGCATGTCAAAGACGCCGGGCGTCATCAGTGATGTCAGCGGCGCACGGGTGCTGGCGCTGTTGGGCGACATGATCACCACCGACCACATCAGCCCGGCAGGCAGCTTCCGCGCCAGCTCTCCTGCAGGCCAGTATCTGACCGAACGGCAGGTTCCGGTGACCGAGTTCAACTCTTACGGATCCCGCCGTGGCAACCATGAGGTGATGATGCGCGGCACCTTCGCCAATATCCGCATCAAGAACGAAATGCTGGATAACGTCGAAGGCGGCTACACCTTGGGGCCGGACGGGGTGCAGACCAGTATCTACGACGCCTCGATGGCCTATCAGGCCGCCGGTGTGCCGCTGGTGATCTTTGGCGGAATCGAATACGGGGCCGGGTCCAGCCGCGACTGGGCGGCAAAGGGCACGGCGCTTCTGGGCGTCAAGGCGGTGATCGCCGAGAGTTTTGAGCGGATCCACCGCTCCAATCTGGTTGGCATGGGCGTGATCCCGTTTGAGTTCACCGGTGGCGACACCCGCAAGACGCTGGGCCTGAAGGGCGATGAGGTGGTCAGCATTGCCGGGCTGCAGGGAGATCTGAAACCGCTGTCCAACGTGCCCTGCACCATCACCTATGGCGATGGCACGGTGAAGACCATTCAGATCAAATGCCGGATCGATACCGAGATCGAAATCGAATATGTCGAACATGGCGGCGTCCTGCATTATGTGCTGCGCAACCTGGCGGCGTCGTAACCGTCAAGCGTCTGATATGACAAACAAAGGCCGGGACAGCCCCGGCCTTTGTTCTTGTTAAGTTCATGTTTACACAAAGCTGCAATTCTGGCCGTGACCTCCGAAATAAGGGCCACTGCCATGGATACCCGCTTTCCACCGCTGTTCTCGCAACGCCAGATCGACCCGCGTCCGATGGCGCGCGCGATTCCCCTGCCCGCGCTGCCGTCACTGCCCTATGGTGAATGGCTGATAGCCGCCGTCCTGCTGATCGCGCTGACCCACTAGGGCGCGCAGGGCGCATCCGGCTGGGGCCACAGCATGAATTTGCTGCCGGTCTCACCCGCGCAGGTCAATAGCGGGTAGTTGTCGCCGTCATTGCCATAGAGGCACCACAACCGATCTTGGTCCGGGCCGCCTGTCAAAAGGTTTGAGACATCGCCGATTGTGTCAAAGGCCAGCAGATAGGGCGGCTGGTCAGCCCCGCCGCCACAAACCGTCATGGACAGGCGATCGCCCTTTGGGTCCAGCCGCACCAGATCATTGACCAGGCCAGGCGGGGTTGCCGCATCGCGCCCGACCCGCTCATAAACCCCGGTGAAATAGTCGGCAGGAGGCCAATCAAACGATTGCAGAGAATCCGTCTCATCCGCCCGGGCCCCCAGACCAGACCCCAAGCCAGCCGCGAAAACGGCCCCGGCGACCAGAGCCCTCATTTCAGCGCTTTTTCCAGTTCCGGCACAAAGCGGGTTTCATAATCGGTGCCGACCAGCGGGCCGACAAATTTGAACAGCACCGTGCCATCACCGGCGATGATAAAGGTTTCCGGCGGATTGGTGACGCCCCATTCCACCCGGTTGCGGCCGATCGGATCGGTCGCCAGCCCGATGAACGGATTGCCCTCGCGCGCCAGATAGGCTGTCGCATCGGCCTCGGCGTCCATCATGTTAACGCCTGCCACGCGAATACCGCGGGCCGCCATCTCTGTCAGCACCGGATGCTCGGCCCGGCACGGCGGGCACCAGGAGGCCCAGAAGTTCAGCACCGTCACCTGCCCCATCCGCAGATCGGCGTCGCTCAGCGCCGCGATGCCGGGCAATGAGGTCAGCGGCAGCACCGGCGCGGGCTGACCGATAAAGGTGCTGTCCAACTCACTTCCCGGCGGACGCTGCATGCCCAGCCAGAACATCAACGCCAACCCGGCAAACAGCACCGGTGGCAAGGCCATCACCCATCTAGACATCTGATTTCCCCGCCCGTGCCTCTACCTCGGCCAACTGCCGCTTTGATCGCCGGCCCTGCCAGACCGTCAGCCCGACCAACCCCGCCAACAACAGCAACGTCACTGCATAGGATCCCAGCACAACGCCGGTATATTTGCCCAGATCCACCATCATGCCTGCCGCTCCCGTGCCATCAGGGCCTGCGCGCGGCGCAGCCGGATCTCGGCGCGGGTGCGCAGCAAGACCAGCGTGATGAACAGCAGCACAAAGCCCGCGATGCAGACCAGCAGCGGCACGTAATACACCCCCGCCAGCGGATCTTTTTCACCCACCTTCATGATCGTGCTGTCCTGATGCAGCCCCTGGCCCCAGAATTTCACCGCATAGCGGCTGAGAAGCGCAAAGACTGACCCGACGATACACAGAACCCCGGTCAGATCGGCGGCAGTATCGGGGTTCTCCACCGCCTGCCACAGCGCGATATAGCCCAGATAGAACAATGCCAGGATCAGGAAACTGGTCAGCCGCGGATCCCATTCCCACCATGTGCCCCAGATCGGCTGGCCCCACAGCGCCCCCGTGGCCAGCGCGATCAACGTGAAGGTCAGCCCGATCGGCGCCGCCGCCTTGGCTGCAAGCGCGCTGACATGGTGACGCCGGACAATCCAGATCAGGCTGGTCACCAGCATCATCACCCAGGCATTCACCGCCATCATCGCGGCGGGCACATGCAGAAACATGATCTTGACGCTGGCACCCTGCCGGTAATCGTCGGGCGTGAAGAAAAAGGCCCAGATGACGCCCACCCCCAGGGTCAGCGCCGTCGCCCCGATCACCCAAGGCAAGGCCCAGGCCGAGGTCTGCATGAACTTCTTAGGGTTAGCGTATTCCCAAATCGACATGATGCTTCGTTAAATCCCTCTGCCCACAGGCTCAAGTCACTATCACGTTGGGGGCTAACGCAGATTGACGCGTATTGCCGCAGCCGAGGCGAAAGGCAGCAGCCCCGCAGCCCCGGCGGTGATTGCGGCCAACAGTGCCAGGGGGGCGGTGGCATCCATGCCCGCCACGCCGCGCTTGACCACCTCGGCACCGAAAATCAGGGTCGGCAGGTATAGCGGCAGCACCAGCAGGCTCATCAACAGCCCGCCGCGCTTCAGCCCAACGGTTAGCGCCGCGCCAAAGGTGCCGATCACACTCAGCGCGGGCGTGCCCAAAGCCAGTGAAATCACCAGCCACAGATAGCCCCCCGGCGGCAGGTGCAACAGCACCCCCAGCGCGGGGGCGGCCAGCGTCAGGGGCAGACCCGTCACCAGCCAATGCGCCAACGATTTCACCGCAACCACCCCCTCCATCGGCAACGGGGCGGTTGCCAGCAGGTCTAAAGACCCATCTTCGAAATCCAGGGCAAAGATGCGGTCCAGTGACAAAAGGCAGGCCAGCAGCGCGCCCACCCACAGGATTCCGGGCGCGATACGACCCAGGATGTCGCCTTCGGGGCCAACGCCCAAGGGCACCAGCACCGCCACCAGCAGGAAAAACGCCAGCCCCAGGCCAAAGCCGCCGCCCGCCCGCAGGGCCAGCCGCAGATCGCGGATCAACAGCGCGATCACAGGAAGGCCTCATCGGTGGGGCCATCGAACGCGCCGGCAGATCCGGCCAAGGCGCCCATTCTCGCGCGAAACGGCGTCAGATCCAGCACATCGGCGTCCAGTCCCAGATCGATATGGGTAGCGATCAGCGCCGCGCCCCCCGCCGCCAGATGCCCGCGCACGACATCGGCAAAGCGCTGCACCGAGGCCGCGTCCAGACTGACCGTCGGCTCATCCAGCACCCAGAGCGGCCGCCCGGTGACCAACAGACGCGCCAACCCCAGCCGCCGCTTTTGCCCGGCCGACAGGCTGGCCGCGCGACGGTCGCGAAGACTGCCCAGAGTCATCGCCTGCAAGGCCGCCTCAATCCCGTCGCAGCCATAGACCTGCGCCCAAAAGGCCAGATTCTCGGTCACGCTCAGCGTGGCTTTCAACCCGTCGGCATGGCTGGCATAGGCCATGCTTTCAGCGGGCAGCGAAACCGTGCCCGCCAGCGTCGGTTGCAACCCGGCCAGCGTGCGCAGAAGCGTGGTCTTGCCGACACCATTGGGGCCGCGCAGCACCAGCGCCTGCCCCGCATGCAGGGTAAAGCCCACGCCTTGCAGCACGGCCACCCCGCCCCGCGCGACGCCCAGATTTTCGACCACCATTTCCATGACTGTCAGCCCTACCGGATCCCGCGCCGCTATGCCACTGGCAGCAGCGCGGCCGCAATCCGGCGGCCTTCGCCCAACAGCACGTTATAGGTGCGGCAGGCGGCAGGAGAGGTCATCGCCTCAACCCCGATCCCGGCCTCTTGCAGTGCGGTCACAAAACCGGCGGGCGGATAGGCGACCTCGGCCCCCATTCCCAACAAGAGAACGTCAATCCGGCCGGTCAGGGTCAGCGGCGTGGCGGTGTCATTCAGCCCGCCCCACAGCCCCGCATCCCACGGGGTGATCAGGCAGGCTCCGCGCAAGACATGGTCGCCCACCCGGAAAAACCCCGGGCCATAGCCTTGCACCGGATGCGCGGTGTCATAGCTGATCTCAACCAGTCGCACCTGACCAACTCAGGCGTCGATATTGGCGAATTCGCCAGAGCTTTTCTTGGTCTTGTCGCCCCGGTCCAGCCCGATGAACAGAACCAGGTTCTTGGCCACAAACACCGAAGAATAGGTGCCCAGGATCACGCCGAAAAAGATCGCAAAGGCAAAGCCGCGGATCACGTCGCCGCCAAAGATCAGCATCGCCCCCAGCGCCACCAAGGTGGTAACCGAGGTCATCAGCGTGCGCGACAGCGTCTCGTTCACCGACAGGTTCATCACGTCTTTCAGGGGCATCGTCTTGTATTTCTGCAGGTTTTCCCGCAGCCGATCAAACACCACCACGGTGTCGTTGATCGAATAGCCCAAGATCGTCAGCAGGGCCGCGATGATCGTCAGGTCAAACTTGATCTGGAACAGGGCAAAGACCCCGATGGTGATGAAGATGTCATGCACCAGCGAGACGACGCCCCCCACCGCATATGGCCATTCGAACCGCAGCCAGATGTAGACCATGATCCCCAGACTGGCCGCAACCATCGCGGTGATTGCCTTCCAGATCAGCTCTCCCGAGACCTTGGGCCCCACCGATTCCACCGATGGCAGGGTGATCGCAGGATCTTCGGCCTTCAACGCCGCCTCAACCAGGGCCAGAGTCTCGGGTGTCAGCGATTCCTCGCCATCCTGCGGAGCGATGCGGACCTGCGCCACGTGCTGATCGGCGGCAAAGCTGATGTCGCTGACCTCGGTGATCGAAATGTCGCCCAGATCCAGCGCCTCCAGCGCGGTGCGCATCGCGCCCACATCCACCGGCGTGGTGCTTTCGGTGCGGATCGTGGTGCCGCCCAGAAAGTCGATGCCGAAGTTCAGACCCATCACCGCCCACAACACAATGGCCATCACGGTCATCACGACCGATGCGCCAAAGGTCATCCACTGATGCCGGAAAAAGTCGATTTTGGTATGTTCGGGTGCCAGACGGAAACGGAATGCCATATGCCTTGTCCCTTACACGATCACGGTTTTCGGACGACGCCAGCCGTACCAGACTTCGACGATCATCCGCGTCACGAGGATCGCGGTAAACACCGAAGAGATGATGCCAATTCCCAGCGTGATCGCAAAGCCGCGCACCGGGCCCGCCCCCACCGCAAAGAGCACCACCGCAGTGATGAAGGTGGTGATGTTGGCGTCAATGATGGCCGACAGCGCGCGCTCATAGCCCAGCTCAATCGCGCGGGCGGGGTTTTTCAGGTCGCGCAATTCCTCACGGATCCGCTCAAACACCAGCACGTTGGCGTCCACCGCCATACCGATGGTCAACACGATACCGGCAATCCCCGGCAGCGTCAGCGTGCCGCCAACCGCCGACAGGGCGGCAAAGATCAGCGCGATATTCACCCCCAGGGCGATCACGGCAAAGACGCCGAACAGACCATAGGATGCGATCATGTACAGCGCCACCGCGACGATGGCGACCTGGGCGGCCACCTTGCCGGCGGCGATGGAATCAGCGCCCAGCTCTGGCCCGATGGTGCGCTCTTCCAGAAATTCCATCGCGGCGGGCAGCGCACCGGCGCGCAACAGAACAGCCAGTTCGGTCGCCTCTTCGATGGTGAAATTGCCGGTGATGATGCCGCTGCCACCGGGGATATGGTCGTTGATCCGCGGGGCCGAGATTACCTGATCATCCAGCACGATGGCGAACAAGGCACCTATATTGGCACCGGTATAATCGCCGAATTTGCGCGCGCCTGCCGAATCAAACCTGAACGACACCGCGGGGTTTGAGTTCTGGTCAAACGACGGCTGCGCGTCGGTCAGCTCTTCGCCGGTCACCACGGGGGTTTCCTCGACGATGTAGTAACGGCCCTTTTGGCTGCGGTCGGGCAACAACAGGTTGCGCGGACCAGGGTTGGCACCGGGATTGTCTGTGGTGCCGACAACCGGATTGAAGGTCAGTTTGGCCGTGGTGCCGATCAGCGATTTCAGCTCGGCTGCCGAGCCGATGCCCGGCACCTGGATCAGGATCCGGTCCTCGCCCTGACGCTGGATCGTCGGCTCTCGCGTGCCCACCTCATCCACACGGTTGCGGATGATCTCCAGGCTTTGCTGCAGGGTGCGGTCATCGGTGGCGGCTTTTTCCGCGTCAGACAACTGCAACACGATGTCGGCGCCATCCGCCGTCACCTCAAAATCCTTGGCCCCCACGTTCGCCAGGCTGATGACGGGCGAGGCCAGCGCCTGCACTTTTTCCAAGGCCACCGCGATGGCCTCGGGGTTGGCGATTGTCACCCGCAGGATGCCATCGGGCGACGGCGCGCGGCGCACGCCACCAACCTGATCACGCACCTCGCGCAGCGCGTCGCGCACCTCGGGCCACATCGCGTCAACCCGCGATTTATAGACGTCAGCCACTTCAACCCGCGCCAGAAGATGCGCGCCACCGCGCAGATCCAGGCCCAGGTTCATCAACGATGAGGGCATCCAGGATGGCCATTCGGCCAATGCCGCCGTCTGCTCGGGTGAGGCGACGCCGCCCGCCAGCTCAATCGCCGCGACCGCGTCGTTATGCGCCTCAACCTGGCCATAGAACAGGTTCGGCACCGCCCCGGCGATACCCCAAAGACAGACCAACAGGATCAGAACCCGTTTCCACAGCGACGAAGGCGTCATGTTTGTAACCTCAGGCCGCGGCGGGTTCGGTCTTGTTCAAGACGGTGGTGATGGTGTGGCGCAGAACCTTGACCTTGACGCCCTCGGCGATCTCGACCTCGATCAGGTTGTCTTCACCAACCTTGGTCACCTTGCCGATGATACCGCCCTGCGTGACCACCTGATCGCCACGGCGCAGCGCCTCGATCAGGGCCTTATGGGCTTTGGCCTGCTTTTGTTGCGGGCGGATCATCAGAAAATACATGATCCCCAAAACCATGACCATCGGGAACAGCATGCTGCCGAAGATCGACCCGGCGCCGGCCGCACCGGTCGCCGCTTGCGCATAGGCGGGAGTTACAAACATGGGCGTCCTTTCCATCCGACCGGGGCGTGGAACCGCCGCGGCCCTTGCAAAAGCGCCCTTCATGGGGGCGCGTCCCGGCCCATGTAAGATGTTTTTAGCGCCGATGAAAGAGGGGCCGCGCTGTGGCGTGCTTTGCGGGCCTAGACCATGCCCTTCAGCACCGGCAATTGCTTGAACACCCAAGTGCCCGCCCAGGATCCGAAAAACGCCACCGCAAAGCCAAGGGCGTGGTTCATGTCAGACCCGAACAGCTTATACCCCACCAGCAACATGAAAGGGTGCATCAGATAGATTCCAAAGGCGTAGCCGGCCAATCTGGTCATCCAGTCGCCCTGCCAGCGCAGCCGCCAGACCAGCTCAAACACCACGGCGCACAGGATCAACTGCACGCTGGCCACATTCCAGTCCAGCGCCAGCATGATCGCCGACCCCACCGCCGCCGCCGCCAGCGTAACCCGGGACAGACCCAGCCGGTGCGCCACCGCCGCCAGCGCGCCCCAGATGTAGATCGGCAGCGAATAGGCCCATTGCGGCACCGGCTGCGGCACCGGACTGCCCGCGATCAGCCAGCCCTCCAGCCCGGTTTTCGCATGAATCAGCCCCAGCGCAACCGAGACCGGAACCAGCACCAGACTGGCCACGACCAACTGCCCCGGCGTGGCCACATCCCGCGCGATAATCGGAATGAACACCAGCGCCACCATGGCAAAGGGCAGGAACCACAGATGCACAGACGGGCCGATCAGCAGCGTGAACGGATCGCTCAGCAGCTGGAACGGCTCATCCGAGACCACCTCCCAGACCACGCGGTAAAAGGCGCACCAGAACAGCCACGGAATGGCCATCCGCAGCGCCCGCGCCGACCAGAAGTTCGCGCCCCCCGACCGCAGGTATGAGCCGACGCTGAAATATGAGGTCAGGATCAGGAACAACCCCAGTGCGGGATAGCCGATGAACCCCCAGGCCAGCGTGTGGTCCAGCACGATTCCCATCGCGGCCAAAAACCGCAACAGATCAATCGCGCGGCGGTAATCGGCGCGTTTTGCCTTGGGGGCGGCGATGGATTGCACGCCCGTCGTTACGCCCGTCGCTATGGCTGAGTCTGAGGCCATCAGGCTGTTCCGGTTGTTGCCTACCCCATCGCGTTACGGCAGCTTTGCCCGTGGCGCAAGAAATGCCTGTCGGCTGCGCGGCAACGCAGCGTTTCCTGCGGGGGAACAGTCGCCCTCCGCTGGCCTTCCCCCCTGCCCGCCGATCTGGCATAACCCCCGGCAAAGTCCTGTCAGACAGAGGCCATCATGCACGATATCCGCGCCATCCGCGAAAACCCTGCCGGTTTTGACGCAGCCCTTGCTCGCCGTGGGCTGGCACCTTTGTCGCCGCAGCTGTTGGCGCTGGACGAAGCGCGCCGCGCCAAAATCCTGGCCGCCGAGACCGCCACTGCCGAGCAAAACCGCGCCTCCAAAGAGGTGGGCGCTGCCAAAGCCAGCGGGAATGATGCCGAATTTGACCGCCTGCGCGGGCTGGTGGCCGAGAAAAAGGCCGAGATCGCCGCGCTGACCGAAGCGGCCGCGACCGAGGACGCCCGCCTGACCGCAGCGCTGGAGGTGATTCCCAACCTGCCGCTGGAACAGGTTCCCCTTGGCCGCGATGAGAATGAAAACGTCGAGGTCCGCCGCTGGGGCACGCCCCGCGAGATGGATTTCAAACCGCTGGAGCATTTCGACATTCCCGGCGTCAAACCGGGGATGGATTTTGAAACCGCCGTCAAACTGTCGGGCTCTCGCTTCGTCGTCCTGCGCGGTGCGGTGATCCGGGTGCATCGCGCTTTGGGGCAGTTCATGCTGGACACTCATATTTCTGAGCATGGGCTGGAAGAAACCTGGACCCCGGTTCTGGTGAAATCCGAAGCGATGTATGGCACCGGCAACCTGCCGAAATTTGCCGAAGACAGCTATCAGACCACCAATGGCTGGTGGCTGGTGCCCACCTCTGAGGTGCCCCTGACCAATACCGTCGCGGGCGAGATTCTGGATGCCGCCCGGCTGCCCATCCGGATGACCGCGCTGACTCAGTGCTTCCGGTCCGAAGCAGGGTCAGCGGGCAAGGACACCACCGGCATGCTGCGCCAGCACCAGTTTGAAAAGGTGGAAATGGTCACCATCTGCGCGCCGGAAACCGCGCTGGATGAGCATGACCGGATGACCCGTTGTGCCGAGGCCATTTTGGAAAAGCTGGACCTGCCCTACCGCACAATCGTGCTGTGTACCGGCGATATGGGTTTTGGCAGCCAGAAAACCCATGACATGGAGGTCTGGCTGCCGGGGCAGAACCGTTATCGCGAAATCTCATCCGTCTCAACCTGCGGTCAGTTTCAGGCCCGGCGGATGAACGCGCGCTATCGCCCGGCAGGCGGCAAGCCGGAGTATGTCGCCACCCTGAACGGATCCGGTCTGGCGGTCGGGCGGTGTCTGATTGCAGTCTTGGAAAATGGCCAACAGGCAGATGGCTCGGTCACTTTACCTGCCGTGCTTTCGCCCTATCTTGGGGGAAAGACGCGCATCACCGCCGAGGGTCAGCTGGCCTGAGGCCCCTGCCTTAGGAGGCCGCCATGGGCAAAGCCATCATCCTGCTGATCAGCGTTCTGGCCTTTGCCATCGCCCCCTTTGTGGTGCCGCCCTTCATGGGATATGACCCATCGGCCTTTCCGATCCGCATAGAGCGGCACCCGATCCAGCCCGCCGGTTGGGCCTTCTCGATCTGGGGCGTGATCTATCTGTGGCTGGTGATCCATGCAGGTTACGGGGTGTGGCAGCGCGCCACGGATCCGGTCTGGGACCGGCCCCGCCTGCCGCTGGCGCTGTCAGCGCTGATCGGCACGGTCTGGATGTCGATTGCGGCGGCCAGCCCGATCTGGGGCACCGTCACGATCTGGCCAATGGCGATTGCCGCGATCATCGCCTTTCTGCGCGCAGATCCCGTGGTGGATCGTCTGGTGCTGGCGCCGCCGATTGCCATGCTGGCGGGCTGGCTGACCGCTGCGGCATCGGTTTCAACCGGTGTCTTGCTGGCGGGTTACGGGCTGATGGCGCCGGTGGTTGCCGCCGCGGCCATGCTGGTGCTGGTGCTGGTCATCACGCTGGCGATCCAGCGGATGAAACCCCGCCAGCCGATCTACGGCCTGACCGTGGTCTGGGCGCTGACCGGGATTATCGCGGTCAACATCTCCGCCACACCGACCGTGGCAATTCTGGCAGCAGGTGGCATCGTTGTCGTGCTGACCGGACTGGTGCTTTTGCGCCGCGCTTGACCCGCCCCCCCCTGTCCCGGCATACTGCCCGCAAAAGAGCAGCCGGTCGCAACAGGCCGGGAATTAACCTGATGGCAGCAGTCCTCCGCGATGATGCCGCCTGACGGTGCAGGCAAACAGGTGGCCCATGCTGGTGTATGACGAAGTGATCACGTCTTCGGGGATAAAGGTCCCCTTTGTTCCCGCCATCATCACGCCAAAAATCGAACGCCCGATGCGCAACAACCGCTATGAATCCGGCGAATGTGCCCAGTTACGGCGCATCCTGCGGCCGGGCGACCGGGTGTTGGAACTGGGCGCGGGCGTTGGCCTTTTGTCCACCGCCGCCGGCATGGTTGAGGGTGTTGCCAGCGTCACCACGGTTGAGGCGAACCCCGACCTGATCCCCCTGATCGTTGAGACCCACCGCCTGAATGGCGTCACCTGCGTTGACTTGCGCAACGGCGTCGCCACCCCCGACGACGGCGCTGCGGTTGACTTTTACCTGCGCCCGGATTTCTGGGCCTCGTCGATGGAGCCTGACAGCCGCCCCTTCACCCGCGCGGTAAAACTGCCGCGTTTCGGTTTGAAAACGCTGATCAAAGAGGTCAACCCCACCGTCATCGTCTGCGACATCGAAGGCGGAGAGATGGGGCTGTTCGATGACGCCGACCTGTCGGGCGTCCGCGCCATGGTGGTGGAATTCCATCCCAAGGTGTATGGCGAAAAGGGTCTGATGCAGATCATGGGCGTGCTGGCCGCCAAGGGCATCACCCTGGCCGCCCGCAACAAAGAGGGCTCAACGGTCCAACTGCTGGAACGCGCTGTTCCCCAGCCGCATGCCCTGCCCTTTCCGCCCCGCACCTTCCGCGCCTGGCCGATCAAGGACCCGCGCGTCTATGTCGCCACCTGCATGAAGGACGAAGGCCCCTTCATCCTGGAATGGCTGGCCTGGCATAAGGCGATGGGCGTCACAGACATCACCGTTTTCACCAATGATTGCAGCGATGGCACCGATCTGCTGCTGGACCGGCTGGCCGAGATGGGCCATCTGCAGCACCTGCCGAACCCGGCTTTTGCCTTTGACTCGACGGCGTTTCAACCCGTCGCGCTGAATTATGCCCACCATCTGCGCGCCATGCGCGAGGCCGATTTCTTCCTGTCGATGGATGTCGATGAATTCCTGAACGTCACAGTGGGCGATCACACTCTGAAAGCGTTGTTTGATGCCTCGGGTGCGTTTGACGTGCTGTCGATGTCCGAGGTGAACCACGGCTCAAACAACCAGCAGCACTTTGCGCGCGGCTGGATGACCGAACTGTTCCCCGCCCACCAGACCACCTCTCCGGGCAAGCTGAAATCGCGGCGCGGAGTGAAATCCATCGTCCGGCTGTCTGAGCGGGTTGAGCGGTTGCGCAACCACCGCCCCGACATGCGCAGCGATCTGGGGCCTATCCTGTGGCTGGATGGCTCAGCCCGGGTGACCAAACACTTCCTGTCAGACCGCAATGAAAATGGGCATGATTGCCGCCACAGCTTTGATCTGGCCCGGCTAGAGCATTTCCCGCTGCGGTCTTTGGACAGCTATCTGGCCAAGATGTATCGCGGCGACGTGGTGATCACGGGTAAGCAGGTCAGCCGCACCTATTGGCGCGTGCGCAACAAACAGTCTGAAAATACAACAGGTTATGGCGTGCAGTTAAAGCGGGCCAAGGCCTGGTTCAAGAAGTATCTTGAAAAGGACAAACCGCTGATGGCCCTGCATGAGGCCGCCTGCGATGCCCATGCCGCCAAGATCGCCGAACTGGTCACCGACCCCGCCTTCAAGGACCGCCGCGACTGGGTGCTGGCAGAGGCATGGGATACGCCTGAGGCTGACGATACCCCCGCCCAAGCGGCGGAATAGCTCCCGCGCCCGGATCAATCCGCGCCGGGTTTCGCCTTGTGTTTGCGCAAGCGTGACGGGGTGTGGAATTTCCGCTCTTTCCACGGATTCTCATCACCCTGGCTGCGGAAAAACAGCCGGATCGGCGTGCCCGGCATCTCAAAATGTTCGCGCAAGCCATTGACCAGATAGCGTTTATAGCTTTCGGGCAATTCGTCCGGGCGGCTGCATTTGATCATGAAACCCGGCGGGCGGGTTTTTACCTGGGTGATATAGCGCAGCTTGATCCGGTGGCCGCCGGGCGCTGGCGGCGGATGCGCCTCAACCATAGCACCCAGCCAGCTGTTCAACCGCGCAGTCGGAACCCGCTTGTTCCACACATCATGCGCGCGGCGGATCGCGTCATGCAGACGGTCCAGCCCCCGCCCCGTTTTGGCCGAGACCGTCACCAAGGGCGCGCCACGCAGCTGCGGCAACAGCCGTTCGAACATCTCTTTCAAATCGGCCAGCTTGTCTTGCTTTTCGTCCTCAAGATCCCATTTGTTGACCGCAATCACCACCGCCCGGCCTTCGGTCTCGGCAAAATCGGCAATGCGCAAGTCTTGCTGCTCAAACGGGATTTCCACGTCCAACAGCACCACGACCACCTCGGCAAAGCGCACCGCGCGCAGCCCGTCGGCCACCGACAGCTTTTCCAGCTTGGCCACAACCTTGGCTTTTTTGCGCATGCCGGCCGTGTCGAAAATCCGGATCGGCGTGCCCAGCCAGTCTGAGCGCACCGAGATCGCGTCGCGCGTGATCCCGGCCTCTGGCCCGGTCAACAAACGCTCTTCGCCAATGATCTTGTTGATCAGCGTTGATTTGCCAGAGTTCGGCCGCCCGATCACCGCAATCTGCAACGGCTTTTTCGCGGTCGGATGGTGCGCGGTCTCGTCCGCCTCAGCCTCGGCCTCTTCTTCGGTCAGATCGACCTCGACCAAGGGCGCGTTTTCGGCCTCACGCTCGGCAAACTCACCCTCCAGCGGGCGCAGCATGTCATACAGTTCATCCATGCCCTCGCCATGCTCGGCAGACAGGCGGACAGGCTCGCCCAGACCCAGCGACCAGGCCTCGATCGCGCCCGCGTCGCCCGCCTTGCCTTCGGCCTTGTTCACGCCCAGAATCACCCGCGCGCCGCGCTTGCGCAGGATATCGGCAAAAACTTCATCCGTGGGGGTCACGCCGATCCGGCCGTCGATCAGGAACAGGCAGATATCGGCCATATCCACCGCGCGCTCGGTCAAGCGGCGCATCCGGCCTTGCAGGGAATCGTCGGTGACCTCTTCCAGCCCCGCCGTGTCGATCACGGTAAAGCGCAGATCGAACAGCCGGGCATCGCCTTCGCGCAGATCGCGGGTGACTCCGGGCGTGTCATCGACCAAGGCCAGCTTGCGGCCGACCAGCCGGTTGAACAGGGTGGATTTGCCCACATTGGGGCGCCCCACGATGGCAAGGGTAAAGCTCATGTGATCCATCCGAAGTTAAGCGCCCCGCTTACACGGATCACGCCCTATCGGAAAGCGACAAGTTGGCCCTTGCCGGTGACAACATACATGACCCCACCCGCAACCGCAGGCTGGCTGGCCGCACCGCCGGGAATGGTGGTCTGGTACTGCATGCTGCCATCCGTCGGGCTGAACCCCGACAGCTTGCCGTCGGATGAGGCCACCCACAGCCGGCCACCGGCCAGAACGGGGCCGTAATGCACAGTGATCGCGCGGCGTTTCTTGATCTTTTCGGCCTCGAAATAGGGCATTTCGACCGACCAGATCGTCTCACCGGTGGCGGCATCCAGCCGCACCAGTTTCGCCTCGTCGTTGACCAGAAAGACCGATCCGCCCGCCACGGCCAAGGGGCCCATCGCGCCCTCGGCGCTGCCCCACAGTGTCTGGCCAGAGCCTGACTCAACCGCCACGGTGCGCCCAGCCGCAGTGCCTGCATAGAGCGTGCCACCGACCAGCGCCGCGTCGCCGGTGATGTCGGCCGAATAGGCATAGGCCCGGCCCAGCCGCTTGCCCGCGGCCGAAGCGTGCCAGACCGTCGTGCCGCCGCCCACCTTCAGCACCGCCATCAGATCGCCGGTGTTTGACGGGAAATAGATTGCGCGGTCGCCCACGGTGGGGGCTGCACTGCCCAGCCAACCCGCCTTGCCCGCGGCACCAAAGACCTGCCAGATCACCTTGCCGTTGGTCGCATCAATCGCCCAGGCACTGGCATCGCGGCCAGTCACATAGACCACGCCGTCCTCAACCGCAGGGGCGCCCACCACGGGCGCATCAACGCGCTGGCGCCATTGCACGGCACCGCTGGCGGCATCCAGCGCCACCACTTCGCCGTAGGCTGTGGTGACATAGACCCGCTTGCCCTCGGCGGCCAGACCGCCGCCCGAGACGCCGCCGCCCTTGTCAAACTCGGCCACCAGATTGGCCTGCCACAGAACGCCACCACCGGTTGAGGTGGCGGTGACCAGACTGGCCGCATCCATGGTGAAGACACGGCCACCGGCCACAACGGGGGCAGCGGCAATGCGGTTGCGCCGGCTGTTGCCAGCGCCGACATTGGCCGACCAGACCGCCACCGGCTGGGCTGACAGCGCCACATGCGGGGCGGCATGGCGCGCGTCTGCGCCGCGTTGGCCCCAATCGGCATTGGCCCGTGCTGCGGGCAACTGGATCGCCCGGCCGGTCATAGCCGGTGCCGCCGCGGCCCTTGGCGCGGGGTTGGCCTCAGTCGGGACCGAGTCTTCCAAAGGCGTGCGGATGTCAAACCGCTCACCCTTCAGGATGACTTCCTTTTCGCCGCAGGCCGCTATCAGCGCCAGCGCCGCAACCCCTGCCCACAGCCCGAAATGCCCTGCTGCCACTTTGCCCGTCCTTATATTCCTGTCGTCCCCGCCCCGATCAGCCACCCGAGGTGGCCCCGGTGCCGCCGTCTTGCGCCGCCGGTTTGCCGCCCAGGGCAATGACCACCTGCGTGGCACGGCCCTTCAGGCTGGCCGAGGCATCCTGATCCTGCGCCAACGCCTGTAAGGCGGCAATCGCGGCGTCGGTCTGCCCCTCTTCGATCAAGAGATAGGCCAGCTGCTCGGCCGCCAATGCGCGGTAGGGCCGTCCGGCCTGTGCAATCGCCTGCAGGGCCGTGCGCCGATCCGCCAAGGGCTGGGCCACGCCCGCCAGAATGGCGCGCTTCAGCACCGCCAGATCGTGATAGGCCGGGTTCGCGGCTGCGCCCGCAATCACCCGGTCCAGCGCGGCCAGCGTTGCCGCCGGGTCCTGGCTTGGGTCTGATGCGGCCTGCAGCGCCAGAATCCAGTCCTGTTCAGCGTCACCTGCAATCGCCGTCAACGCGGCGCGGCGCGCGTCCGAGCCTTCAATCGCCATGGCCCCCAGAAGTGCATCGCCAAACGCCTCGGCCCGCGTCTCGGCCCGCGCCTTCATCACCTGATTGACGGCTGTGCCGCCAACGATGCCCAGGACCAGAACAATCCCGATCCAGCCGTATTTGCGAAACGTCTTGAACAGTCGGTCGCGGCGGACCTCTTCGCTGACTTCGTCGATGAAGCTGTCTGTATTGCTCACGTCGTCGTGCCCCGGCTGGTTCTATTGGCCTGTCTTACAGGCAAAGCGCCAAGGTTGCCAAGCCCATCCCGCCGATCCCGCCCGGACACGCCCGCGCTAATTACCGCCCAGGGCCGTGCGATAGTTGTCGATCCAGCTTTGATAACCCTCGGGCAAGGCATCCCGGGCCTGCAACCCCTCCAGCAGGGCCAGCGATTCACGATAGTAAGGCTGCGGGTCGGCGGCATAGCTGGCGCAGCGGTCCAGCGCTGTGGCCAGGTCGATGATGTTCCAGACCTGACCGGGTTGGGTCTGATCGATCCAGCGCATGATTGCCAGCGCGCGCTCTTCCATCGGGCGACCAGCGTCCAGCTCATCCAGCTGGAAATGGGTTTCGGCCAGCGATTGCAGGGCATAGGCCAGTTCACGCTGCCGCTCAATGCCGGCCCCCTCCTGCCCCGCCAGCCAGTCGCGCATCTCGACCGCCTTTGACAGCTCGGTCCGGGCCGCGACCTGATCGCCGCGAAAGCTGCGCACGCCGCCCAGACGCTCTAGCGCCAGCGCATATTCCCAGGCGGCATCCGTATTGTAGGGGTCAGCCGCCGACAGTTGATAGGCCGCCTGAACCATGACCACAAAGGCGGCCTCTGCCCCCGGCATATCTTCGGCCGCACGGCGCGCGTCACCCAGGCGGTTGGCCGCCACCAGCTTGACATGCAGCAGATCTTGATCCGCAGGCCGTGCGTTTGAGATATGTTCGGCCTGCGCCAATGCAACCTCACCCGCCGCAACCGCCCCCGCCACATCGCCGGCGGGCAACAGCACATCGACCAAAGCCGCACCCGCAACCGACAGATCGCGCGCCGTCGCCAGATCGCCCGGATCAGCCGCGACAATCGGTTGCAACACGCCAATCGCCTCACGCAGGGCAACGGCTGCCGCCGCCTGATCGCCCTGCATCACATACAGCCCCGCCAGCGCGCTCAGCGAATAGCTGACATCCAGCTGGTATTGCACCACTGTCGGATCAACCGACGCCGTCACCCGCCGCACCTCCAGCGCGCGGGTCTGCGCCGCCACCGCCTCGGGCAGCCGGTTCAGCTCTGCCAGCACCTGCCCCACCCGGTCCAGACAGATCCCCAGATCGCGCTGGCGTTGCAGATTGCCCGGGTCGACCGCGACAATCGCCATCCGCAGATCGCGGCAGGCCTCAAAGGCGGGCAATGCCGCGGCATAATCGCCGGTCTGCTGATAGATCGCGCCAATCCGTTCATGGCTGACCGACAGATCGCGTGCCCATAGCGCATTGGCCCGGTCCAGCGTGACCAGATCCTGCCGGACCGCGCGCGCCTGGTCATGCGAGGCCAGCGCGGCCACCGGATCGCCCATCAGGTTGTAAATGTCGCCCACCCGCTCATACAGGATGGCGCTGTCGCGTTTGCGGGTCGCGTTGGCCGGATCCTGCGCCTGCAGATCCTCACGGATCACCAACCCCTGCTGATAGCTGGCCAGCGCCGCGTCCAGATCGCCCTCGGCCTGCATCGCATCGCCCAGCCGTTCATAACTGACCGAGAGGTTGCGCCGCATGTCCATATCCGATGGAAACTGTTCGACCAGCTTCTGGCTGATCTTCAGCGACACGTCATAGGCATCGCGCGCCCCCGCCCGATCGCCCATGGCCACCAGCACATCGCCCAGCCGTTCATGGCTGACCGACACGTCCTGATTGTAGGTCACATCGTCGGGTGCGGTCTCCAACAGTGACTGCGCCAGCCCCAGCCCTTCCTGAAAAGCGCTCAGCGCCCCCGCCGCATCGTTCAGCGCCAGGCGCAGATCGCCCAGCTTGTTCAACACCGTTTCCAGATCGCGCATCAGGCTGGTGTCATTCGGCGTTGCGGCATTTTGCTGCGCGGTGACCTGATAAGCCTCGGAATAGGCCTGTTCGGCCTCGCGCAGATAGCCTTGCTGCTGCAAGACAGCACCCACTGCGCTGTGGCTCCAGACCAGTTCGCGAGACCAGCCAAAGTCCAATGGATCGACCAGAACCTGCGCCGCGGCATATTCCGACCGCGTCATATAGGCCCCCAGCGCGCCAAAGGTATTGCCCGCCACCAGTTGCATGTCCCCCAGATCGCGCAGCGCATAGTTATAGGCAAAGCGGGTGTCGCGGTCGGGCAGATCGGCCTCGACCTCGGCATATAGCTCAACCGCGCGGGCCAGATCCTCGATCGCCAGATCATAACGCAGATCGGTGCGCGCGGCCTTGGCGTTCAGGATATGGGTGCCGGCCTCTGACAGGGTGCGGGTCAGGAAATTGGTCTTCAGCCCGGCGCGGGCGGTGGCGTCGATGCCCGCGGCTTCGGTCAAAAGGGCGCGGGCGGCGTCAAAGGCACCCAGGGTCAGTTGCTCTTCGGCCTGCCGCCGCAGATCGGCCACGCGCGGATCGTCGCTGGCGTATTTCACCAATTCCGCCTGGAACTGGCCATAGGAATCGGCCGCATCGACCAACAACCGCCGCCGCTCATCGCTTTGCAGTTTTGCCAGATCGCCCGAGATCAGCGCGGCATAGAGCGGTGCCAGCGGCATGTCGCGCTCGGCCGCCAGCCCTTCAACCTCGGCCCGCAGATCGGGGGTCAGATCGGCCATGGCGATCAACAGCTGGTCACGTTCCGGCAGATCCCCGCCGCTGGAAATGAACACCAACGCCGGTAGCCCGCTTTCGATATAGGGCAGCTGGCGACCGCGTGAGCGGTCATAGACATCCTGCTGCACCAGCGTCAGCGCCGATTTCAACTCTACCCCCGCAGTGCCGAAATGCCGCATCAGCGCCGAGGTAAAGGGCGAATTCTTTTCCTTGCCATCCGACGCGGTTTCCCCGGGTGCGGCGGCAAAGGCGAACAACACCCCGTCCGACCGCCCGATCCGGCCCAGGCCCGGTTGTGGCGGCACAGCCCCCGCGCTGTCGCCCTTTAACGCCACTGCCCCGCGGCCATCGGCGCTGGTGGTGGCCCCCAGGGCAAAGGGATCATCGCGGCAGGCGTCCAGCAGGAAAATCGACACCGGAGCCACCGCCGCCAGCACCTCTTGCACCTCGCTCAGCGGCAGCGAACTGGCGGTCAGCGCGGCGGTGGAACTGGCATCGGCGTCGCTGGGCAACAGATAATTCACCCCGCCGATCGCCACGCCGTGGCCGGCAAAAAACACCAGTGCCACATCGGCGCCCGCGGCATCGGTGCGAAAATCCTCCAATGCGCGGCGGGTGCGTTTCAGATCACGGTCCGTCTCCAGCCAGACCTCAAACCCCAGCCCCTCCAACAGCGCCTCAACCGCGCGGGCATCATTGACCGGATTGTCCAAAGGGCGCAGCAGGCGGTAGTCTTCGACCCCCAGCACCAGCGCCACGCGCCGTTCTGCCAGCGCCGCCGAAGCAAGGCCAAGCATCAGAAAAACCGCAAAGAAAACGCGCCGCAGCATCGCGTCAGCCCACCTACCGTTAGCCGTCAGTTTGGCCCGCCCCCCGGCCATGGTCAAAGGAAAAACGCTGTCATCAGGGGTTTTTGCGCCGATATGGCTATTGCGCGGCCACCGCTTCGTCATCGTCATCTTCGGCAATCTGGCGGGCCCACATCGCGGCATAGCGCCCGTCGGCCTGCAACAGAGACTCATGCGTGCCGCTCTCGATCACCCGGCCTTCTTCCATCACCAGGATCTGATCGGCATCGACAATCGTCGACAAGCGGTGCGCGATGATGATGACGCTGCGGCCCTCGCCCATCTCGGCCAGGCTTTCCTGGATGCTGCTTTCGGTCTGGCTGTCCAGCGCACTGGTCGCCTCATCCAGAATCAGGATCGGCGGGTTTTTCAACAATGTACGCGCAATGCCCACCCGCTGCTTTTCGCCGCCCGACAGTTTCAGCCCGCGCTCACCCACCGTGGTCTCATAACCCTCGGGCAAGGACAGGATAAAGTCATGAATCCGCGCCGCCTTGGCCGCAGCCACCACCTGCGCCTCGGTCGCGTTGTCGCGGCCATAGGCGATATTGTAGCGCACGGTATCGTTGAAAAGGACGGTATCTTGCGGCACCACCCCGATCTGTTCATGCAGGCTGGCCTGGCTGACGGCCCGAAGGTCCTGCCCGTCAATACGGATAGCACCACCGGTCACATCATAGAACCTGAACAAGAGCCGCCCGATGGTTGACTTGCCGCTGCCCGAATGGCCGACCAGCGCCAGACGCTGGCCCGGCTTGATGGTGAAGGACACGCCTTTCAGGATCTCGCGGCTGGCCTCATAGCTGAAGCGCACATCGTCAAACACGATCTCGCCGCCGTTGATCTGCAGATCAGGCGCGCCCTCGGCGTCCACCACTTCGGCCGGTTGCCCCAGAAGGCCGAACATCTGCCCCATGTCGACCAGCGCCTGCCGGATTTCACGGTACACCGTGCCCAGAAAGTTCAGCGGCATGGTGATCTGGATCATATAGGCGTTGACCATTACGAAATCGCCCACCGTCAACGTGCCCGCCTGCACCCCGCGCGCCGCCATCACCATCACGATCACCAATCCGCTGGTGATCAGGAACGATTGCCCCGCGTTCAGGAAAGCCAGCGATTGCCCGGTCTTGACCGCCGCCCATTCATATCCCTTCATCGCCGCGTCATAGCGCGCCGCTTCACGCGCTTCGGCGTTGAAATACTTGACGGTTTCATAGTTCAGCAGGCTGTCGATCGCCTTTTGGTTGGCATCGGTATCCTGATCATTCATCTGGCGGCGCAGCTTTACCCGCCATTCGGTGACCTTGAAGGTGAAGGTGACGTAGAGCGTGATCGTCACCACCACCACGGCGGCATATTGCCAGCCAAACACCACCGCAAAGATGATCGCGACCATCGACAGTTCCAGGATCAACGGCCCGATCGAAAACAGCATGAACCGCAACAGGAAATCGACGCCTTTCACCCCACGCTCGATGATGCGGCTAAGGCCGCCGGTCTTGCGGGTGATGTGATAGCGCAGGGAAAGCCGGTGAATATGGGTGAAGGTCTCCAGCGCCAGCTGACGCAAGGCGCGCTGGCCCACCCGCACGAAAACCGCGTCGCGGAGTTCTCCAAAGGCCACCGCCCCCAGCCGCGCCAGCCCATAGGCCACCACCAGCCCGACCGCGCCAAAGCCCATCAAGATCGCGGGGTCGGTGCCTGCCGAACCGCTAAGCCCGTCCACCGCCAGCTTGTACAGATAGGGCGTGATGACCGACACCAGTTTGGCCGCCAGCAGGGCCACCAACGCTGCGACAACCCGCCGTTTGACCCAAGGCTGATCCTTTGGCCACAAATAGGGCAGGATCCGCAGGATGGTTTGCCAGCCCGAGGCGGAACTCTCGGACCCGGTTTGGGCGGTGGCGTTGGATCTGCGCATGCGCGCACCTCATCTCTGGACAGGGCGCCCGCAAGACACATCTGGTCTGCAGGCGTTACAGGCCCGCAGACCTACCCCAAGCCAGCGCCAGAGGTAAGCCCCCTCCGGCCCCACACCGCGCCCCTTGCCGCGCGGTTACTGGGCCATCGGGATGGTAAAGACCTGCCCCGGATAGATCAGATCAGGGTCGCGGATCCTGTTCTTGTTGGCCTCATAAACCTGCACGAACATCACCCCATCGCCCAGTTGCCCCTGTGCAATGCCCCATAGCGTATAACCGGGCAGCACCGTCACCGTGACCGGACCCGGCGCGGGCGCTGGTTGAAGATCGGGTTGGGGCGCAGGCTGACCCAGCGGCACCACCTCGGCAACGGCCACAGGTGCAGGCTCTGGCGCTGTCGCAACGTCAGCCGCGGGTTCGGTTGCAGGCGCGACGGCTAGATCAGGGTCAGCCACGGACACAACGGCCGGTTCGACCGACGTTTCCGGCTCTGGCACCGCCACCACAACCGCTTGCGGTTCGGGCACAACCTCTGCCACGGGTCCGGGCGCGGGCACCGCAACCGCCTCGGGAATGACCGTTGCCGCCAGTTCAGTCTGCGGTTCAGGTTCAGGCTGGGGGGCCGCCACCGCGGCCAGACTTTCCAGCGTCTCGCGCTTGAACGGCGTTTCAAAGCGTGAGGTGACCGTGCCCGCATCATCCAGCTGGTCAGCGCGTAGCGTGTACAGCCCCGGTGCCGTGTCGCCCAGCGTGGTCAGCCAGCGCCCCCCTTCGGGCACCAGCACCGTCTGCACCGGCGCGTCATCCAGATACAGCCGCACAAACGCGCCCGGCTGTGCCCGACCGCCCAGTTGCACCGCCCCCGCCCCGGTGTAGGTGATCGCATCGATTGAGACGGCGGCAACGGGCCCCACATCTGGCCCCGTATCTGGCCCCGTATCTGGCGCCGTATCGTGCAAAACCACGGCACCTGCATCGGTCAGTAAAATCGCGGCCGGTGGGGCAGCAGCGTCAGCCTCGGCCACCGTTGCAGCCACCACTGTTTCACCCTCGGACGCAGGTGCCTCTGCCACATCCACCTCTGGCACGACCGCCACCACAGGCCCCGCAATCGGCCCCAGCGCAATCGTCGTCCGCACGACTTGGGCAGCACCCGGCCCCGCCGCCTCTACCGTCAGCAAGGATGGCGCGGGGTTCGGCGGCAAGGTGAACAGCAGCGCGAATTCGCCCTGCCCATTGGCCACACCCTCGGCCACCGGCCCTGCCGCATCCAACACCACCACCCGTGCATCCGCAGCCGCCCGGCCGACGATGGCTGCAGCCCCATCCGCCGCCACCCGCCATGTGTCGATAACAATCTCGGGCACAATATCGGGAACTGGCGCTACGGCCTGGACGGCAGGCGCTACATCCGCCGCAACCGTTTCTTCGATCGCTGCGGGCGTCGTCGCCGTATCAGGCACCGCAACTGCGGCAACCTCGGCCGGCGCCTCCACCAGAGGCACATCCGGCACCGGTGCCAGCCACAGCACATAGGCCCAACCCGCCGCCACCAGACCCGCCCCGGCGATAATTCCTGCGCGCGCCCCAGACCCCAGGCCAGACCACCCTGCCATCGCGTCCTCTCCCTCATCACTTTTCATCGCAAGGGAACCCCGATATGACCGCCCTTGGCAACCAATTTCGCGGAGATCCTATGCAGCTTGCCTCAATCTGCGTCTTCTGCGGCGCGCGGTCCGGCCTGAACCCGGCCCATACCGGCGCTGCCCGCGCCTTTGGCACCGCCATCGCCGCACAGGGCTGGCGGCTGGTCTACGGCGCTGGCGATATCGGCCTGATGGGCGAAGTCGCCCGCGCAGCACAAACCGCCGGGGCGCAAACGCTGGGCGTGATCCCCACGCACCTGATGGCCGCCGAAAAGGGCAAGCATGACCTGAACACCCTGATCATCACCGAAACCATGCATGAACGCAAAAAGGTGATGTTCATGAATTGCGACGCCATCGCGGTGCTGCCGGGCGGCGCGGGTTCATTGGATGAGTTTTTCGAGGTGCTGACCTGGGCGCAGATCGGGTTGCATAAAAAGCCAATAATCTTGCTGAATTCCGACGGCTGCTGGACGCCCCTGGTGGCGCTGATCGACCATATCGTCGCGCAGGGCTTTGCCGCCCCATCGCTGAAAACGCTTTTCAGTGTCGCCGATGATGTGCCCGACCTGACCGCGCAGCTGAAAGCAGCGTTGGGCTGACCGGCTTCTGTCGCAATTGGACAAGCTCTGCGGGCAACTTCGCCCGACGCTGCGTCCAATTGCAGCCAGGGGCAGACCATGGTCGAGATCAGTTTTTCAGGCGGCATCTATGAGACCCTGCCCGCCCGCACCTATTGCGACCCAACCCTGTTTGACCAAGAGCGGGGGGCGATCTTTCGCCGCAGCTGGCAACTGATCGGCCATGTCACCGACCTGCCCAACCCCGGCGATTACCGGGTTGAGGATGTCAGCGGCAGCTCGGTCATCGTGATGCGCGGCACCGACGGCATGCTGCGGGGGTTTTACAACGTTTGCGCCCATCGCGGGCATGAATTGCTGACGGGTCAGGGCTGCGTCAAGCGGCTGACCTGCGCCTATCACGCCTGGACCTATGACACCCTGGGCCAGCTGCGCGCCCTGCCGAATGAAGCGAATTTTGCAGGGCTCGACAAGTCGCGCCACCCCTTGCGGCAGATCCGGCTGGAGGAGTTCTTCGGCCTGGTCCTGGTCAATCTGGACCCCGCCGCCCGCCCCTTTGGCGACACAGTGGCCGACGCGGTCCCCGAAATCACCGCCTATGCGCCGAACCTTGCCAGATATCACCGCGCCGCCCGCACCGAGCGTCTGGCGGCAGCCAACTGGAAGGTCGTGGCCGAGAATTTCAACGAATGCTACCACTGCGCTATCGTGCATAAAACCCTGACCAGCGGCGTGGTTGATCCCGATCAATACCGCACCCGTGGCCAGGACTGGGGTATCCACCACACCAGCCCGGCCCGCCCGGATGAGCGTAAATCCTACAGCTATGCCGCTGATCCATCGGCCAAAACCGACAAATTCCTGACCTGGTGGTTCTTTCCGCTGGTGGCCCTGCAGGTCTATCCGGGCGGCATCGTGAACACCTACCGCTGGAAACCCTTGTCGGTGAACCAGACCAGGATCGAGGTGGATTGGTGGCTGCCAAACCCCACCCCCAACGCGGTTGAGGCCGAGATCATCCACCAGCACCGCACCACCACCTTCGCCGAAGACGGGCCGATTGTGGATTCGGTGCAGCGCGGGTTGGAATCGGGCGGCTTCGATACCGGCCCGCTGGTGGTGGACGCGGGCTGCACCTCGCAATCCGAACACCCTATCCTGGCTTTTACCGCGCTCTATCAGGCCGCTATGGCGGCAGCGCAGGCGGCATGAAAAAGCCCGCCAGATTGCTCTGACGGGCCATATTGTCGCAAAGGGTCGGACTACATCCGGGCCGCAACCGCTTCCCAATTGACCAGCTTGTCCAGAAAGTTGGTCAGATAGGCCGGGCGCTTATTGCGGAAGTCGATGTAATAGGAATGTTCCCACACATCGCAGCCCAGCAGCGCGGTCTGCCCAAAGCACAATGGGTTCACGCCGTTCTCGGTCTTGGTCACCTTCAGGCCGCCGTCCTTGTCCTTGACCAGCCAGGCCCAGCCCGAGCCGAACTGACCCGCACCGGCGGCGGAAAAATCTTCCTTGAACTTGGCAACCGAACCGAACGCATCGGTCAACGCCTTTTCCAAAGCACCCGGCATCTTTGACTCACCCGGTCCCATCACCTCCCAGAACAGGGCGTGGTTCCAGTGCTGGCTGGCATTGTTGAAAATGCCGTTCTGCGCCACGGCACCGGCCTGATAGGTGCCCTTGACGATCTCTTCGAGAGATTTGCCTTCCCATTCGGTGCCGGCAATCAGCTTGTTGCCATTATCGACATAGGCCTTGTGGTGCAGGTCGTGGTGGTATTCCAGCGTCTCTTTCGACATGCCGTTGCCGGCCAGCGCATCATGCGCATAGGGAAGATCGGGAAGGGTAAAAGCCATGGTCCTGCTCCTGTAAGGGGGAAATTGCGTTGCGCCAGATAGTGCGTCTGCCGCCAGGAAGGTCAACCCCGTGCGAGCCAAAAGGTTCCCTTCGAATATAAGTTATTCCGCCCGGTCGCGGCATGTCCGGACCCATAAACGGGGTGTGCCACGGAGGCGGCGGGATCAGCCCAGTTCCGAGCCCGCCATTGCCGAATGGCTGAGCAGTCCCATCACATAGGCCCCGACCGACCGGAACGAGACCAGCGTATAGCCCTGATCGTCGCGCCAGAACGCCGCGGCGACCTGAGCCGCCCGGGTGCGGCGCAGCTCATTCGGGCCCATGATCGCCAGATCGGCGGGGCACAGCTTGGCCAGCACATCACCGGCCTTTGGCCCCTCGATCCGGAACACCGCACGGGCGTCCGAGACGTCGGCGGCCAGATGATGCTCGCCCGCCAGTGCCTTGGCGATCGCGGCCATGGCGGTGCCAACCTGCGCATAGGGCAACACCAGCAGGAACTCGTCCGGGCTCATCCAGCCGCAACCGCGGTCCTTGGCCCATTCCATCTGCCGCTGCTCGGGGATCTTGACCCCGACGGCGGCCTTGATCGCTTTGTCCAGCCCCTTGGTGCCGGGTTTGGCGCGGAGTGAGATCATGCCGACCGGCCCGATTTCACGTATCTTTACAAAGCCGTCATAGCTGGCGCCATTCAGCGCGGATACCGCATCAGACATCCTGCTTCTCCCCCTTGGGGTCCAGGAACACCGGGTTCACCACCCGTGCCTGCACCCTGCCACCATCGACGGCCGTGAATTCGACCACTTCGCCCATCCGGTCGGGGCCATGTTTCAGCAGCCCCATCGCGATACCCTTCATCAAGGTCGGGCTGTAATAGGTTGAGGTGACACGCCCCTGCACATTGGCCTGGCCATTGGCGTTCATTCCCACCGCCGGAACATAGGCACCATCGTCGATGACCGATCCGTCCAGCGTCTCAAACCCAACCAGTTTCCAGCGGTCGGGGCTGGCCAGATAGGTCCGCGCCTGCCCCCGCTTGCCCAGGAAGTCGGTCTTCTTCTTTGAGATCGCCCAGTCCAGCCCCAGATCCTGCGGGATCACCGTGCCATCGGTCTCGTCCCCGATCATGATGAATCCCTTTTCGGCGCGCATGATATGCATCGCCTCGGTGCCATAGGGCATCACGCCATGGGCTGCACCCGCCGCCATCAGCTGATCCCACAGCGCGCGGCCATGGCCCGCAGGCACGGCAATTTCATAGGATAGTTCGCCCGAAAAACTGATCCGATGCACCCGCACCGGCAGCCCCCCCAAGGTGCCATCGGCGAAGGTCATGAAGGGCATCGCCTCTTTCGAGACATCCATGCCGCCCAAGGCCTCCAGCACCATCCGCGCCTTGGGGCCAGCGACCGCGATCTGGGCATATTGCTCGGTCACGTTGGCGGTATAGACTTGCCAATCCCACCATTCGCACTGCAGCCAATCCTCCATCCAACCGTGAATCCGGTCTGCCCCGCCCGAGGTGGTGTGGCACAGCCAGCTGTCTTCACTCAGCCGGATCACTACCCCGTCATCGCTGAGGAACCCCTGTTCGCTGCACATCAGCCCATAGCGGCACTTGCCGACGGGCAAGGAGGACATGACGTTGGTATAGAGCATATCCAGGAACTTGCCCGCATCCGGCCCCTTGACGATGATCTTGCCCAGGGTTGAGGCATCCAGCAGACCCACATTCGCGCGGGTGTTGCGGATTTCGCGGTGCACTGCCTGTTCATGCGTCTCACCGGCGCGCGGATAGCAATAGGGGCGGCGCCACAGGGCAACGGGCTCCATATAGGCGCCCTGCTCGGTGTGCCACTCGTGCATCGGGCTGCGGCGCAGGGGTTGAAAGATCTCGCCCCGCGATTCACCGGCCAGCGCGCCGATGGTGACGGGCGTGTAGGGCGGGCGGAAGGTGGTGGTGCCCACTGCCGGAATATCTTCATGCAATGCATCAGCCAGCACCGCCAGTCCGTTGATATTGCTTAGCTTACCCTGATCCGTCGCCATGCCCAAAGTGGTATAGCGCTTGGTATGCTCGACCGAGGCATAGCCTTCGCGCGCGGCCAGTTGCACGTCAGAGACCTTGACGTCGTTTTGGTAATCCAGCCACATCTTCATCTTCAGCTTTGGCCCGGCGCCTTGCGGCATGATCCAGACCGGGGCCATCGTGGCCTCTTCCACCGCTTCGGCCTTGCCGATGCGCGTGGTCTTGGCCCGGCTTCCCAGCGATTTCACCGCAGCAACGCCCGCTTCAGCTGCATCGGCCATCGCCTCGGCGGCACTCAGCGCGCCGTTGCAGGCGCCTGCCACGATCACCATAGCGCTGCCGTCATGGGTGGTCGGCGGGCGCGTGGCGTCAGGGCGGAACATGTGATGCGCGCGGTCCCAGGTCAGCTTGCCGCCGCAATGGCTCCACAAATGGACCACCGGCGACCAGCCGCCGGACATGGCAACAGCGTCGCAAGCGATCTCGTCCAGAACGGCGCCCTCACCAGCCTGCAGACCGATTGAAACGCCGGTGACGCGCTTGCCGCCCTTGACCTTGACGATGGCGCGCCCCGCTTCGACCCGGATGCCCATGGCGCGGGCGCGGGCGGGCAAGGCACCCGTCACATCGGCGCGCGCGTCGATCACGGCGGCCACCTCAACCCCGGCCTCTTTCAAGGCGATGGCGGTGCGATAGGCGTCGTCGTTATTGGTGACGACAACCGTGCGCTCGCCCGGGCTGACGCCCCAGTTCACCACATAATCGCGCACGGCCGAAGCCAGCATGACGCCCGGAATATCGTTGCCCGCGAAAGACAAGGGCCGCTCAATCGCGCCCGTCGCGGTCAGGATCCTGCCCGCCCGGATCCGCCACAGCCGCTTGCGCGGGCGGCCATCGCCGGGGGTGTGATCAGCCACGCGCTCTTCTGCCAGCACATAGCCGTGATCATAGACCCCGGCTGCCATGCAGCGCGTGCGCAGGGTGACATTCGCCATGCTGCCAAGGGCTTCAACCGTGGCGTTGATCCAATCCGCCGCCGGCGCGCCGTCGATGATATCGCCATCCACCGGCGCGCGTCCGCCCCAATGCGGGGTCTGCTCCAGCACCGTCACCCGCGCGCCCGAGGCACCCGCGATCAGAGCCGCCTGCAGGCCAGCGATGCCACCGCCAACGACCAGCAGATCGCAAAACGCATAGGCATATTCATAGTGGTCGGCATCGGCCTCTTTCGGCGCTTTGCCCAAGCCTGCGGACTGCCGGATAATCGGCTCAAACACATGTTTCCACGCGGCGCGGGGGTGGATGAAAGTCTTGTAATAGAACCCGCCGGGCAGGAACCGCGCGAAGGTGTTGTTCACCACGCCGACGTCAAATTCCAGGCTGGGCCAGTGGTTCTGGCTGGTGCAGGTCAGGCCGGGGAACAACTCGGTCGTGGTGACGCGCTGGTTGGGTTCAAACCGCTCCCCCTGGCCGAGGTTGACCAGCGCGTTCGGCTCTTCGGCACCCGAGGCGACGATGCCGCGCGGGCGGTGGTATTTGAAGCTGCGGCCGACCAACATCTGGTCATTGGCCAAGAGTGCCGAGGCCAGCGTATCGCCCCTGACCCCCGACAGCCGCTTGCCGTTGAAGGTGAACTCAACGCCCGCCGAGCGGTCAATCAACCGCCCGCCCTTGTTCAGCCGCGCACTCATTTGAAACCCTTCCAGTCGGGCCGCTTGGCCTTGATCTTCTTGATGATATCAGCGGGCGGCGCTGACACCTGCGCGGGATAGGTGCCGAACACCTCCAGCGTGGCGGTGTCGCGCGCGGCCAGAAACCACTTGCCGCAGCCATAAGCATGACGCCAGCGTTCGACATGCACGCCCTTGGGGTTCTTGCGGGCGAACATATAGGCCTCAAATTCGGCGTCCGAGGACTCCGGGCCAAACCGCTTCAGATGCGCCTCATAGCCGGGCGCGAGATCGGTCTCATCGGCCATCACGCCGCAGCAGGGGCATTCCAGGATCAGCATGTATAGACCTCCTCAGGGGCGAGACCCCGGATTGTTCGAACAATCCGGACAGGAGTTTTCAAAAACTCCGGTGCAAATCCTTCAAAGGATTTGGCTGCAAATGTTACCATCAATGCGCCACCCCTGCCGCCACCGACTCATCAATGAACTGGCCCTCCTTGAAGCGCCACATGTTGAAGGCCTCGGCCAGCGGCCCCGGCTCACCCTTGGCCATCAACTCGGCCATCGCCCAGCCTGACCCCGGAATGGACTTGAACCCGCCGGTGCCCCAACCGCAGTTGATGAAGCAATTGCCCAACGGCGTTTTGGAAATCAATGGCGAGCGGTCGCCGGTCATATCGACGATACCGCCCCATTGGCGCAGCATTTTCAGGCGGGAGATCATCGGGAAGGTCTCAACCAGCGCCCGCAAGGTTTCCTCGATATGGTGGAAAGACCCGCGCTGGGTGTAGTTGTTGAACCCGTCGGTGCCGCCGCCGATCACCATTTCGCCCTTGTCAGACTGGCTCATATAGCCATGCACGGTGTTGGCCATGACGACCACATCCAGACAAGGTTTGATCGGCTCGGACACCAGCGCCTGCAGGGCGACGGCTTCGATCGGCAGGCGGAACCCGGCCATTTCGGCCAGTTGGCCAGAGTGCCCTGCCACGACCATGCCCAGCTTGCGGCAGCCGATAAAGCCCTTGGTGGTGTCCACGCCGGTGACCACGCCACCCTCAGAGCGCACGCCCTGAACTTCGCAATTCTGGATGATGTCCATGCCCATGTCGGAACAGGCCCGCGCATAGCCCCAGGCCACGGCGTCATGCCGCCCGGTGCCGCCGCGCGGCTGGTAGATCGCGCCCAGGATCGGATAGCGCGGCCCGTCGATATTGATGATCGGCACCAGTTGCTTGACCCGCTCTGGCCCGATCCATTCGGTCTGCACGCCTTGCAACCCGTTGGCATGCACGGTGCGCAGATAGCCCCGCACCTCATGATGGGTCTGCGCCAGCATCAACAGGCCGCGCGGGCTGAACATCACGTTATAGTTCAGATCCTGGCTGAGCGTCTCATACAGGGTCAGCGCCTTGTTGTAGATCGCAGCGCTGGGATCTTGCAGATAGTTCGAGCGGATGATCGTGGTGTTGCGCCCGGTATTGCCGCCGCCCAGCCACCCTTTTTCGATGATGGCGACGTTCTTCAGCCCGTGATTCTTGCCCAGATAATAGGCCGTCGCCAGACCGTGGCCGCCCGCCCCCACGATGATCGCGTCATATTGTGCCTTTGGCTCGGGGCTGCGCCACGCCTTTTCCCAACCGGAATGATACCGCAGGGCCTCACGGGCGATGGCAAAAACCGAATAGCGTCTCATCACGGGGCCTCTTGCAGGAAAAGGGTTCGTGTCCCACTTGGAACGGGGGTCAGATATAGCCCGTCCTACCAGCGGCACAATCGGGAAATTTGCGACATCTGTCGGCGCGGGGCGCCAATGTGTCGCCACCAAATGCCGCCCTGCGGCGACTGGCCCCTTTTGAACCGCCGCCCAACCCGCTACATCAGGCGCCAGACAGGATCGGCAGGACAGGCGGAACAGCAGATGAGCAATGCTTGGTTTTGGGGAATGGCCGTCGCCTTGGCGCTGGCGGTGGCGGCATGGCTGATCCGCAGCATGGCGCAGGACCGCGCGCCCGCCCTGCCCTCTGCAGAGGCCGATCTACAGATCTACCGCGATCAGTTGGCCGAGACCGACCGCGATCTGACCCGCGGCACCTTGTCGCCCGCCGATGCGGCCCGGGTGAAAACCGAAGTCGCCCGCCGCTTGCTGGAGGCGGACCGCGCCGCGCGCGCGGCCCCTGCCCCCATC